>NZ_DALZUO010000015.1:0-92051 GCF_032013335.1 Anaerospora sp. | reverse complement strand
ATATCTAATCCTTGTTCTTTAAAGGTTGGTACTTGTGCAAACACTGGGTCATTTAACCGTTTAATATCTGAAATAGCTAGCGCTCGTAGGGTACCATTCTTTATATGTTCCTTCGCCATAGCAGGAGAAACAAAGGCTAGTTGAATATGTCCCCCTAGTAATGCAGCAACAGTCTCCCCGCCTCCACGAAAAGGAACCTGCTCTAATTCACTTTCTGTAAACAATGAAAATGTTTCACCAACGATATGACTAAATGATCCTATGCCTTGGTGGCCAAACTTCAATTTTCCCGGATTCAGTTTCCCATACTCAATTATAGCTTTAGCGTCTTGCCATGGTTGATTTGCTTGAATTACCAAGACTGACGTTGAACTCGTTGCCTGAGCAAGCGGCTCTAAGGCTGTAAGATAATTATATTTAGATGAGCCATAAAGTGGATTTAAAATTAATTCAACACTGGAGATTCCAATTGTATAACCATCAGGGTTAGCTCCTACTAACTCATTAAATCCTAATGTTCCCGCTCCACCGGGCTTGTTTACAATTACTATTGGTTGCCCTAATTGTTGCTGTATTGATCTTTCTAATAAACGTGCAATAAGATCGGGCCCACTTCCAGCACTAAACGGAACGATCATTGTAATCGGCCTATCTGGATATTTAGGAGTTTCAGGCATTTTTACAGTTTTCATACTCGTACACCCTCCTATTGTTATGACTCCAAGAACTAAGACTGTCACTAACCACACAAGAGTTTTATCCTTCATAGTCTACCTCCCCTTTTGAATGATATTTTTTAGCAACCTCTTACTTTTTTAAACCAGCTAGCCGTATTATAGAGCATGACGATCGCACCGACGGATAAAATGGTAGCCGAAATAGGCCGACTAATCAGCGTCCATACATTTCCATTGCTGATAATCAAGCCTTGCGCCAATCCGCGTTCCAGTTCTGGCCCCAATACCAACCCAATTACCAATGGAGCCGGTTCAAATCCCGCCCGGCGCAACAGAAATCCTATTACGCCAAAAATAATCACCCAACCTAAATCAAATATACTATTATTAATTGAATACGCCCCCGTCAATGTAACAACTGCAACTAATGGCATTAAGATATACATAGGCGTTTTAAGTAGTTGAACGAATACGCCGATCATCGGCAAATTAATGACAAGTAATAATACGTTGCCAATATACATACTGGCAATCAACCCCCAGAACAAGTCCGGCTGTTGCGTAATCAGTGCCGGTCCGGGAATGATGCCATGAAGCATAAACCCACTCAGCATAATGGCGGTAGCACCACAAAAGGGCAAACCCAGTGACAACAAGGGAATCATAGTAGCTGAGATCGCTGAATTGTTAGCAGATTCAGGTCCCGCAACTCCTTCGATTGCACCCTGCCCAAATTGAGCAGGATTTTTGCTGAATCGTTTCTCTGTGGCATACGAGACAAAACTGGCAATTGTCGCTGCCGGGCCAGGAAGCAACCCTACCAGAAAACCAATAATGCCGCCACGGACCATGGGAACACCTGAGCGACGCCATTCTTCCTTGGTCGGATACAAATCCTGCATGCGAATTGTCGGTACAGCCGGGCGGTTACGGGGCTCAGTCATCACCGTAATAATTTCCCCGATGCCAAACACGCCCATAGCAAGTATAGATAAATCAAAGCCCCGGTCTAATTCATCAATACCGTACGTGAACCGGCTAATCCCCGATAAGCTGTCCATACCGACAGTACCTAATATAATTCCTACCGCAGCCATTAAAAGCGATTTCAGGATAGAGGTTCCGGTCAGTTTAGATAAAATCGCCAGTCCAACTAAGGCAATTGAAAAATATTCAGGAGGTCCAAATGCTAAAGCCGCTTGAGCCAGCGGCGGAGCAAGCAATGTTAACCCGATAATACCGATTGTTCCTGCGATAAAAGAACCAATAGCTGACACGGTCAATGCTGCACCGGCCCGTCCGCGCTGCGCCATAGGATATCCATCGAGGCAAGTAACTACGGAAGCAGCTTCGCCGGGAACATTCATCAAAATGGATGTAGTCGATCCACCATATTTAGAACCATAATAAATTCCTGCAAACATGATTAAGGCAGGTGTACTATCCAGACCATAGCTAAAAGGGAGCAAGAGCGCAATTGCACTGATAGTATCTATACCTGGCAATACTCCGACTAAAGTTCCAATCACAACACCGATGACACAAGCTAATAAATTTGCCGGAAGTATGCTAATTGCGAATCCATGTAGTAATGAAGCCAGTACCTCCAAGTTTCCAGCACCTCCTTATGGCAACGGAACGGCCAAATATCGTCCAAATACCAGGTAACATGCAACAGAGCTGATTCCAGCAATCAGCAGAGGGGTGACCCAGCCCGAAGTATCGGTAACCTTTAGCAAATAAAAGAGAAGAATAAAAGTAGAAGGCAGGTAGCCAATGCTGCTTAGAATCGTAATATAAAAAACAAGACCAATAATAATAAAAATAAATTTTGTCCAATCTGCTTTTTCACACGTTACGGTATCTCTTGACCGGACTTGCTTAACCAATAGTAATAAGGAAAGCAGCACTGCTGCGCTTCCTGCCAAATACGGCAAAAATCCGGATTTTGGTGCGCTTAGTGTACCAAATGCAAGTTCCTGAGCAGAATACAAATATGCACTACTTCCAAGTAAAAACAACAGCGTTATTATTTTTTCGATCATTTTTGTCCACCTTTGCGTCAGAAGTTGCCAACCCTGGAACAAATGCTATCGTAAAGACTGTGCCTTTTCCCAGTTCGCTCTCTACAGCCAATGACGCTCCATGGCGCTCGACAATTCTGTAGCAAATAGCTAACCCCAGGCCAGTACCTTTTTCTTTTGTAGTGAAAAAAGGTGTGCCAAGCTTTTCTCTCACTTCCGGTGATATGCCACAGCCATAATCTTTGATTGATAAATACACGATACCATTTTCCGACTTTGTGCTAATTTCAATGCTACCTGTCATTCCTGCCATTGCATCCAAGCCATTTCTAACCATGTTCAACACAAGCTGTCTAATACTGTTTTGATCTACGGGGACAGTGGGAATTTCCTTAAAGTCCACTTTAATCTCACAATTGTTTCGCAATGCATCTGCCCGCAGCAGGGGATATATATCTCGAATGATATCGTTAATATTGTTATCACTAAATTCCATTGCCCTATTTTTTGCTAGTGATAAGAATTCCGTAATGATACTGTTAGCACGATCAATCTCATCAATCATTAGGTCTAAATTATCTCTTTGCTTTGTGAATTCCGGTTTTTTGCTCATAAGCTGCAATAGACCGCGTACCGTAGTCATAGGGTTGCGCACTTCATGAGCAATACTTGCCGCCATTTCACCGATAATATTTAATCTGTCTAAGCGGGTCATTTTTTCTGTTTGTTCGCCTATGTATTTTAATATAGGCGTAAATTCTGTTATTTCACTGTTAAAACTAACCGTACGACCCTCTGCAATTGTTTCTGCAAACAGCTGCAAATCATTTTTCAGTTTACTAAATAATTCCCTAAATACAGCAACACAGACTAATAACATAATAAATGCACCTAAGAAAGTATTCAGCGTTCGTTTCCAAATTGCGGCATAAACCGCATCCTGGTTTATAGACGCAAAGGCATGGCCAACTATAACACCCTTATTTTCGATTGGTCGAAGATAGGTGATTACGCTTGCGCCATGCCATATCAATGAATTTTTCTTTTCAATTAGTTGCGCCTGGCCAGTCTCATACACTGAGCCAAACTGATCCGATTCCAAATTAACAAGCAAAAGAGCATCAGCCGTTGGGCCGATAGCAACAATACTATCCTTAGAGCGGGAATAATAACCGAATTTAATTATGTTGATTGGGACTACTATATCATCAAGTATAGACTGCAATTCCTCATTTGTAGTTACAGGTTGACTTTCGGTACGTAACGCAGTCTTGGTGAATTCATCAGAGCTTACAATATTTCTACTATTTTGGACAAGAAAATCCGTTATCGCTACCAGCCATTTAATATTTTTCTCATTCTCTTCCTCTAAGGCTAACCAATGCTGGTAAGCAGTAATAGTGATCATTAATACTACAACAATACAAACAATCTTGAAATTCAGCTTTGTTGCCAAGTTAATTTTCTTCACCGTTTTGGCACCTCTTAGCGACTAAATCCCAAACCTGCCACAAAAATCGTTTGTCTTCGCTATTTATTTTGCAATTTTTACAAATTCTCTATTAATCCTCTAGTGTTCGCTAATTAAAAGTTAAATCCTTCCATGAAAAGCAAAAAAATTAACAATAAAGAATAATCTGCCAAATGACAAAACCACCTCTCTTATTATTTAAGAAGAGGTGGTTTTGTCATAAAAAAAACTCCGTAGTAACATAATTAATTTATGTTACCTAATTTAGGAATAGTATAGAAATACGCTATTTTTACATTTTATCCTTTTTTTCGCCAATTTTTTCTTTTTTATTGCAAAGTTATAAGTTCAAATTGATATAAATATTATCTAATTCGTCTTTTGTAATTCCAATATAAGTTAACGTAATACTTGGTGCTGAATGATTGAGCAGCTTTTGAATTTTCGTTACATCAACTCCGCTTTTATGCGCCCAATATCCAAATGTCTTTCGCAGTGTATGAGTGCCTATTGCCTCCCGGATACCGATATGCCGCGCTGCCTGGTTGATAATACGGTAAGCTTGTATACGAGTAATTGGCCCATGGCCTTTTTTACTTTTAAAAAGCCAGCCGCTCTCTTCTTTTACATCAGAAAGATATTCACGAATGGCGTCCTTGCATGTATCGGAGAGTGGAAAATCCTTGATTTTACCAGTTTTCTTTTCTCGTACGATGACTCTGTCTTTGTTTTTAACATCGTTTATTGTTAACAACAATAAATCTGAAATCCGCAGTCCGCTATTAATACCCAGAACAAACAACAGATAATTTCGCAAGCTCTGCACCTTCAAATACTTTTTCATCGCATCAATTTGCTGTTTGCTTCTGATCGGTTCCACATACTCCATACTGACCACACATCCTCAAATGCTTCTTATTACTGTTATATTATACATTATGTTACTTATAATCACAAAAATAATGTAACATAAATTAATTGTGTTACATTTGTTCAATTTTTGTTTTTACCTACCTGTAGTACAGCTTTTTACTTGTCTCACGAACTTACTCTTTCCGTAATATTAAGATGTTTATATTCAATTCTTTTGCTTGCAAATACCCCGCCCCCCTGGGGCTTGGATACACTACCAACTACTCCCTTTAAGTAAGCTACTTAGCAAAAAAACAAGGAGGCAATAGGATGAAACTAACGTTAGGAATGAAAACAATTGGGTTCTTTTTATTAGTGGTGCTGGTAAGTGCAGTGGGCTCAGGTATTACAGTGTACAAAATCAGCCAGGTAAGTGAGGAACTGCAGGTTATTCAAAAACGCAGTCTCCCCACATTAATTAAAACAAACCAAGTTGCATTTAATGCTGTCGTAGAAACGAGCAGCATCCGCGGTTTCTTACTGAATGGTAAGCAGGAAATGTATGATAGTTATAAGCAAGCATCCAATGAAAATGAAACTCTGGAAAAAGAATTACTCGCTTTGGCAGTTAACGAGGAAGGTAAGAAAATTCTTACCGAACTAAAAACATTAGACGATAATTATACTAAAATCGCTGAACAAAAAGTGGTTCCCTTAAAAAAGGCCGGTAAAGATCAGGAGGCTTTACAGGTAGCTACTGATGAGCTTACCCCAGCTGGACAGTCTCTCATAAAGAAGGCTGATGAATATGCTGGATACCGGGAAAAACAAATTCAGACAACCTTTGCTGATGTTATGGATAGCATGGCTTCCACTAGGTCCCTTGCAAATAGCGTTAGTATTTTTTCTGTTATCCTTGGCATTTTAATTGGCTTTTTTAGTTCCCGGGCAATTACCCGGCCTGTTCGCGCACTATTAGGCGTAGCTCAGCAAATCGCAGCCGGCAATCTTAATCAACAGGTAGAAGTCCAGCGCAATGATGAAATCGGTGATTTGCAAAAAGCTTTTAAAACTATGATTGCAAACTTACGGGAAGTTGTTCGCAATGTGCAGGTCAATGCTGAGCAAGTAGCTGCTTCGTCAGAGGAACTGACAGCCAGCGCAGAACAATCCGCTCAGGCAGCCGATCAGGTTGCCCAGTCTATAACCAGCGTAGCCCAAGGTACAGAAAAACAATTAATTGCGGTAAATGAGACAGTAGCCATTGTTGAACAACTTTCAGCAGGTATTCAGCAGATAGCTGCTAATACAAATATTGTGGCTGCCAACACTGATCAGACGGCCAGGGCTGCTACCAGCGGTGGCGAGGCGGTTCATTCTGCTATTACACAGATGCATGCTATTGAAACAACAGTCGCTCATTCGGCACAGGTAGTTGCAAAACTTGGTGACCGATCCAAAGAAATTGGTCAAATTGTCAATACGATATCCGGTATTGCAGGCCAAACCAACCTCTTGGCTCTAAATGCAGCGATTGAAGCTGCCCGGGCAGGTGAACAAGGACGAGGCTTTGCCGTAGTAGCCGAGGAAGTTCGCAAACTAGCCGAACAATCACAGGAAGCCGCAAAACAAATTGCTACTTTAATTAGTGAAATTCAGGAAGATACGGATAAAGCAGTAGTGGCTATGGAAGCTGGTACAAGAGAGGTTAAGGTTGGTACTGAAGTTGTCAACAGCACAGGAAAAACCTTTAAGGATATCGTTGTTCTTATCGATCAGATGTCTACTGAAATTAGAGAAATTTCGGCAGCCATTCAACAGATGGCAAGCGGCAGCCAGCAAATTGTAACAGCAGTACGGGAAATTGATACAGTTAGTAAAGATACGTCGGGGCAAACACAAAGCGTATCAGCAGCAACGGAAGAGCAATCCGCCTCCATGCAGGAAATAGCAGCTTCCAGCGAAGCACTGGCAAAAATGTCTGAAGAGCTGCAAAGCGCTATCAAACGCTTTACATTATAAAAAGCTGAACGCTCTTTTCTTGACGTAACTGTCAGGGAAAGTGCGTTCTTTTATTTGCTATTATTCATTCGGCGTAATAGACTGTTATTTCGGATAAACTATCCAAGAGGTGATTAAAATTGTTAATAGCCGTATGTCATTCCTGCAAACAGCTGCTAGCCAAAAGCGGTAATGAAGAAGTTGTGATAAAAGCTGCTGAAAAACATCTGGACTCTAACGATGACCATGAAATCATTATTGGTGACGGTGATGAGATCACTGAAGAACAGCTTCTTGATCTTACTCCCGCCGAGTTAGAAGAGAATAAGTCCTTTCATTGACAAGGATTTACAAAAATGCTACTATTATAACAATTTGAATAGGATTGAATAGGTGCCTCTTGGGCGGCCCCGCCATTTCACCGCGCCCATGAAAAAGTGGGAATGGATTGGCAGCTCTTCAATTGACGGTTAGTTCTGCCCTTCCTGTATGTTCAGGGAGGGTTTTGTATTGTATTGAGGTGTGATAATGGACAAACCAAAATGGTTATACTTAATTTCCGGCTTATTACTATCGGCCATGCTGCTTGCCCCTGCCATATTCTCAAAGCAGGACAGTCTTAAGCCAAAACCGCTGACAGGTAAACCGCAGCGCATTGTATCAATGTCGCCAGGCAATACGGAAATTGTGTTTGCCCTTGGAGCAGGTGACCGGGTCGTGGGCGTGACTAGCTACTCCGATTATCCCGAAGAGGCTAAAAGCAAACCTACAATCGGTGGTTATCATGCGCCGGATGTTGAAAAAATTGTAGCATTGTCGCCAGATATTGTTTTTGCAATGACTGACATACAAGCCAAATATATTCAGATTTTAAAACAGGCGGGCATTCGTGTGATAGCCGTTGAGCCAAAGTCGCTTCCTGAAATTTTAACTGCAATCGACATCATTAGCGAAGCTATTGGCGAGCAGGAGCGCGGCAATAAGCTTCACCGGGAATTGGCGGACCAGCTTGCCGAAGTCCGCAGGCTGGTGGGGTCAGCCCCCTTAAAACGCACCTTCCTGGAGGTTTGGGATACACCGCTCCTGACGGTAGGGCGTCAGTCTTTTATTCATGATCTCATTAGTCAGGCTGGCGGCATTAATGTTTCGGCTGACAAAAATGTTGATTATACCCCTTGTGACACTGAGCAGTTGTATGCCTATAATCCTGAGGTCTATGTTGTACTCAGTCACAGTCGCGATGATGTACGCTCCTTAATAACAAATCCCAACCTGGGTGATATTCAGGCTGTAAAAAACAATCAGGTATTTTCTATAACTGATGATCTTTTACAGCGCCCTGGACCGCGCAGTTTTACCGGTTTAGTTAAATTAGCAGAAATTCTGCATCCGCAGGAAATGAAAGATTGGGAGAACAAATGAAACAATTATTAGTACGACCGCTGCTGTTGCTCATTATTTCGCTGCTGTTTCTGGCAGTAGTTGCATTATGTATGCTGACAGTGGGCACGGCTGAAGTAGCTGTACCTACTGTGTTTTCCATTATTTTACACCAGTTGTTTGGCCTTGGCAGTTCAGGTACGTCTTCTACCGAGCAGATCATTGTCTGGAACATCCGCTGGCAGCGAGTGGCACTGGCAATGATTGTAGGCAGCGGTTTAGCTGTTTCAGGCGCTTGCTTTCAGACAATGTTTAAAAATCCGCTAGCCGACCCCTTTGTGCTCGGTGTATCTTCCGGTGCTGCCCTGGGAGCAGCCGTCTCCATTGTCACCCGTCATACCGAATTAATGATTTTTCTTGCTTTTGCCGGTGCAATTCTCAGCCTGATGTTAGTGTATTTTTTCGGACAGCGCAGTAGCCATATCCGTGCTGACCAGCAGCTGCTGCTGGCCGGCATTGCCTGCGGGGCTATGCTTAATGCCATATTAAGCGCCTTGATGGCCTTACACTCTGGTCAAATGCAAATGATTCTTTTCTGGCTCATGGGCAGCCTGACCAATTACATGGACAGCCTGCTGCCGGTCCTTTTTATCGTGCTCTTAGGTCTTACTATAGCCCTCTTATACGCCCGTGACCTGGATATAATGGCTTTGGGTGATGAAGAAGCCCGCTTCTTAGGGGTAGATGTTGCTAAAGTTAAATTATTCCTGCTTGTATCAACGACCTTAATGACCGGAGCCTGTGTATCCGTCAGCGGCATTATTGGGTTTATTGGTTTAATTGTACCTCACCTGGTCCGCAAAATAATTGGCCCCGAACATTTGATACTGTTACCGCTAAGTGCTGTCTTCGGTGCAGTCTTTCTATTACTTGCCGACGGATTAACCCGTCTTGTGCCACTTATGTCCGGTATTCCGGTAGGAGTGGTAACGGCTTTATTCGGCAGTCCCTTCTTTCTCTACGTTTTATATACAGCCGGTAGGAGAGTACAGCAATGAATATTCTTGAAATCCAGGAGCTAGAGGTCGGTTATCCTGCCAAAACAGTGCTGAGTAATATTAATTTGACAGTTTCGGCAGGGCAATTTGTTAGTGTTATTGCCCCTAACGGCACCGGTAAATCAACATTATTGAAAGCAATTGCCGGGATACTCAAGCCCCATAGCGGCACAATTTTTCTTCATGGCAAGGCCTTGACGGACTACAGCCGCCGCGAACTTGCTCAGCAAATTGCCGTTGTAGGCTCAGAAGTTACCATGCAGGAATACACGGCCCTGCAAATGGTATTAATGGGCCGCTTTCCTCATATTCCACGTTTCTCCGGTCCTTCGCCGGCTGATCATGAAATTGTAGAAACCGCGATGCAAGAATCCGGTGTCTGGGATAAGCGATTCCGCTCCTGCAGCGAACTAAGTCAAGGTGAACGGCAGAAGATCATTATTGCCCGCGCTTTGGCTCAGCAGCCAAGGCTGCTATTGCTGGATGAGCCAACCGCTCATCTGGATATTTCCAACCAATTCAGCATTCTTCATTTAATCAAGAAACTAGCTTTAACCAAAAACATGGCAGTTATTGCCGTCATGCACGATATTAATTTAGCGATGCAATTTAGTACTGATCTATTATTTCTAAAAAAAGGCCAGGTACTAGCGTACGGGAGCTGCCGCGAGGTAGCTACTGCTGAGAACCTGCACCAACTATATGATATGGATTTCATACTGCATCGTGATGCGGCAGCAACATACGTGCGGCCTAATATGACCGAATAATGACCTGTGCTAAGAAGGGAGAATGGCCCTATGGAAAGCCAGCTGCTAAAAACAGGAGGAACACTTTTTGCAGATGATCAATCCATCATCTGCAGGTTTTCTGCGCCCCGCCTTGCCTTAAGCACATCCTTGTATAACGGCGGTTATTTGAGGACCGAAGCGGTATTTAATCACCGGTTAAGTCTATTTGTCAACAGTGAGGCTGATCTACCGGGCGGCAATTTGGAAAATTACCTGGCATTAGTGGCTGATGACCGCGGTCTCAATCGCGACCACACTACAGGTCTTTTAACCAGTGCCGACATGCACTGCCGGGGGTATCATGCATTAACCTACAAAAACCTAACTGTTGAAACAGTAGCAACTGCCGGAGTCGACGAAAATGCCGCCCGTGTTGGTGATTGTGCCTGTTATTATGAAGATAACGGCCGGTATCATCCGATAGGCGGTACGATCAATATCCTTACATTTACAAATGCAAAGCTTGCTTATGGTACACTGGCAAAAGCATTAGTGACCATTACCGAAGCAAAAACGTCAATACTCCAGGAGCTGGCAGTTAAAAGCTCCTGCACACAGGGAAGCGCTACCGGCACTGGTACAGATGGCGTAATTATGACCTCCGATCCTGCTTCTCCGCTGCTATGCACGGATGCCGGCACTCAGTCGAAGTTGGGTGAGCTCATAGGTCTGACTGTAAGAGCCGCCGTCAAGCAAGCTCTGGCACTGCAATGTAGAATTGATCCTCGCAGACAAGGTTCAGTACAGGAACGCCTCAAACGGCTCGAACTCACCATGGGCTGCTATCCTGATTCACTTCCCGAATCGGGACAAGCGCGGTTGTTGCTGGCAATGAGTCAGTCTATCTGGCAGGAATATTGCTGGGGGATGCTTGGCCTATCCGAACTCTATCAATTTCTTTACTTCCTGGAGGCACCCTCTCTACAGCCTCTTGGCATATCCCTGGCCAGTGCCCTTAGGGCAAAAACCAGTGCCTTGCGGCAAGATCTCCATCTGCAGGGTGGAACTAACGGAGACTTCTTTCCTCTTTATTAAAAAATGCTGTTTTCCCGGCTGATCAGCGGCAGGAAAACAGCATTTTTCTTTTATTTTACTAGTTGTTCACGTACATCTATTGCAATAACCTCGCTTGTACTGAAAACATACAAATATGTTTCTTTGACCGGTTTTTGCAGAATTGCTTCTACTGCCTGGGCATATAAGCGCAGCTGAGTGGCATATTTGCCAGCCAGTTCCCGTCCCGCTTTTACCCGGTCCGTTTTATAATCAATCAGTACCAGCCCGTCGCCATCAGCAAACAGACAGTCCACTACCCCTTGAATAAATATCTTTTCCTCTGTCCCACTCATTTCTTCATAAAACCGTTCTGCCGGCAGCAGCAGGCTAAATGTCATTTCCCGTTTAGACCAGGGAGACTGCATCAGCCGCTGCCCCAGATCGGAGACAAAAAACGAACTTATCGCCTGAACATCAACTGCGGGTGCCTCGTCGGGCAGTAAAATTTCCCGGGTCACCAATTCCTTTACTTGACTGGCAATGCCATTTGCACTGATATCCCCTTGCCAGTTGACCTGCTGCATAACAGTATGCATGATTGTACCAATTTCAGCACCAGTTAATTTTGTACTTTTATTTTGAATAAACCGGGGCCGGGCAATAACTGCAGGTTGCTGCCATACCGGTTCCGCTTCCTCTTCCGGCACTTCAAACCGGCGTTTTATTTCTGTTACAGACAGCTTAGCCGGTATGGCAACTGCAGCTTGATAGTTATACTGCCAGCTCAGCGCAGCCTCTACCCAGTCAACGCTCTCTTCAATGGGTACTGGTTCTAGTTGCTCAACCTGCTCCAGCCAGGGATGGCGTTCCTTTGCTGTAGCCTGCTGTCCGCCAAGATCACCAGGTCGGTAAATATGGACCTCCCACTGACTGCTGTCAGCCGCCACCAATCCTGCCAGAGGCCCCTCGTAAGCACCGTATTGACGCAGTGCCTCTCCCTGAGGATGGCGGGTAATCGCCGGAACCAGCCAATCCAGATACGTTTTTGCAGTAGCAATCTGCGCATCAGGCAATGCTACCTCCAGCCTGCCGGCATATCGGCTCCACTGCGCACATTTTTCAGCCATAGCCGCCGCCGAACCAACCAGGATCAACTTTTCTCTTGCCCTTGTTAACGCTACATAGAGAATACGCAGTTCTTCCGCCTTCGTTTCCATGACCAGCCGGTGACTAATGCCGTGCCAGGCTAGTGTTGGATGCTGAAAGCGCTTCTCCGGGTGATAGCGATAAGGACCAATGCCAAGATTTTTGTGCAGTAAGATTGCTTCCCGCGTATCTCTTAAGTTAAATTCCTTTCCAAGATCAGCTACAAATACGACGGGAAACTCCAACCCTTTGCTCTTATGAATACTCATAATCCGCACCACATCTTCGCCTTCTCCCAAAGCCCGGGCAACAGCCATATCGGACCCGTCATCCAGCAGCCGGTCAAGAAACCGGAGGAAGCGGAACAAACCGCGAAAATTAGTTGTCTCATACTGGCGGGCACGGTCATAAAGAGCTCGCAAATTGGCCTGACGGACAGTTCCTCCCGCCATTCCTCCTGCATAGTCGTAATAACCGGTATCACGATAAAGCCGCCAGATCAGTTCAGCTACACCACGCCTTCTGGCAAAGCTGCGCCACTCGCGCAGACGGTGCAGGAACACGGTAACCCGCTTTCCTTCCTCAGCGCTTTGCTCACATTGACAATAAGTAGTTACGGCATTCCAGAGGTCACCGTCTGCAGCCAGGCGTACCTGTGCCAATTCAGCAGCCGAAAGGCCTACCAGCGGCGAACGCAGTACAGCTGCCAAATGAATATCCTGGCGAGGATTATCAATAATGTTAAGCAGCGACAGCATTACCTGCACTTCTGTCGCCTGAAAATACCCTGAGTCCTGTTCGGCATAAGCTGGAATACCGAAATAACGCAGTGTATCCAGCAATATCGACGCTTTACCGGAAACAGCCCGGAGTAAAACTACCATATCGCGCCAGGCCAGAGGACGCCACCCCACCCCCTTATCATAAACCTGATAGCCTTGCTGCTTTAATTTCAGCATACGTCTGGCAATCAGCCAGGCTTCCTGCTCAAACCGGCTCAATTCTTTTTTGTTATCTGCCGGCTTGTCACTTTTTAGCTCAGCCACTGTACTTTCCGACTGATCCCCTTGCTCCTCAGCTGGTTCATCAGTGCCATCCCTGTCGATAAGATGAACCTCTACCGCGTCAGTCAGCACTAAATCCTCTGTTTCAGGAAAAATCAAGCCGGCATTTAAGTATTCCTTCTCACCATAATCCATTTCGGCGGCATTCTTAGTCATGACTTGTTTGAAGAGAAAATTGACCGCATGAAGAACTCCGGCCTGGCTGCGAAAATTCTGGGCCAGATCAATTCGCCGCTCCTGTCCTTGCCCTGCCAGCGAATAACAATTGTATTTATTCATAAATAAGCCTGGCTCCGCCAATCGGAAGCGGTAAATGCTTTGCTTCACATCGCCAACCATAAAACGGTTGTCCGAGCGGGACACCAGCTGGAGAATCGTTTCCTGCACTCCGTTGGTATCCTGATATTCATCTACCATGACCTCGACATACTTATTTCGCAATTCTGTAGCCACCGTTGATGGCAGGAGCTGCTCGGGAGTAGCAGCCGGGTCCAGCAAAATACGCAGGCAAAAATGTTCTAAATCACCAAAGTCAAGCAGTCCTTTACTCCCCTTGGCCTGTTGAAAGCCTTCATGATAAGCCAGCGTTAAATCAATTAAATCCTGTACTATCGGACCGGCAGCAGCCATATCGGCAAGCAATTCCTCTCCGGTGGCCGAAAAATATAATTCACTCGTCTTTTTTATAAAGGCCTTCGCCCGTTTGCGGCCATTCTGATGAAATTCTTTCGCCTCATCACTTACACCAGGCATTTTTTTGCGAGGCAATTCTTCAAATTTACAGTGACTGAGAGCTGCAGCCAGTGATAGCCAGCCTTCTGTGGCGGCTGCCAGTACTTGCGAGAGCTGCAGCACATCACTTTCCAATACAGGCTGATACGCCTCCGGATGACCTGGTTTCACCACCTCTGCCAGCATTACTTCATAATTTGCCAACACTTGTTCAAGTTCAAACCGAATCTTTTCCCGGATTAGAGCGGACCAGACAGTATCATCAATCGCAACCGGATTGCCTGTGGTAAAAGCCATTGGCAATTGACCCAGCCAGTGCTCCGGCCAGGGATGGCTGCGGGCAAAACTATGCAGTTTCAGAATCAATCCGGCCAGAGCAGCATCATCACGCTCACCACCATAATGCTCAATCAGCCGGTAAAAGGCTTCATCACCCATCTCATAGCGTTCTCCAAACAGTCTGTCCAGCACATCGAACTCAAGCAGCTCGATTTCTGCTGCGCCGGCCAGTCGAAAAGCCGGATCGAGATCAAGCTGATAAAAATATTGCCTGACGACTGACTGGCAAAAAGAATGGAGCGTTGATATGGATGATGCATTAATAAGCAGCAACTGCCGTTCAATGTGCTGGCGATTGCCACCGTTGTCGAGTGCAGCAGTTAACGCATTGCCTATCCGTGCCCGCATTTCTGCAGCAGCGGCCTTGGTGAAAGTAACAACAAGCAGCTGAGTAATATCAACAGGATTCAGCGGGTCTAATACCCGCTGAATAATCCGTTCTACCAGGACAGACGTTTTACCTGAACCGGCAGCTGCAGCTACCAGCAAATTTTGATTGCGGCTGTAAATAGCCTGATGTTGTTCCGGTGACCAGCTCAAAGCGTCTCGCCTCCTTCTATTCCGGCTAAACGCGCCAATGCTTCTTCGTCTTCCATATCAGCAAGTACGCGAAATACATTATCCGGCAGCAAAGCATCAAATTGGCATACCGGTTTATAATCACAATAACCGCAGGGCGTGCGTTCTTTCAATGTATAAGGCTCAATAGCAACATGACCGCTGATGATTTGCGCTGCAGTGTCCGCTAAAAGCTGATGTACATGTCCTAATAGCACGGAAAACTGCTCACCGGTTTTTAGTGTACTCCAGTTGTCAGTACGAAATTTTTCATTTTTAAGCCAGACCTTAATATACTGCGACCAACCGTCAATGCTGGTGTCCAGCAGTTTTACCACGGCCGGCTCAGCAAGTACCCAGCCCGGCATTTTAAGCTGACTGCCAATCGCCTTGGCAATCTCCTCCTCGCTCATCGGACGTTTCCCTGACACCTTTGGGTTTTTCAGGAAATAGTATAAGGCTCCTGCCGGTATCAAATCCCCTCCGCCTAACAGCGGACCTGCCGTCTGGCAAGCTACCAGCAGATAGGTTAACAACTGCAGCTTTAAGCCGTAATAAACATCAGCCATTTTGATCCAGGCACCGCCTGATTTGTAATCAATAACCAGGATATACGTCTGCCCGTCATGCTGCGCCTGATCGAGCCGGTCAATCTGACCAGCTAGTTCTACAGTCGTGCCATCATCCAGTTTAAAAGTAAGTGGCGGCCAATCAGTGCCTGTACGGCCGAAAGACTGCTCAAACACCGCCGGTTTAAATGCACTGGCACCATCGAAGTTGATAAGCTGTCCCACTGAACGTTCTACCGTCCGGTCAAGGCGGGATTTGATATGCTGGTATTGGCGCGAGCTAAGTAAAATTTCATTTTGCAGTTTTGGTGCCAATTGTTCCGTAATTTCCCTGCACCGCTTTGCCGCTTCGCCGGGAGATATATCCTGCCAGCGGCGGCCATCGGCAGCCAGGCTGTCGCCAAAAGCTTTTAAAACGGCATGTAAGAACTGTCCAAAATCCGGTGCCGCCAATTTAAAAACAGCTCGTGGTTTGAGGGCTAGACCATACTGGGAAAAGTATTGAAAAGGACAGGCGCGATAGCCTTCGAAGCGGGTAACACTGCCTCTAAGCTTACCCTGCTTGCAGTATAACCGGCGGGCCACATCCCCAGGCAAGGCCGACGTCTGGTTACGGTGGAATAGTCCGTCAATTGCCTGTCGCATAGCCTCATGAACTGCCGGATTACCCTGCGCCCAATTATACACCTGCCACCATACAGGACTTGGTTGTCCTCCGGTTAATGCAGCCTTCAGACCTCCAGCCAGAGCTGACAAACTGCGTCGGGGATGAACGATGTATTCCCTTTCTGCACCCTCTGCCAGCTCTACCGGCAGAGTACGCCAGCTGCCAATAGCCTTCAGCCTCTTCAATCTGCCAATAATCGGGGAGGGAGAGAGAGCTTTGCCATCCTCATCTGCTAACGGATAACTCAGCCACAAAAACTGTTTGGCTCTTGTCAGTGCCAAATAAACAATAAATTGTTCATGAAAAGCATCCGGCATAGAGCCGGGTGCCAGTTCAACACCACAATTAGCCAGAAATTCACGTTCACCATCACTCAGCAAGCCCTCTTCTCTGCCTCGCTGGGGCAATGCACCATCATTGACACCAGGAACAAAAACCGCCTTCGCCTCCAAAGTCCGGCTTCTTTCCAATGTTGATATTGTCACATAATCAAGGCCTGGCGGGATTAAATTAAGTGCAAGACCCTCAAGACCTTCACCGGCAATCTGGGCATACTCCAGAAGCGTAATAGTCTCTTCACCACAGGTTTCAACCAGTTGATCCAGGAGATTGACCACACTTTCCCACAACTGCCGGTGCTCGCGGCCTTGGTCCAGATCCTTAGCTTCCTCAGCTTTCACTGCCCATCGTTCCAGTTTTTCCGGCACACCCAGTGTCACTAGCAATTGGTAAACAGCAGTAGTATAGTCCGCTACTGTCACCGCTGCTTTTAACTGCTCCTGAAATTGCAGTAACGGTGTAGTAACCGCGGCGCGAACGGAATTTACATCATCCAAATGCTGTTGCTGAACGTCGCTCACATCGCTGTCTTCATCCAATGATAAGCGCCGGACAAACGTCCACGGCTTATCATCCGTCCAGCGGCTGCCTTTGAGGCCAAACTCCAGGCAATAGTTCTCCAGAATATCAATATCGCCTCGTTTTAGCGGAAATAAATCAGTTTTCAAGCAGCGAAATAACGGATCATACTGCCAGTTATCTACAATCACTTCTAAGGCTGAACGAATCAGCTCTGCCAGTGGGTGATGCACGGCAGGACGACGGCGGTCACTAAAGTACGGAATATCGTAATCAGTCAGCACCATTTCAAGAATTTCGCAGTAGCTTGCGCTGTCGCGTACCAAGACAGCAATATCACGCCAGCGGTATTGTTCATCCCGGCAGAGGCGAATTATTTCCCTGGCAATCCCTTCCGCTTCTACACGCCGGTTAGCCGCTTCAGCAACAAGCAGAGCGGTTGTATCGCCCTGCCATTCGGCAGCTTTGGGTGCAGCAAACTGCTCTTCCAGAAAACCTAAAACTGGAGCAGCAGCAAACCGCTTCCCCGGTTTTAATTGCTGTTCCGTCCTCGTTAAACCATGACTGGCACCAAGCTTCACTAACTCTTTATAAGTATGATATTGCCGGTGAAACAAAGCAGTATCACTTTGATGTTCTGCCGAATGGGGATCAGCGAGACATAAACTGATCGTAATATCACCAGCTGTGCTCATTAAAGCGGACAATACCTGATATTCTTGCGGCGTAAACCAGTGGAATCCGTCAATCCAGATACGGCTTCCCCGAATTAACTCGGCCGTGGGAATAGTGTCTGCTAATAATGTCAGCGTATCTTCCGGGTCTGTATACCGCCCCTCCAAAAAATCTTCAAATCGTTGATATAATAATGCTAAATCATGAACCTTAGCAGCAAGCGGAGATTCTCCCAGCGTATTCTCCATTTCAACCAGGCGCTGGGGTGCAATACAAAACGTTTTAAATTCCCAAATAGCACTGGCCAGCGTTTCAGCAAACGTACGCTGCTTCGCTGCCCGGCCCAATATCTTAAGGTCCTCCTGGTGTTTGACGAGCAGCCGCCTGAGCACCAGGCGCTTGCCTAAGTCAGTAATCCGCGGTCTGGCACCCCCACCGTTCTCCAACAATACTTTATGAGCCAAACGGCGAAAACCAAGGACATGCGCACGGGAAAAACCACCATTTTTTGATCGCGCTGCCAGCAGCCTCTCTGCCTGAAAAGTTGCCTGCTCAGGCACCAGTAAGATCATTGGTGCCCCCTCAGGTGCAGCATTAAGTTCATCTATAATACTATCAAAGCAAAGGCTCGTTTTGCCTGATCCTACTCTGCCCAAAATAAGATTAAGAGCCACAAGGAAACCCTCCTGACAATAAACGTGTTCCCTGTTATATTTGACCCCGAACATACATTTTCCTCTCCCACCGCGAAAAAGGGACGTTCTTGCCACACACCGTGTACTGGCAAAAACGTCCCTTTTATTAAATCACTTGTATTATATTGTTGTTAACGGATGATTACCAAACCGGCTGTCAGTGCCGCCATTCCCACAAGCAAAGCATAATCCCGGCTGCCCAGCGCTACATTAGCAGTAAAGCTGCGGCCAGTACCACCAAAGCCCCTAAGCGCAAGACTCATTGCCATTGTTTCCGAACGGCTGACCGCTCTGAGTACCAGCGGCTCAACAATAGCCAGATACGAAGTAATCCGGCGGAAAATGCCGCCTTTTGCGGAATAACCTCGGCAAGCTTGAGCTTCCTGTACAGCACGGCTTTCGGCAATAAAATCCGGAACGAAACGCAGTGCCGCAGTAAACATGAAGGCATATTCATAAGGAACCCGGCATTGGCTGACAAGGGCTGCCGTCAAGTCCTGCATGCGGGTCGTCGCCAGCAGCAGCAGAAAAACTTCCGTCATTGAAATCATACGCAGCCCGGTAACCAGGGATAGCTCCAGTCCGCTGCCCAAAAGATACTGCAGACCTGCCAGCAACACTGCAAATACGGTTAATGCAGTCAGAGCCTTCGCAGTCTTGCTAAAAGCTCCAGCCATAACAATCAGCGCCAGCTGCCCAAATACTAGCACGAGCAAGCCGGGAACGGTGTAAAGCAGCAATGACCAAACAGAAACCGCCAGCGTTAGAATCAATTTTGTTAATGGAGCAGTCTTGTTCATTAACGGTCACCTCCCAGCTTGGCTTCAAGCATTTGGCATAACTCATCAATCGACATTACCGCTTCTTCATTGGGAAAGACGTCCTGCCCAATTGCAACTGCTGCGGGATAACTTAAACTCCATTCAGCAATCGGGTACTTACCGTTAAATAACTGCCGTGGAGTACCATCAAAGACCTTCTCCCCTTCAGCCATTACAATTACCCGCTGAGGATAGCGGGCGATAATCTCCATATCATGTGTAACCAGAATAATAGCCACACCTTGTGCATTTAGCTGCATCAACAATTCCAGAAGCTTCTGCCGTTCACAGCTGTCCTGACCGCTGGTAGGTTCATCAAGAATCAGCAGTTTAGGCTGCATGGCCAGTGCTGAGGCAATCGTCAGCCGCTGTTTTTGCCCTTTAGATAAAGTAGGCGGATAAGCGTTAGCAAGTTCTGCCAGGCCGGTTAGCTCCAGCGCCTGGTCTACTGCCTTTTTGATCTCAGCAGGAGAAAAGCCTAATTGCTCCGGTCCAAAAGCAGCCTCATGGGCCACTGAATCCCGGAAAATCTGTCTGTCCGGATTCTGAAAAACATAACCGATATGTCGCGCCATATCAGCCGGAGAGTTAGCTCCAGCGTCTTGACCGTTAAGCAGTACATTGCCGGAGCTCGGCTTTTTTAGTGCTGTCAGCAGACGGGTAACCGTAGTTTTGCCGCTGCCGTTCCTGCCGGCAATAGCAATGAATTCACCGGCTTCAATATTGATACTGACATCTTTAAGCACAGGCTGATTTTTGTTATAGCCAAAGGTGATATTTTGCAGTTCAAGCACTTCTGGCCACTCCCTTCTTTTCAGAAGCCAATAATGTATTAATTTCAGCAGCAGCCTCAACCGGAGAAGTCCATTCGCCTAAGTTAATTTTTGCAGCTTTTTCTAAGGAAAACTTTAATCTCCATAATGCCGGTACAGCCTCGGCATATAGCTGACAGTCAACCATAGCAGTCAAAGTCTGAGCAACTGTTCCAGCCAAGGCAATTTTTCCATTCTCCATTACTATAAGCTGCGTGGCATAGGGCAGAATATTGGTTAGCTGATGTTCAACAACAACGATTGTCTTTCCATGATTTTTGTTCAGGTCCCCTAACAGCCGGTATAATTCCAGGGTTCCCTCCGGGTCAAGGGCTGAAGCCGGTTCATCCAGAACAAGAATGTCCGGTTCAGTTACTAATATGCTGGCAACAGCCAGACGCTGCCGCTGCCCGCCCGAAAGTCCCGCTACTTCCTGCTCTTCCTTGCCAGATAGACCTACCAGCGCCAGGGCCTGCCTCACCCGTTCAGTAATTTCATGGCGAAGTACTCCGCGATTCTCCAATCCAAAAGCCACTTCCTCCGCTACTGTCAAGGCTACCAGCTGACTCTCATAATCGGCCAGCACCGTTCCAACCTTGCGAGCTAAGTCCGCCATATTGATTTCTGTGGTCTTTAAACCGCCCACCATAACACTTCCGGCCATGCGTCCGCCAAAAAACTGCGGTACGGCTCCGGTAGCCGCCAGACAAAGAGTAGTCTTCCCAGCACCCTCAGGGCCGGTGACAACCGTAAACGATCCATAGGGGATCTCCAGCTCAATACTATTTAATACCGGTTCACCAGTAGAATAAGCATAAGAAAAATGTTCAAATACTATTGCTGTCATTCCTTATTACCTCGAGAATGAAATAATTTTTGTGCGGGAAAATAAAGAAGCTGGGTAAGGACCATATTCACTACCGCTACGACAAAAACCACCGGCAGCATTGCGTAAAGAAAAACTGACATAGGGAGAGACAATACCAGTTTCATAACAGTAATAAAGGTAAGTCCACTGGCTACGGTGCTGATGAGCGTGGCAACTGCCGGACGCAGGTTATAGCCGCCTAATGTCATATTAACAGCCGCATGAGTAACGAGAGCGCATACAAGAGCTCCTACCGGTTCGCTTAACAAATTACCATAAGGAAAAGCCGATTTGGATAGTGGAATTTGTACTGCCCCGGCAACCAAGCCAATGCCTGCTGCCTGCCCAAATGTGGGTCTTGTCAAATTAATGGCAATGCAGTACATGGCAATCATCCAATTGGGTGTTATCCCGCCAACGCTAGGTGTCACTAATTTCAAAATCGCCCCAATGGCCAGCAGCAGAGTGGTAACAGTTACCCAGCGGTAATTACCTCCCTGAGCTTGCGTATATGTTACTAGTTGTTCTTGCTGTTTGTTTTCCATGATCGTACTCCTCCTTATCGTTTTTTAAAAACAAAAAACCCTCGTTCCTACACTAGTAATAAACTAGTAGTAGGGACGAGGGGTTAACCCGCGGTGCCACCCTGCTTGGCTGCTAACGTATAGCAACCCTGCTCAGTCAAAGTACGGGAAATAACATTCCGATACCCGCTTCGATGATAACGGCAGAAGAATGCCGGCGGAGCCTACCCCGTAAAACGGATCGGACCGCATCTCCCAGGCCCATTCGACATGCCGAGTCTGTGCCAAACTTCCACTGTCATTGGCTCGCTGAAACGCTCCTGCTATGTGTACTCTTCCTGGTCATTGATAGTACTGTTATGCATTTATCTATTGCTCTGACTATAGCAGAAAAGACAAAGATCTGTCAATAAGAAAATAAAAATGATAGAATATGCTCTCCTGGCCAAACTATTATACGGAGGTGTTTACCATGGACGGATTCGTGTGTTCATCATGCTACACTTGGCTAGTCCCCCAGCATACTGACTGCCCAAGCTGCGGCATACCCGTCATTCTTGAAGGAGATGATAAAAATGTGATTGATCATCTTCAGCCCAATTGCCTGATACACCGTTATGACGGTTCCGATATGCTGGAGCCGGCAGTAATCGTCAAGGCAGGAAAAACCAATATGAAAGTAGCGACTAAACTAAGAGAATATGCAAAACCAGTTACGGTTTCCAAGCAAAAAGTATATCAGTTTGACCCAAATGTACTAAGTGCCATTCAGGCACTGCGTAATGAACGGACTGCCACCATTAACCGCTATGACATTATGATTCAGACTCACTGGAAAAAGCTCGAAACCTATCAGTAAGACTGCCAGGTTTCCCAGGCAGCCCCTACGGCTGCTCCGGGCGATACCGCAAAGCCATTGGAACTAAGCGCCCGTTCAACAGCGGACAGGGTTATCACAATTTCATTAATACATATATTGCCCATATGGCCGATGCGGAAGCCTTTTCCTTTAAGCTCACCTATACCGCCGGCGACAAAAACATCATATTGTTCCATTTTTGCCCGGAAGGCGGTATCCTCTACGCCTTCCGGGTATTTAACTACACTGAGTGTTGGCGCAAGATCATCGCGGGAAGTCGCCAGTTCCAGTCCGATTGCACTAAGGCCTGCACGCATGCTCGCTGCAATCCGGTTATGCCTCTGGTACCGCTCTTCTAATCCTTCGGCAAGCACGATACGGACAGCCTCTCTCAGCGCAGCAATAAGATTAACCGGCGGGGTAGAAAAATACAAAGCCGGGTTTTCCATAATGGGCAGCCAATTTTTCCAATCTGAATAATAAGCCCGTACACTTCCTAATTCATCACGGCGAGCCAGCGCACGATTACTGAAAGCTACCATTGCCAAGCCAGGTGGTGTGCCAAATGCCTTCTGGCAGGTTGTAACAACAACATCAATACCAAAATCATTCATTGTTTCAGGAACAGCCGCACTGGCACATACTCCGTCGACAATATATAACGTATTATATCTGCTGGCCAGTCGGCCTATCTCCTTTACTTGAGCCATGGCCCCTGTTGATGTGTCAACATGGGTTACCGTTATGGCTTTATATTTTTTTAATTGCAGCTTTTCCTCTATAACTGCCAGCGGCACAGCTTGCCCGGCCGGGCAGCTTAAAACATCTGCTTTTATCCCCAATGCGTTGGCAATTAAGGCAAAGCGATCACCGAAAACGCCATGGGACACTACAAGAATGTCTTCACCGGCAGGAACAGTATTAATGAGTCCCATTTCCATTGCCAGTGTTCCCGCTCCACCAATTACAATGATATGATCAGCTTGAAAAATTTGCTTTAAGCCCGCCAAGCATTCCTTGTAAATAGCAACAAATCCACCGTATGTGTGTCCGTAGGTTTGTATTGCTATTGCCTGGCGGATCGACTCTGCAACCGGTGTCGGCCCGGGTATCATTACCAAAGGGGCTTGTTTAATCATGTCCATACCTCCGTTCAGTGTTGATTTATCAAAACAATACGGTATGATAGCAAAAAAACCTTCTATAATTGTAAATAATTTTCAGACTAATGTCGCACCTCGTAATACTGCAGTAATTCACTTACCGTCACAAATTGATACCCCTGCGCCCGGAACTGGTCAATCAGCAGACTCACAGCCTGAGGTGTCGGCATTTTATCTTGACCGTCATGAAATAAAAAAATATTGCCTGGTTTTAAATTAGCTGATGCAACCTTAACAACCTGACTAACTGAGGGACGGCTCCAGTCACGGGTATCTACCGTCCACATGATTGTGGTATAGCCTCTTTCCTGCAATTTACTTACCAGCAAGTCATTATACCCTCCGCCGGGAGGGCGGAAGAAAACCGGTTTTACACCTACTTGAGCCAATATCTTTTCATTGCGCTCAACCTCCGCCAAATACTCTTCCATCGATATTTGGTGTAAAAACTGATGACTATAGCCATGATTTGCTAGTTCATGGCCTTCAGCAACAACCTGCCGCAGCAAGTCACCGTAGACTTCCGCATTACGGCCTAAAATAAAAAAGGTTGCTTTAACGCCCTTCTCCCTCAGTACCTTTAATAATTCTGGCGTTGTTCCAGGATGAGGACCATCGTCGAATGTAAAGGCGACCACCTGATGAGTAGTGGGCACGTTTCGGATAATTTTATTTTGTTTTTCCAAGCTTCCAAGTGTTCCCCCTGCTGCCAGCAATGATAATACAGCAATCATGCTCCACAGCCGCAAGCCTTTATATTTCATGATTCTTCCCCCTTACATAGCTACAATTACTATTACGCTGAAAATCGACTGCATATGACCACCTTGTAGTCAATATAATGTGTTAGTATCGTGGCATATCACGCGATACTGCGTAAAAAGGGGGATGACAAATGGGTTCTATGATAAAACGGCTTATTTTGTATATATTGATTTTCTTACTGACAACAATGGCGGTTGTAACTGCAGCCCCCAAGCCGCCCACAATACATGCAAATGCAGCAATTCTCATGGATGCTAAAACAGGAGAAGTATTGTTCGCACAAAATATACATAAGCGTTACGCTCCGGCCAGTACAACAAAAGTCCTAACTGCGATTCTTGCAATTGAAAGCGGCCGCCTTGATGAGGAGGTGGAAGTAAGTCTTCGTGCTGCTGGAACCGGTGGTTCTTCAATGCACCTTTACGCAGGCCAAAAACTATCCCTCCGCGAATTAGTAACCGGTCTTCTATTGCGTTCAGGCAATGATGCTGCAGTAGCAATTGCCGAGCATCTTGCCGGATCAGTTGACGCGTTTGTGCTCACCATGAACGCTAAGGCTCAGTCACTGGGAGCAGTGAACAGCAGCTTCCGCAACCCTCATGGCCTCACTGCTGTCAGCCATTACTCTACAGCCTTTGACCTAGCCTGGATATCGCGCTATGCACTTACTAATCCAATTTTTGCTTCAATCGTAAATACCAGGGAAACAACCATCGACTGGCTGGACCGGCGGGGCAAAGAAAAAGATGTTAACTTGCGCAACACAAATAAGCTGCTATGGATGCTGGAGGATGCTGATGGCGTAAAAACAGGCACTACCGGTGAAGCAGGTCCATGCTTAGTATCCAGTGCCACTCGCGGCAATCAGCGGTTAATTGCAGTGGTGCTGCATGACCATTCCCGCTGGCAGGATTCTATGCAGTTGTTAAAGTACGGCTTTGACAACTTTGACATATATGAATATGCCGAGGCCGGTGATATTGTCGGTCCTATTCCCGTCGAAGATGGTATGACCGATGCGGTAGACGTCTATATTAATCAAGTAGCGGCCGTAATTGTAAGGCCAGAAGATTATCCTCATGTTACGGTTGAGCTTGATTTGCCGGAAAAAATAAAAGCCCCTGTTTATCAGGGGCAAAAAATTGGTGAAGTTATTTTTTTCGTGCGGGAAAAAGCAGTAAAAACAGTCGATATTATTTCCACCAAAGATGTTACTGAGCAAACTCCCACCTCAGTATTCTTCGACCATCTGCTATATCTGTTTCGAATCGTATCAGGCTGGGGCATATTATGAAGCTGGATAGCTACGGTTTGCGGTAAAAAAACGGCATATAACTTTGAAATCCAATATCCCGGAAGTTCAAAATGGCTTCCGTACCTCCAACAAACAAAACACCGCCTGATTTCAGCGAGGCAAAGAAGCGACGGTACAAGGCATCTTTTGCTTCTTCCGTAAAATAAATAACCACATTCCTGCAAAGAATAAGATCAAATCCACTTTCAAATTTATCAAGCAGCAGGTTATGGCGGCCAAACTCAATGCGGGATTTAATATCTTCATTGAGTTGAAATGTCCCATCAACCTGCTTAAAATATTTGCTTAATCGGGGTGTTGGCATATTTTTCAACTCATTCATGGTATAAACACCTTTTTTGGCTTTCCCAAGAATTTCTGTATCCAAATCAGTCGCCAAAATGCGGTGTTTAACCCCTGGTGTCAACTCATTCAAAATCATCGCAATAGAATAGGGTTCCGCTCCGATTGAACAGCCAGCACTCCAGATACTTAATTTCTTATTTTTGATAAGCAGATCAGGAATAACTTTTTTCTCCAGCTCATCGAATTTTTCGGGAGTACGGAAAAACTCGGTAACGTTAATCGTTAGAAAATCGATAAACTCCTTATACAACTGAGAATTTCGCTCCATCATATCGAAAAATGCTAAATACGTTGTTGCCCCATGGCGGGTCATCAAATTTGTAATCCGCCGCTGCATTTGTGTCGGTTTATAATCATTCAGGTTTATACTCGATTTAGTAAAAAGTCTTTGTTTAAACGTTTCCCAGTCTTTTTCATTACTCACGTTAAAGCCCTCCGAATTATAGCATATATCTTATGGTATATGCCTGCTACTTCGACAAAGCTATATCATTTTCCTACTAAAAAGACAGGGCCACAAGCCCTGTCTTTTTACGTAGAAGATTTTTATTTTTTTGCCTTACTGATAAACGTTCCATCGATGAATTTAGTCAGATCAGGGGCCTGTGTCAATATTTTTTGATTTACATAGAAGGAGCTGGCCCGCTTACCAACTTCATAAATTGTACCTGGTTTTTCCTTAGTTCCGTAGAATTCCAGATTACCTTGCAGATCATAAAACTTAACTGTCTGAATATCAGCAGCCACATCTTCGGGCTTCATCTTAAAAGCAGCCGCCAGAATTTTGTTAGTATCTTCGGGGTTTTTATTCAAATAATCTGTTGCTTCAGCCAGAGCCTCAACAAGAGCCTGCACTGTTTGTGGGTCCTTCTGTGCCAATTCTTCCCTCACTGCCAAAACATCAGCAATCAAACCAGGTGTATCCTTCGTCGTAGAAAGCACGCTGTCACCGGCAGCCACAGCCTTAGTTAAATGTGGTTCCCAGGTTACAGCAGCGTCAACCTTACCTGCCATAAATGCAGATGCCGCTTCACTTGCCTTCATATCAACCGCTTTAATATCCGCATCAGACAAACCTGCTTTTTCCAATATAGTAGAAAGAAAGAAATGTGATGCTGAACCGCGATGAAAGGCTATCTCTTTTCCCTTCAAATCAGCTACTTTTTCAATCCCCCGTCCTTGCTTAACAATAAGTCCGTCTGCACCGTTGGAAGCATCAAAAGCCCAGACGAATTTCATTGGTACGCCTTCACCGGCAGCAGATACAGAAACATCAAGGGAAGCCGCCATGGCTTGAATACGATTGGCAACAAGCGATTGCTTCCTGTCTCCCACGCCTTCTATTGCTTGCAGTTCAACATCCAGGCCTCTGCTTTTAAAGAAGCCTTTCTCCTTAGCAATAAATAAGGCACCATATCCCGTCCAGGGTGTATACCCGATTATAACTTTTTTCTCAGTCTTTTCTGTCTTAGGCTGAGCAGCTTGATTGGAAGCACATCCCGCGACGGCAAGAACTGCAACAGCTGCCACTACTAATAATGCCAGTATCTTTTTTCTCACAGACATCTCCTCCACACAACAATAATTTCTAATCTGTATATAATGATTCGCTAACTCTTTATCATTTCCTTCCTTTAACTTGATAAAATGTTAGAGTATTAATAATGCGTTTTAAAAAAATAAAATCCCGGCCTAATAAGGGATTTTATTTTTTCAAAACGCATTATTCCAGCGGCAGCCATATACAAAAAGTTGTACCTATATTGAGTTCACTTCTTACGTCAATCTTGCCACGGTGATTATCTTCGATTACGCGATATACCACTGCCAATCCCAAGCCGGAACCATCCTCTTTTGTGGTGAAAAACCGCTCACCTAAGCGTGGTATGTGCTCAGGACGTATGCCTTCACCTGTATCCTGAATAAGTACAAAAGCCTGCCCTGCTTCCCGTTTAACAGAAATAGTCAGTTTTCCCCCATTTGGCATTGCCTGAATGGAATTCGTACACAAATTAAGAAATGCTTGCTTCAATTGCGCACCATCTGCCATCATACCAATACTTTCTGTTTCAATA
This sequence comes from Anaerospora sp., assembly GCF_032013335.1. Classification (NCBI taxonomy): domain Bacteria; kingdom Bacillati; phylum Bacillota; class Negativicutes; order Selenomonadales; family Sporomusaceae; genus Anaerospora; species Anaerospora sp. The sequence goes on along the minus strand of NZ_DALZUO010000015.1, from coordinate 63,951 downwards.
AACTCAATATCAACGCCATTATAAATGCCTCTACCGCTTGCCAGCAAATATACACTGCGCAAAATACCGGTCAAGCTGCATTTCGTCCTGCGCATAGAATGAGGTTTCGCTAAACTTAAGAACTCACTAATAATTACTTCTACACGATCTACTTCTTCGACAATTAATTTGCCATATTCATGGGCCTTTGGATCTTTTGTTCTACTTGATAACAACTGCATAAAGCCACGAATCCCCGTTAACGGATTACGTACCTCGTGGGCTACACTGGCAGCTATTTCTGCCACTGCGTTTGCTTTTTCAGCCTGCAGTGCCATCAAGTCCACTTCCTGCTGGCTGATCCGCAGCACTTTACGATAGATCAGCACACCAATGAGAATGATCCAAAGCAGAACGGCCGGAATTTCATACTGCAGCAATGCAGTCACTGGGGAATATACCGCTCTGGTCGGCTGGGAAAGAACTACTGCTCCCTGGTTATCTGCCAACGGGCGGGCTACAACAAGACGCCAGTCTTTTCCCAGCGCACTCGTCTCTGCTATTGCTGCATGCTGCCCTTGTAACGCTAATTGTATGGATTCCAGCCTCGTCAAACTTGTCCCAATATATTGAGGGTGAGAAAAGGCAATAATCACGCCATTGGTATCGGTAATTCCTAAAAAGGTATGTTCCCTGCCAATAATTAAATCGGAAAGCAGATTATTCAACTTATATGGATCGACGATTGCCTGTATAAGGCCAACAACTTCTCCCTCCTTCATAAGAGGAACATATACAGCCACTGCCCGATTACCAAGCTTTGTATACAGGTCAGAAATTCCTGGTTTAGAGCTTTTTAATGCTTTCTGAAAGTATTTTTCGCTGCTTAGTGGATAATTCATTTGCTGGTGATACGATGAATATACAACATTACCCTGTTTATCGACAATACTGATTGAACTAATTTCCGGATAATCGATTCCCAGTTTTTGAATACGTTCAAGCGTACCTGATTCAACACCCGTGGGCTGAACCGGATCGGCTGCAGCTAATAAAACACCTTGTATTCTTGAAAAGTAGCTGTTAACCCGGTCAGAACCATGATGCAATATCGCTACATTCTTGTCCACACACTGTTGCTGCACACCCTCAAGCGTCATTGATATTAACCCTATTGTACACAGTAAAAAAAGCAACAGAATACTTCCCAAACCCCATTGCCTTTCTCCATCTTTACTTTTTAATATCACACTTGCACCCGCCTCAATTTACCTATATTTTCCAATATACGAGTATTTGTATAATATTTCAAGTTAATTTTTTAAATATTTTAACCTTTTCACTAATTTAAGACAAAAAAAAGAATCTGCCCATGTTTTATGCGCAGATTCGACATTATTTGATTATACTAGCTGATCTAAAGGCGTATAAGCTATTTTAAGAGCATCTGCCACTGCCTTATATGTAAGTTTACCCTCAAGGACATTAACGCCTTTTGCCAGACCATCATTATCCTGAACAGCTTTCTTCCATCCCTTATTGGCAATTTGTAAAGCATATTCCAAAGTAGCATTAGTCAGAGCAAAAGTAGAAGTACGGGCAACTGCACCAGGCATATTCGCCACGGCATAGTGTACCACTCCATATTTTGTGTAGGTAGGATCGCTATGCGTAGTTACCCGGTCAATTGTTTCTACCGATCCCCCCTGATCGATAGCAACGTCGACAATTACTGAGCCCGGCTCCATCGTTTTGACCATATCCTCAGTAACCAGTTTAGGTGCACGCGCACCTGGCAGAAGCACTGCTCCAACAAGCAAATCTGCTTTTTTAACCCATTGGGCAATATTATAACTATTTGACATTACAGTCGTCACATGACCACTGAACAAATCATCCAATTGACGCAGCCTGTCAGCAGACAGATCAAGCATTGTGACTCTGGCTCCCAGTCCCAATGCCATTTTAGCTGCATTTGTACCAACAATCCCACCACCAACAATTACGACCTGTGCTGGCTCCACTCCAGGTACGCCACCCAGCAGTACACCTTTTCCGCCAAATGGTTTTTCTAAAAATTGCGCACCAACCTGTACAGACATGCGGCCTGCTACTTCACTCATGGGAGTCAAGAGTGGCAGAGAACGGTGTGCTCCTTCGATTGTCTCGTAGGCTATGCCAATTACTTTCTTCTCTAGCAAGGCCTTTGTCAGCTCCGGCTCAGGCGCCAGATGAAGATAGGTAAAAAGAATTTGCCCTTCATGGAAAAGCTCATATTCCGGAGCCAGTGGTTCCTTCACTTTCATGATCATTTCAGACGAATCAAAAAGCTGTTTTTTGTCACTAATAATTTGCGCACCAGCTTTGAGATAGCTTTCATCAGAAAACCCACTGCCCAAGCCTGCATTCTGTTCCACCAAAACAGTGTGTCCTGCCTGACGAAGCATTTCAGCACCGGCTGGTGTCAGAGCAACGCGATTCTCATTATTTTTGATTTCCTTTGCAACGCCGATAATCATATAAAACCCCTCCTACCTATCATTGTATTTGTACTTTTAATTGCCACTAAGCATTATTGCAAGATATATGCCAAAATAAAAACACAGCAACGTCGGCTTATACCAACCTTGCTGTGTTAACTATTGTTTCCATAGCTGGAATTTTTTTATTCCAAACGGAAACTTAACATACCATTATCACTATTTTAAGCTAAAACTCTCTTTATTTTTTTGGCATTCCACAATCAGCTTATCTAAGCGGGCACTTAAAAACATGACTGCAGGATGATTCAGATTGCCTTGCTTCTCTATCACTAAAGCATTTAACTGATTGCGCAGTAACTCAATTTCTTGCTCTTGTCTTGTTATATCACTCATTGACTCTTAACTCCTTGCCTGCTTATTGTGCACTTGTTCACGCAGCCAGTCAAACCAGGGTTGCAGTCCTTCACCTGTTCGGCAGGAGGCCTGGATAAGAGTCATGCGTGGGTTGATGCTGATTATATCGTCAATAGCTGCCTCCATATCAAAGGAGGTATAGGGTAATAAATCAACTTTATTTAAAACAGTTACACTCGCTTGTTTAAACATTAACGGGTATTTAAGCGGTTTATCTTCACCTTCAGTAATACTGAGAACAGTTGCTTTTGCATCTTCACCAATATTAAACTCCGCTGGGCAAACGAGGTTACCAACATTCTCAATAATAATCATGTCTAATTCATCTAAGTGCAGGCGATCCAGTACATTTTGTACCATAATGGCGTCCAGATGACAACCGCCGCCTGTATTGATTTGGATAACGGGTATCCCGTGACTATTAATCCGTTCGGCATCTTTTGAAGTAAACAAGTCACCTTCAATGACTGCCAAGCGCAACTCACTCTTTAGTACGTCGATGGTTTTCTCCAATAAGGAGGTTTTACCCGAGCCCGGTGATCCCAGTAAATTAAGTACAAAAATACCCTTTTTGCTTAATCGGCAGTTTATGTCAGCTGCAATCCGGTCATTTTTATCAAGGATGTTAGCCATCACTTTGATTTCCATTACTCAACCTCCAGATGTTCCACTTGCAATTCCCGCCCTGATAAAGTTTTTACCGATCCCGATGAACAGGATGGGCAACAAAATCGATATCTTTCAACACCAAATTGCTGACCACAGGACTGACACTCGGCTGTTAACGGCACAAGTTCAATTTCTAATATCGCCGCTTCTGCCGGTGTCTCAGCTGCTAATGCTTCAAAGCAAAAAGTTAGAGCTTCCGGTTGCACTCCGGTCATTTCGCCTATCCGAAGTTTAATTCGAGTAATCGTTTCAGCACCATTCAGAGTTGCTTCTTGTACTGCGATGTCCAGAATCCCCTGGGCAATTGCCATCTCATGCATGGCCTTCCCCCCGTAAATAATCAGCTGCTCTCACTGCCTGTTTAGCTGCTTCAGCCACCGGCTCTGACAAACCAATCCCCATAGCTGTGCAGCCTAACTTTTACTTATATCCCTGCAGCACTGCTTCCAACACCATCGTGGTAGTAACGGACCCTACACCCCCCGGCACAGGGGTAATGAAGCCGGCTATAGGCGCTACACTTTCAAATTCAACGTCGCCCACCATTTTTCCGTTAACTTCATTGATACCTACATCAATAACGACAGCTCCGGGTTTAATCATGTTCGCCTTCACTAAATTTGCTTTACCAACTGCAGCAATAACAATATCCCCTTGTGAGACTATTGCGGCCAAATCCTGCGTTTTAGAATGACAGACCATAACTGTCGCATTCCGTGATAACAGCAGTTGAATAAGCGGCTTGCCCACAACGTTGCTGCGGCCGATAATGACGGCCCTGCGACCACTAAGTTCAATATGATAATGATCTAAAATAGCCATCACAGCACGCGGCGTACAAGGCGCAGCCAGGCTTTTTCCGGCTGTAACCAGACCAATGGTCAGCGGATTCAAGCCGTCAATATCCTTGTCTGGCTGAATATGTGCGGCAATTTGATCAGCATCTAGGTGAGCAGGCAGCGGCATCATCGGCAGGATACCCTGCACAGACGGATCAGCACTCAGCTCACTAACCACGTGTATCAACTCTGCTTGAGTGACCTCAGCAGGCAGTTCCTTCACAACAACAGTAATTCCCATTGTTTCCGCTAATTTAGTCATCCGGTCAGTATAGATCCGGGAAGCGGCATCTCCTTCAACTAGTACAATTGCTAAGCAGGGCGTAATATTCTGTGCAGCTAATGCAGCAATTTTTGTTTGAATCCGCCCTTTTCGCTCCGCGGCCACCAGTTTGCCGTCTAATAGAACTGTCATGAAACTCCTCCTAAAACAGGCCGGTAATACGCCCATTTTTATCTACATCGATCTTCTCAGCTGCAGGAAACTTAGGCAGCCCAGGCATCGTCATAATATCACCAGTCAGCATGACAATAAATCCCGCACCTGCCGCAACCCGGGCCTGGCGTACGGTGACAACAAAATCACGCGGCCTGCCGAGCAGATTTGCATCATCAGAAAAAGAATACTGCGTCTTGGCCATACACACCGGCAAGTGGCTATAGCCCATTTTGTCGATTTCATTGATCGTTTTCTCTGCTTCTTTCGTAAAGGCAACCCCTGCTGCACCATAGATTTCTCTGGCAATAATACGCACTTTATCTGCCAAGGAGGCATCTAATGGGTAAATAGGCGCAAACTGCGCACTACCGCCATCTGCCAATTCGAGCACCACCCGGGCTAAGTCAAGTCCCCCTTGACCACCTTGGGCCCACACATTGGAAATCGACACCGGTACACCTGCCTTTTGGCAAATAGCTTCAACCGCTGCCAATTCTTCTGCCGTATCAGTAGGAAAAACATTTACTGCTACTACTGCCGGCACACCAAACTTAGTAATATTTTCAATATGCTTTTCCAGATTGGCTGCACCTTCAATTACAGCCTGCACATCGGGAATTGTGAGCGCTGTTTTCGGTACACCGCCGTGCATTTTTAACGCCCGTACAGTAGCAACAATTACTGCCGCCTGGGGTTTAAGATTTGCATAACGGCACTTAATGTCAAAGAATTTTTCGGCTCCCAGATCAGCGCCAAAACCGGCTTCTGTCACAACATAATCACTCAGTTTTAGAGCTAGCTTTGTTGCCATAACACTATTACAGCCATGAGCAATATTGGCAAAAGGACCACCATGAATAAAAGCCGGCACATGTTCCAGCGTCTGAACCAGATTGGGTTTGATTGCCTCTTTCAATAAGGCCGCCATTGCACCCTGTGCTTTAAGCATGCTGACAGTGACTGGTTCATTATCATAGGTATAGGCAACGACAATACGGCCCAGACGATTTTTCAAATCCTCCAGATCCCCGGCCAGACATAAAATGGCCATCACTTCAGAAGCAACCGTAATGTCATATCCATCCTCACGCGGTACACCGTGGGCTTTCCCGCCTAAGCCAATAATAATATTTCTCAGCGCCCGGTCATTCATATCCACGACCCGCCGCCACACAATCCGGCGCGGATCGATGCGTAAAGCATTGGATTGCTGAATATGATTATCCAGCATGGCAGCCAGCAAATTATGAGCGCTGGATACGGCATGCATATCGCCGGTAAAATGCAAATTAATATCTTCCATAGGCACTACCTGAGCATAGCCGCCGCCTGCAGCTCCCCCTTTAACACCCATGCAAGGCCCCAGGGATGGTTCCCGTAATGCTACTGCCACCTTTTTGCCCAGTTTGGCAATCCCCTGAGCTAACCCTACTGTTGTGGTCGACTTTCCTTCACCAGCCGGAGTAGGAGTAATCGCCGTCACTAAAATGAGCTTTCCATCCTGATGATTTTCGAGTTTTTCATATAAATCAAGACTAATTTTTGCTTTGTATTTACCATATTGTTCAATATACTCAGATTCAATTCCCAGTTTTTCCGCTACCTGTTCTATCGGCAGCATTTTGGCTGCCTGGGCAATTTCAATATCACTAAGCATTATTACATCCTCCCGCTCCTTGGTTTGCGTCTGTTTTGTATTCGTGCTGACAATTAGCTTTCCTGCTGACTGGGACTACTAAATTTTCCTTAAGCTGCCTTTAGCAACTTGTCAGATCTAATCCAGTGAATACTGGCGGTCTGTTTTGTGCACCCCTTCGTTGTCGTCAGTTAGCATACATCCGGCATGCCTCCCTCCTCCGCCTTGGTTTGCATACAAACAGCCTCGCCATTATCTTACCGTTTTGACTTGACAAGGTACTAGTCGATTTTTGGAACGATTTAACATAACATAACGCGAATAAACATTATTTTTTCGACCAATACTAGTATCAGAAAATCAAGGAGGTGATTTCTTCATGGCACGTAGCAGAAAACCTGTCAATCCCGCTTCTGAAAACGCTCTCGATCGTATGAAATTCGAAGTTGCTTCCGAATTGGGTATTGCTGAACACGTTCGCTCCAATGGATGGGCTACTATGACTTCAGCCGACTGCGGTCGCGTTGGCGGTCAAATGGTCCGCAAAATGATTGAGCAATATGAATCTAACTTATCCTAAACTGCCGGCTCCACAGTGACTGGCGGTATGCAAAAAGGGTGGCCTAAGCCGCCCTTTTTGTTTTTATCGTTTTCGGGCAAGAATGTTAAAGAGGCTGGCTCCCTGATAAGTATTGACAATATCGCCAGCAGTCAATCCCCCTTTACGAGCCATCGCCACTCCATACATCATATTATCAATTTCATCAATACCATGAGCATCCGGATTGATAGAAAATAAAACACCCTGGCTTTTAGCCTGCTGGTAAAACCGCCAATCAAGATCAAGGCGGTAAGGATTAGCATTAATCTCGATAATAGTACCGGTTTCGCCTGCAGCGCGGATAACAGCTGCCAAATCGACATCATAACCTTGACGCGCCAATAAAATACGCCCAGTAGGATGCCCAAGCATAGTAACGAATTTATTTTCCATAGCCCGTTGAATGCGACGGGTCATATCAGCCTCACTCTGACGGAATGCCGAATGTACCGATGCAATAACGAAATCAAATTCAGCTAAAATTTCATCGGGATAATCCAGTGACCCATCAGGAAGAATGTCACTCTCAATTCCGGACAACACACAAAAATCACTGTTCTCTTCATTAAATCGAGCTATTTCCAACCGTTGTTCCCGTACTGTATCCACCCGTAATCCTCTGGCATATACGGCTGTCTGACTATGATCGGTAATGCCAAGATAGTGCCAGCCTTTTCGTTTACAAGCTCCAGCCATATCTGCAACACTTGCGTTTCCATCAGAATAAATGGTATGGGCATGGAACATTCCCTTAACATCATTCAAACAAACAAGCTCCGGCAAACGTTTCTGACGGGCAAGCTCAATTTCGTCGCGTCCTTCACGCAGCTCAGGTGCTATATAAGGCAGTCCAAACCTGAGGTATAACTCTTCTTCTGAAGCAATTGGTAACAGCTTGCCAACCGAGTCGGTTAATCCATATTCATTTATTTTCAAGTCCCGCTCTTTTGCCAGCCGGCGTAATTGTACATGATGTTCTTTACTGCCGGTGAAATGATGCAAGCAGCCAATAAATTGCTCAGAGGGCACTATACGAATATCCAGATTCATACCGGTAATCAGCTTAAGACTTATTTTGGTGGGCCCTTGACTCAAGAGCTGCTGTACTCCCGGCATCACAGCTGCGACTTCGCTCACCCTTTCAGGCTGAGAACTTGCAACAACAATGTCAATATCTTTGACTGTTTCCGCACAGCGCCGGATACTGCCTGCCACCAGTGCTTGTTCAATAAAGGAATGAGCACGTAAAAATTCAGCCAGCTTTTCGGCGATCGGCAAAGCGTCACACAATAAAAACTGTCCCTGGAACTTCTTAACATATTCAATGCCTTCAAGCAGCTTGCTTTGCGTTTTTTCGCCAAAGCCCGCTAAATCCTTTAACCGGTTCTCCCGGCAGGCATACTCCAGTTCACCTACAGAATTAATTCCCAGTTTCTCGTGGAGAATCAACGCCTTTTTCGGACCTAAGCCGGGGACCTTTACCAAGTCAAAAAGCACCGGCGGAACAGCTATTTTTAATTCTTCATGATAGGCCAGCCGCCCCGTAGCAGCAAACTCTTCCACCTGCTGACCAATCGTTTTACCGATTCCTTTAACCGTATCCCACTTTAAAGCGAGCTCAGCCATATCCATATCCACTTTGTCAATTGTCCGGGACGCTGTATGATAGGCCTTAATCTTAAAAGGGTTTTCTCCCTTTAATTCTAGGAAAACGGCGATTTCTTCCAACACCCTGGCTAGTTGGTGTTTATCGGACATAGTAAAGCCTCCTTTACTTTGTTTTCGCGCGAGGCCGTCTCTCGCTATTGTTCGAATGTTACTGTTATTTCTGCGCCGCTGCTGACGATGCTGTTTGCCTCCGACTTTTGGCTGACAGCCAATCCAGTTCCGACCGGAACGAAGGCTAAACCGGCTTTAGTCAGGATCTCTGCAGCTTCCCGTATGGTCTTACCTTTTACATTAGGGACAACTACTTTGCCTTGAGGGACATCTTTTATAACAGGGCTAGCCGGAGGAGCAATCTCCACCTTTTTCGCACTCACCGGAGGTGCAACCTGCGAAACAAGCTCAGGATGCACATTCAGATAGCGCATGACTTGCAGCATAATTTCACTGAAAATAGGTGCAACTATCTCTGCACCATAGTATGTACCGACAGGATCATCAATAACAATAAGCGCCACTACCTGTGGATCTTCAACTGGCCCAAAGCCTGTAAAAGACGATATATAGTGATTGTCTTCGTATCCCCCGCCTGATTCCTTCAGCTTCTCGGCCGTACCCGTTTTGCCGGCAAACCGGTAGCCTTTAACGGCTGCTTTTATACCCCCGCCCTCAGAAACTTCCTTTTCCATCATTGTTGTCATTATCTTGGCCATTTCTGGCGCAATTACTTGCCGAACCGGTGTAGTAACACTTACACTGGCAATAGAGTCATCGGCATTATGAATTTCCTTAATGATATGCGGTTTTAGCAATAATCCGTCATTTGCAATAGCAGCAAGCGCAGTTAACAGCTGCAGCGGGGTAACCGCAATCCCCTGACCGATAGACATGGTTGCTACATCGACATCACGCATATCACCGGGATTAAACAAAATACCTTCTTCTTCTCCAGGCAGTTCAATACCGGTAGCGTGGCCAAAACCAAAGTTGCGGGCATATTCCGTTATTTTCGTACTGCCCAGTCTGAGTCCGAGCTGAACCATACCCGTGTTAATTGAATTCTTTATAATATCAACGAGTCCAATATTGCCATAACTGTCGCCACTCCAGTTTTGAATGCGGCGGCCTGACACTTCTACATACCCATTATCAACAAATCGCTCGTCAGCCCGTACTTTTCCTTCTTCAAGGGCAGCTGCCGCTACAAGCGGCTTAAAAGTAGAGCCTGGCTCATAAACAATCGAAACCGCCCGGTTCTTGCGTTCTACTTCAGAGTAGCGGCTAAATGCATTCGGGTTATAGCCGGGGCGGCTGACCATTGCCAATATTTCGCCTGTCCGGGGATTCATTATAATTGCAGTTGCTGCTTTGGCTTTTGTTTTAGCCATTGCCTTGTCCAGGCTTTGTTCTACTATAAATTGAATAGTGTTGTCGATAGTCAAATACACACTTTTTCCCTGCAGACTAGGTGAAAAAGTAAGAATGGATTTAAAAATAGGAACACCGTACCCATCTGTCTCCAATTGCTGTTTCCGGCGGTCTCCCTTAATTGTCTTGTCCAAGACGGATTCAATACCATCAAGACCGATATCATCGGTACCGACAAAGCCTAGTATATGAGCGGCCAGGCTGTCATTGGGATAATAGCGTTTACTTTCTTCTACAAACTCTAGCCCTCTAAGATGATGCTGTTTAATAAGGTCGTCCACTAACTTGGCCTTATCAGGCTCCAAGGTGCGTTTCAGCCACATAAAGCTGCTGTCAACAGTCAGTCTTTCCTTTATGCCGCTCTCACTCATTTCCAATATAGGAGCCAGCCAGACAGCAACCTCACCAGCATCTTTATTGAGAAGTTTCGGATTAACATAGAGGGATTTTGTTACACCGCTGATAGCCAGTTCCCGGCCCATACGGTCATAAATCGTTCCTCGCGGTGATTGAAGTGCTCTGCTCTCCTGCAATTGCTGCCGGGTTTTCTCAGCTAATTTAGGACCTTGCACCAATTGCAGATAGCCCATACGGCCGCCGATAACCAATAAGCAGAGTAGTAAAATGAAAAAAAATACAGCAACCCGCTTTTGTGGGGTATCTGCCAGTTTTGCCATTGTCAAACAAGCCTCCAACAGTGGGGTTAAATAGAATTATAAAGCATATTCCCCGGGTTATAGTATTCGGTAGCAAGCCAGAGTTTTCCTCTTGCTGCAGTCTGTTCTTTTGCCTAATTAAAGAAAGCAAAGCTTTCGAAAACCCGTAAGAATACCGGTTCATATTCTTCCCGTCGCTCAAGTGGAGCAGTCGCAGTTAATACATACACATCGGGATAACGGATGATCAGCATTTGTTGTACAAAATATTGCTGCTCCCAGGACAGGCTCCAGGTAAATGTCAACCGGTAGTACGGCCCAAAAGCATGTTCTACCAACTGCTTATTTTGCAGCCGGTATTGCCACAACAGCTTAGCTTGATTAACCACCGTATTATTAACATAATCCGTCAGTGTATAACTCTCTGGTATTTGTTGATGAAACAGTGTAAGAATATTAATCTCATTCTGAAGCTCGGGCGCAACAATATAAACAAGAAACTCATTGTTAGTTTGGTCCAGGCTTTGCCAGTTATCAGGCATGGCAAATTCAAGCTTATGGTTATATTGCCGATAAAACTTGGCATCAACGGCAACAGGTATCAGCAGCAGTATCACAAGAAGTAGTATTGCAACCCGGGTCATAATATCCCCCTTTACCCACACTAGCCGGCATATTCGTATCATTAGATATTACATAAGATCAATAACTTTTCCTGCGAAAAAACAAAAAAGACTTGGAATTAATTCCCAAGCCTCTAGCAAACACTGTTTATAAACTATTTTATTGCACCGATTGACTAATTTTGGACTGACCCCTCTCGGCTCTCTTAACTTTACGGTAATGAGTGGTCCACACGCCAATTCCAAGAACAGCAGCTGTAATAGCAGCTGGTATCAGCCAACCCGGCAAAACATGTTCCAGTGAAGGACCGATTTTTGCGTCACTGATCATCATTTCCCCGGCAGTCCAGGCAATAAGTCCCGCGCCTGCATAAATGACAACCGGATACTTATCCATCACTTTCATTAGTAAGTTACTGCCAAAAACAATAAGCGGAATACTAAGTGCTAAACCAGCACTCAGCAATAGATAGTTGCCATCAGCAATTGCAGCGATAGCCAGCGTATTGTCCAAACTCATAACCAAATCAGCTATAATAATCGTTTTAATCGCCGCCCAGTAAGAAGCGGATGCCTCTACATTCTCCTGATGCTTTTCCTCAACCAGAAGCTTGGCAGCAATCCAAACCAGCAGTAATCCGCCGGTAAACTGAAGGTAAGGGATCTGTAACAGCATTACTGCTACGAGTGTTAATATGACCCGCAGCCCTATTGCCCCGGCACTACCCCACAGAATGGCCATCTTTTGTTGCTTTGGCGGGAGACAGCGACTGGCCATTGCAATAACCACCGCATTATCACCACTTAGCACGATGTTCACCATCATGATACCAAATAGTGCGATTAAGAACTCCATTTTCCTGCACTTCCTTTTCTACTAGCAAATTTATAAGGATAGATCCTTTTGCTTCGCCCGATACGGCACCGCCCTTTCAATCTTAGTACCACGTACTAAATATTAGTTTAGCAGACTAACCCTCAAAATGCAAGGTTTCTTGTATCGCCAATTCATGTATACAATTTCAAAAACGTATACTTATTCTTTATATTTACATTAATATGCTGTTTTTTCAGTATAATATGTCATTCAGCAGAAACAAAAATACCACCATGCAGTACTACCTCCTTGCAGCAACTATGTAAGGCCTGCCCCAATCGCTTACAGCAGCGATCAGAGCCCAGCCTGTCTTAACAGTCAAATTGAGTAAGATCATTCGCATGGATAGTAGCCAGGACCTTATCTTCATAGTCAGGATCAGTAGCATAAATCGGTGCCAGGGCTTGAATAAATTGCTCTGCATGATCCCGATAAGCCAGGCAGCCCTCATAGACCGGTTCCTGTGTAAGGAGAATGCACCAATCTTCCACTGCTTCTTCCAGGCTGGCATAGTCCTGAAATTTAGCAGTTATTGTCAACCACTCGCCATCGATATACTCGTCTGTCACTTTTTCAATATAGGCACCGCTGCCATTGTATTTACGGCCAAACAAATTGTATTTGCCAATGCAATATTTTCCCCAGCCGCTCTCTATTGCCGCCTGAGCAACACAAACGCTAACCGGCAGCTGATAGGAGCGGCAGGTAGGCTGCGCAGCAGGTACCAGCCAGTCTATAAATTGCTCCGGGTCCATCCTTAAGCCTCCTTGCAATAGATTCCAATACAGTACATTTCTTGAATGCTTTACTTCAACTATTGAAGCTACTGTATAATATGAATCTTCTTCCAAGATAGTCAAACAGGCAGACAAAAAAACATAAGACCACCGCAGCTGCAGTAGTCTCAGCATGTAGAAAAATGTACCTAAAGGAGATTGCCGCGTCCGTTTACTCCTCGCAAAGACAATAAAGCCTAGTGTCATCGCGAGCCTAGCGTGGCGATCTCCTTTGCTGGATACTTTTGTCGACAGTCTCAGACCACTATAGTGCAGTAGTCTTATATTCTAAGGAGTCTATTTCCCAGGAAGCCAGCCTTCTTGCAGCATCCGCGCCGCAATTAGGGCTGTATTCTCGGCATCATCCAATGCAAGGTGGTAAAAGCCCTTGCGCTCTATTTGACGTTCTTCAACAGCGTGCTTTAATGAAAGCCTCCGTTCATGCAGATAAAAAGCTTTGTATTCCTCTGCTAAATCAATATAATCCGACCAGTCAAAGGGACAAGACAGTTTATATTTAGCACAGCAATTTTCCACCACTTCCCTGTCTGAGTTTCCCCAGGCAACCAATCCGGTTTCACCAGCTTTATACGGCACGGATAGTTTGGTGAGCATTTCACCTAGTGCTATACCCCCATCAACATCCTCCTGATTAATCATTGTCAAGTTCTTGCAGGCTGGTGACAAGCGGGGAAAGAAAACCGGTTTTACGAATGTCTGATACTGCCATTCATTTTTGTATTCAGGCAGAGTAAATAAGACCGCCCCTACTTCAATGACCTCCTGAAAAAATCCTCTAGGTCGTCCACACATACTATCATGAGTAGTAAATTCAAAATCAAAGACCAGATAATTCTTATAATCTGCCGGCACTATGAGACCTCCACTTTCTAACCCCTTTTTAAAGGATATATTAGCCATTTAAGAACTATCTTCCTGCTGTGCTAGTTACGGATGAGATGAGCTAAACTTGAAAAAACTAAGATACAGTCACAGGAGGTGAAAGAAATGGAGCAATCAGACAAAAATCCGGTTCCCGCCATGTCTGAACAACCAGAAGGACCCTCAAGCAAACGCCTGATTGCAGGCACTTTTTCAAGCATTTCCGATGCCGAACTGATGCTGGCAACGATGGGGACAGAAGCCGCCGATTATGAAGAAAATCAATAATAGGGTACAACGATAAAGGGAAGCCTTGATGGCTTCCCTTTATTATTAAAATTTGTAGATAAACTGCGTCTTCCAGAACGAGTAGCTGTTTTTATTATCCGTTTTGTCAGTTATGGTAGCATGCTGCAGCTTAGCAGTCATATTCTTACTAAAGGCATAACGGTAGCTGAAGTCCAGCGTTTTAACAGCATCAGAAACTCCTTCATCTACGGTATCAATTGAGGTATAGGCCGTGTAGAGCGCATTTTTCTGGTTTTCCCAGTATTGGACAGTAAAGTTCTGATTGCCTTTTTTGCTAAGTGATTGTGCGCCATAAACAGCCTTCACAGTACCAAATGCGCCGCCCTCAGTGGCCTCTTGGTTCTTGCCGTATTCGGCGGCCATTGAGAATTTATCATTAAACTGCCAGCCAGCGTACGTATAATAGTATTTTGTAAGATTTTGATTCATTTTCCAGTTTCTAAAGGAAGCAGCACCCACATTCCAGTTAAGTTTGCCTGATTTGGAGGCAATAGAAATAGAATCAACATCAACATTAGAGAATGCAGATGAGTAGGTTGCAGGAGTTTCTAATGTTCCATCATCTTTAAATTTCAACGCAGTATCCCCACTCATATTGTCAAACGCATAGCCCCGTACATCGCGAGCAAAACGGCCATGCTTGACATCAAAGCTAAGACCATTCCAGTCCCAGGCTAACTTTGCACCATCGTAACTGAAGAAAGCGCTGTCTACCAGAATGTCTTCTTTATCTAGTGCTAATGCCTGACGGCCAAGCGTAGCTTTTACAGCACCAAGCTTTGTAGTTGCAAAGAAACGGTCAACTTCCGCACCGTACGTATTTGAGCTGGAATTTCCCTGCGTACCGGCGGCGATGGCATTGGCGGCTCTAAAGTTGTCCTTTGTCGGCGCAATGTTAACAAGCCGCATACCGATAGAAGTATTTTCATCGACTTTGGCGGTACCGTTCATGCGGAACCAGGATTGTTCCGTATTGGAGCCTTTTTTAGTTTGAACATTGTCCATGGACTTCCATTTTTGCTGTACCAGTAAGGAACCAGAGAACTTAATTCCGGACTGGTTCTGCTCCACTTTGGTAAGGCGAGTATCGAGCTTATCAATTTTGTTCATTTCCAGAGCATATTCCGCACCCAGTTTATCAATCAGAGCCTTCTGTGCAATATTCGCTTTTGACTGGTTCTGCATAGCCTTATACACAATCTCAGCCATTTCGTAACGGGTTATTGTTTTATCGCCCCGAAAAGTATTATCTCCATAACCATCAATAATTCCAGCTTGGACCAAATAAGAAACCGCATCATACGACCAGTGTTTTGCAGGAACATCAACAAAATTTGCCGGTGCCGCAAAGGTTGTACTGCCAACACCAAATGCCAATGCAGCGGCAAAGGCTAAGAAAAAAGGTTTTTTCATAAAGTATAATTCCTCCTCAAAATAAATAAAAATGAATAAAAATAAATTTTTCTAATTCATTGTACAATGGCAATATTATGAAAATAAATATTTTGGTCATTGCGATCTTTCTGTTCATTTTGGTCTGCAAAAGCATAGGAAGCAAAGAGCTCTCCCCCTTGCTTCCTATGCTTTAAATATAATATTCGGATTTAAGCCAGTTACTCTTGCTATCTGCCGTTGCGTTACACCCTTCAGCTTTTTTAACTGCTGCAAGAAGCTATTCCTTTCCTGCTTGTTCATGGTTGCCAAGCGTAAAACAGGCTGTCCGTCCAGCAAGTACTCCACATGTGCCTCAAGCTCAGCATCGCTTTTTCTTTCCCGCTTTTCAATATCTAATATTTGGTCAAAGTCCTGCAGCTTCATAAAATCCTGCAGCAGCGTTCGGCCAGTCTCTTTATCGGCAGAAAAAACTCCTAAAATGTATGCCGTATCCGTTACTTCATCAATAGGCAAGGCATCTTCATAATACTCTTTACAACTGCTCCATCGATATTTCTCCGGATTTGTGACCAAATATTCCTTTACAGGGTTATTATGTATGTACCGCAGAACAGTCAGCAAATATTGGTGATCTTCAACCGGCTCACTCTTAAATCGGTCTTGAAAAACATGTCCGGTTCTTTCATATTGACTATTGTACCAGCCTGCATAGCTGACTGCGATGCGCTTCATCGTTTTTGCTATATCCTCGTTTTGCTCATGGATGAGTAAATGAATATGATTTCGCATTAAGCAATAGGCATATAGCTGAAACTGCTGAGCTGCTTTCACCCGCTTGACAATACCCAGGAAATTCAGAAAATCCTCTTCCGTATGAAAAATATCCTGCCGGTTTATTCCTCTGAGCACAATGTGATAGATACCGCTTCGTGATTTTTCTCTAGAGACTCTCGGCATCATCATCCTTCTTTCTTCACTAATATCCTTTCTTAATTTATTTTAACCAACTTTGTTGTTATTTAAAAAGGTGACAGTTACATTAGATTCTGCTAATACGTTTTTCGGTGACAAACAAAAACCTTGTCTGCGCGTACATGTTTTGTTATGCTTTATCTGTAGATTATGATTATAGGTAAGCGAGGTGACCATGATGGAATTTGTCAAAAGCCTCCAATGCGTTCACTGCGGGCAGGAGTACGATCCAGCTGTTATTGAGTTATATTGCCCCGATTGCGGTTATAACGATGGAATCCTAAATGTCGTATACGATTACGACAGTATCGGCAAACAGTTTAATCCAAGCTCCTTGAAGGATTGCCGCAGATATTCCATGTGGCGATATCTGCCGCTGCTGCCGGTTGCAGACACCGACACCATTCCCCATCTGCAGGTCGGCTGGACCCCCTTATACCGAGCGCCTTTACTTGCTGCCGAGTTAGGTGTGGCCAATTGCTATGTCAAGGATGAAGGCCGTAATCCCACTGCTTCTTTTAAAGACCGGGCCAGCTCAATTGGCGTAATTAAAGCCATCGAGAAAAAAGCGGCTCGCATCACTTGCGCATCCACCGGCAATGCGGCTTCCTCTTTAGCAGGCTTTGCAGCTGCTGCCCAGCTGCCTGCAACAATTTTTGTGCCTAAAACAGCACCGGAGGCGAAAATTGCTCAGCTTTTGATTTACGGCGCCCAGGTATTTGCCGTTGACGGTACATATGATCAGGCGTGGGAGCTGTGCATGGAGGCCAGCGCCGAGTTCGGCTGGTACAATCGCAACTGCGCCGTCAACCCTAACCTTATAGAGGGAAAGAAAACAGTATCACTTGAACTGGTAGAACAGATTCTGGCTTTAGGCGAAGCGATGCCGGACTGGGTAGCTGTATCAGTAGGTGATGGCTGCACGGTAGGCGGTGTTTACAAAGGTCTGTGGGAAATGGTTCGACTGGGCTTTATTGCAAAAGTTCCCAAAATATTAGGTGTGCAGGCTGAAGGCTGCCAGCCTTTCGTTACGTCCTGGCAGAATGATGCTCCACTTATTCCCTGCGAAGCACTGACACTGGCTGATTCAATTGCTGTTGGTCATCCTCGTAACTTTGCAAAAGGGCTGCAGGCTATCACTCAATCAGAAGGTGCCTACATAGCGGTAACAGATGCAGAAATACTAGCTGCGATGAAGCTGCTTGCCCGCAAGGCCGCCGTCTTTGGCGAACCCGCTGGAGTTGCCGCCGCTGCCGGAGTACAGCGTGCTGTTAGTGCCGGCATCATTGACAAATCAGCCACTGTCGCTATTTTAGTGACTGGAAACGGCCTTAAAGACATTAAGAGCGCCGTCAAGGCAGCGGGATCACCGATTATTATCCCTCCGTCCTTAGCTGCCGTTAAAGCTGCTGTCAAGTAACTTTCATACAAAACTTACTTAACGATTTGCCATCCGGCAGGATTACTAAATGGATCTCGCCAATATACTTTAGAAATTGTTAGCTTGCTTTAAGCAAGACATAAGGGGGAAGACGAATGCCGAAAATTCCGTTTGGACCAACATATGATGAAATGCTGTCACCTGAATTAATCGCTCCCGAAGTGCGCTCCAAAGCCCTTACTGCACTACAGGATAATGAATTGGACCCTATTAATTTGTTTAACATTACCTGGAAGGACCGTACCAATAAAGTACGAAAAGTCGTACTTCCTCCTGCACTTACCGGTATAGATGCCAACGTCGTGGTTATGCTGGGAACAGGCTTTCCTTCGGGCTCCCATAAGGTCGGTCCTGCCTACGCCACTTTGATTGAAGGTATCGTAGATGGTGAAATAACTGCTGAACATACTATCCTTGGCCCATCAACAGGCAATTTTGGAATTGGTACTGCCTATATTTCTAAACTGCTGGGCCTGAAGGCCGTCATAATCATGCCTGACAATATGAGCAAAGAGCGCTATGAGCGTATAAAAAAATACGGCGGAGAACTTGATCTGACTCCTGGCTCAGAATCAGATGTTATTCTAACGCTGGAGCGCACTCATAATTTGATGAAAAACCCTCAGAACAAAGCACTTGCTCAATTTGAGCTGATGTCCAACTACCGTTTCCACCGCCACGTGACCGGCGGCAGCGCGATTGCTGCTGTAGAAGGGGTCGGCAATGGCCGTATCGCAGGCTTTGTATCAGCACCTGGCTCGGCAGGCACGATGGCTGCCGGTGATCAAATCAAGTATGCCTTCCCTGAGGCCAAAATTGCCGCTTTGGAACCTTATGAATGCTCTACCCTGGCTAATGGCGGCCGCGGTCAGCACCGTATTGAAGGAATCGGCGACAAAATGTGTACGCTTATTCATAATCTCCTTACTACCGATTTCGTTATTTTGGTCAAGGACGAAGAAACAATTCAAGGCTTGAAAATATTCCATGACGGTCTGGAAACACTTGTCGGCCTGGGAGTCGACCGCGAATTGGCGCAAACTCTCCAGACTGCTTTCGGTCCTTCAGGTCTGTGCAACGTCATTGGTGCTATTAAAATGGCGAAACACCTCAATCTGGGACCTGGGGATAATGTCGTCACTGTTGCTACTGATGGGTTTGACCGCTACAATTCCGTCTTAGCTGAAATGGAACACCGTTATCTGGAGATGGCTCCCTTTGTTCTGGATCGCTGGGCTAAAGATATTTTTCTCGGCGCCCAGCCTGATCAGGTTTTTGATTTCCGCCGCAGCGACAAGAAAGAACAGCTTTTTGCACAAAAAGAACAAGACTGGATCAAGTTTGGCTATTCCAAGGAGTACTTGGACAGCATGCGCGACCAAAACTTCTGGGATAATGAATACGCAAAAATCAAAGGCTATAACGAAAAAATTGCCGCACTCCGCTAACGCAAAAATGCCGCCACTACTAAGTAGTGGCGGCATTTTTGCAGTTTTTTCGAGAAATCCCGTTCCCAAGCCGTTCAGAAAGTCCCAGATGCACGATCTCCATCTCAAGTGTTTACTTTATGCAACAAAGAGCTGTGGGCGCGGGGAATTCCGAGGAAGCGAGCGAAGACAGTACAGCGCGGGTACGACGAGCGAGCTCCCGCAGGCCTGAATGCGAAGTTCTTGGTGCTTTAGCACCCTAGTACTTCGGCTTACCCTTTACGGGTACAACGCAGATGGGGCTTTATCAACGGCATTTTACTTTATCTGTTATTTTTAAAGAACTCAAGGGCTACCTCAGGAAAGAGTGCATAAGACAGCACATCTTCCATTGAAGCATTCGGATAACCCTGCTCTGCCAGAGCCTTGCGCAGATTTTCCAGCTGAGGTGCAATATCATCTGCAGGACGATGAGTAATAACCGGCTCGTCCCCCACGATAAGCTTACGGAACTCAGGATCAATCGGAGCCGGCGTACGGCCATATTTACCGCGAACAATATCTTTAATTTCACGGGGCACTACTTTATAACGGCCCAGCATGACATTAAAGGCTGCCATCGATCCGGTGATCTGACTTGTTGGGGTAACCAGAGGCGGATATCCGAGATCTGCTCTTACCCTAGGCATTTCTTCCAGAAGTTCAGGATAACGATCAGCCATCCCCTGCTCTTTCATTTGATTAAGCAGGTTAGAGAGCATCCCACCCGGGATTTGGAAGGTAAGAACTTTTGTATCAATATCAATTGCCGTATTGAGCTTGAAGGTTTCAGCCAACTCCTTCTTTACACCCCGAAAATGATCGGCAATGGGGTAAAGCAGCTCTTTCTTGATTCCAGTATCCCATCCGGTTCCTTCCAAAGCTGCAACAATAGCTTCAGTAGCAGGCTGAGCTGTTCCCATGGCAAACGGAGAAAGTGCACAGTCAACAATATCAACACCAGCTTCAATGGCCTTCAAATATGTCATAGACGCCATACCACTGGTATAGTGGGTATGCAGCTCGATAGGCACCTGAATATCAGCTTTCAGTGCTTTGACAAGATCATAGGCCGTGTACGGAGCCAATAAGCCTGACATATCCTTAATGCAAATTGAGTCGGCCCCTAATTGCACCAGGTCTTTCGCTACCTGCAGGAAATTCTCCTGTTTGTGATAAGGACTGATCGTATAAACAAAAGCACCCTGCACATGTGCACCGGCAGCTTTAGCAGCCTTCATTGCCACTTCCAGGTTACGAACGTCATTGAGAGCATCAAATATCCGGATTACGCCAACGCCATTATCAACGGAACGATTCACAAACTCCGTTACTACGTCATCGGCATAGTGATTGTAGCCGAGCACATTCTGTCCCCTGAGCAACATCTGAATCGGCGTTTTCTTAAGATGCTTTTTGAGTGTGCGCAGCCGCTCCCAGGGATCTTCATTGATGAACCGGAGACAACTGTCAAACGTCGCTCCTCCCCATGCTTCGAGAGCGTGAAAGCCCGCCTCATCCAATTGCTCCAGGACAGGTATCATGTCGTTTATTCTCATCCGCGTTGCCGCTAACGACTGGTGACCGTCCCGCAATACAGTCTCAACAATTTTAACCGGTTTATTATTCATCATAGGCCTCCCTCTCCTCAATCTGTTATTGACGTTAACCGCGATTTCGCCGCTCCAAGGCAGGATTTTTGCATATGAAAGCGGTGTACGGGCCTTCCCACTGCCAAATAATCAAGTGTGCGCCTTACCTGTCCCTGCTCAACCAAATACTCCAGATAGCGGCGAGCTGTCACTCTGGACAGTCCCGCTTTTACCGCTATTTCTTCAGCTGATTGCGCCGAATGCTGGCCAACCAAAAAATTGATAATTAAATCCCGCGTCTGGCTGTTATAATTTTTCGGCATTTTGCTCAGCTCTACATTCATTCTGCCACTGCCTCTGGCAGCCAGCGAATCAATCTCCGCTTGTCCGAGTCTTTTTTTCTTACCTGTCTGAAAGCGGAAATCCCGGTATGCCTCTAATACGGAGCGATATCGCTCAAAGGTAAACGGCTTGGTAATATAGGCGATAATCCCTTGCCGGAAAGCTCTCGTCACCGTATGAGCATCATCAGCTGCCGTAATCATAATAACATCAATCGGCCATTCATCACGACGAAGCACATTTAATATTTCAAGTCCAGTTTTTTCAGGCAGATAATTATCTAAAATAACCAGGTCAGGGCGTACCCTGGGCACCTGTTCCAGTGCCTCATCGCCTCTACGCACCATTTTTACAACGGCAAAGCCTTTTACTGCTTCTGTATATTTACGATTGATCTCGGCAACCATGGGGTCATCTTCTACGATTATTACGCGAATATCATCCATGCCTCGCATCTCTACTTACAGCCAACATTAAAGAGGCTTACGGATGACATCAATAATTGTGCCGTCCCGATATTCAACAACACCTACGATTTCCTCACTAAGCTCAATTGGCTCTGGTGTACCGGCCAAGTCATAGGCGATTTGTTTTAAATCATAAATCGACATCAGTGGCAGACCCGATTGCTGTAAGTTCGCTATCAAATCCTTTCGCAGCGGATTAACAGCAATGCCGCGCTCAGTGACAATGACATCCACCGTTTCACCGGGAGTGACAATGGTATTAACCCTGTCAAGCACCATTGGCAGACGGCCCCGGAGAAGCGGCGCTACCACGATAGCAAGATTTGCTCCCGCTGCCGTATCGCAGTGACCACCGGACGCACCCATGATTGTGCCATTAGAGTCAGTGATAACATTAACATTAAAGTTAACATCCACCTCTGTTGCGCTTAAAATAACAACATCCAGATTATTGACAACGGCGCCGCCATTATGAGGATTTGCATAAAAAGATGCAGACATCTCCTGGTGGCGGGGATTATTTTTTATAGACTCAATGGATGGAATATCAAAATCCTGCGTATCAAAAATGGTATTGATTAAGCCTTGATCAAGCATTTCAACAAACGGAGCTGTTACACCGCCTACACCAAAGCTTGCCGTAATTTTTTGAGCAAGCATTTTTTCTTTGATGAATTTTGCTGCCGCCAGGGATGCACCGCCACTGCCCAGCTGCAGGGAATAGCCATCTTTAAAATAGCCTGAGTATTCAATAACTCCGGTTGCATATTCAGCAATTAAGAGTTCCCGCGGATCGCGGCTGATGCGCAGCGCTCCCGAGGCTATGCCTTTTGGGTCGCCAATGCTTTCCAACTCAACAATGAAGTCTACATGTGTTTGGGGGATACTGATTCTATAAAGAGGTTGTGCAACCAGATTGTCCGTCAGCGCCACAACCTTATCGGCATAGGCAGCGTCAACCATCGCATACCCCATAGATCCACAGGCGGATTTTCCTTCGATACCGTTAATGTTTCCATATATATCGCAGCAGGGCGCACCCAGGAAGGCTACATCAATATGCAACTCACCGCACTCGATTGCTCTGGCGCGGCCGCCATGAGAACGGATAATAACCGGTTTTTCCAATTTTCCTGATGTCATCAGCTTGCCAAGCTTACCCCGGCCGCCGCTTGTTTCAATGGACCGGATTACCCCTTGCTCAATAAAAGGAATAATTTTATCATTCACATCATTGAGTGAACTGGGTGCCAACGTCAGGCCTTTGATTCCCTTACGGGCAATAGCCTCTACTACCAGATTCAGTACATAATCACCATTGCGAAAATGATGATGAAAAGATATCGTCATACCATCTTGAAGTCCCGATGCGTCAATAGCCTGATCAATGGACTTAAGCAGTTTTTCTGATTTAGGTCTGCTAGCCCGGATTTTTGGACCTACAAGACGGCCTTCCGGCACATATGCGAAAGGACCGGCATAGGGTTTAACCTTTGCTATACCTGTTATCGTCTCTGGAATCACTCGCCCAGCTGTGTTTATCATAAAGTGATCTCCCCCATTCTATCGTTTCAGAGCCGCTGCGTAGGCCAGCACTCTTTCTGCTCTGGTCACAATCGGCCCGTCAATCATTTTGCCGTCAAGCGCAATAACGCCGGATTTTTTCTCCAAAGCCTCTTGATAAGCTGCCAGTATCCTTTTGGCCTGGGTTATTTCTTTTTCGGTCGGCTCAAATACTTTGTGAATGAGGCCTACTTGCCGTGGATTGATAACCGATTTACCGTCAAAGCCCAGCCCTTTAATCATCATCGCTTCTTCAACAAAGCCTTCTTCATCATTGACATCAGAGAATACGCTGTCAATCGCCTGAATACCAGCAGCACGTGCTGCCAGCAAGAGTTCCGAGCGAGGAACAAACAGTTCCCTGCCATGCTTGCTGCGTGTAGTTTTCAAATCAGCAATAAAATCTTCTCCGCCAATTGCCAGGAAAGTCATCCGCTTGCTGGCAGTAGCAATTTCATAAGCCCTTCTAAGGCCAATCGCAGTTTCAATTGCTGCACCTATTTTAATGGTTCCTGGTTCAAATCCATTGTCCGCTTCAGCCTGACTGATAATTTCATCAACCATCTTGATTTCATCTGCCGACTCGGCTTTGGGCATCCGGATTAAATCGGGTTTTGCAGGCAGAACAACGCGAAGGTCGTCCTTTCCGAAAGGAGTCTGGATGTGATTAATCCGTATTGCAACTTCACAGGGATAATTGATATATTTGACCGCATTATACACCAAATGGCGGGCAGCATCTTTTTCGGTAATGGCAACGGCATCTTCTAAACAGAAAATCACTGAATCGGCACCATAGACGCCCGCATTTTGCAGTTTGCCTGGATTATTACCCGGCACAAACATCATACTTCTCCGCAGTTTTTCCATTTAATTCCCTCCCTCTTGCAGCGCTCTGGCAACAGCAGTCTGAACTCTCGCCCTGATTGTACAGTCAAGCGCTCCTTTATCATTGGCCTGCACAAAGGCTTGCTGCACACCGGCGTCTGCCAGTGCTTCAGCAATAACCTCCCGTATCCGTTTTCCATATTGCTTGATAACAGGGCTGGTAAGCTCGATAACGATACCGTCTTCGGCAGTTGCTGGTGCTACGGTTACAACGATGTCGTTCGACTCGAGTGTACCAGCTTGGCCCGGCTGAAGTAATTTCCCCATATTTACACCTCCATACGAATAGACAATGGACTCGCCATTATCGCATTAAAAAAATCAGTTAATTAGAGAGTACCATTGTACAGCCATAATGAAAACTATTTGGTCATTTCGTTCATTTTACCCCTTCTTATTCAACTTAACACTTGTAGTCCTTTTTTGTTCATAATGAACATAATTCTAATACTCTAAAGCGGCACCACACCTTATAAACCTAGGATTTATAAGACTTTTCCTCCTCTATTACGTCAATATTGCAGCAGATTTTATAAACAAAATGATCAAAATGAGGGCTTTTTCACCTAAATATGCTACTCTTTAAACAAGCGATAATTTTCCGATTTTATTACAATCTTGTGTTATTCAAAAAAGGAACGCTGCGAGGAGGGATATATTGCGCCGGCTACTGGCCTGAAGTAGCATAATATTCCGATAAATTACACAGGAGGTAACAACCTTATGACTTTAATGGCTTCAATGGGTTTCTTAATGGTCGCGGTCTTTATGTATTTAATTATGTCCAAACGCATGTCCGCCATGGTAGCGCTTATGCTTGTCCCTGTAGTATTTATGCTCAGCCTGGGCTTTGCTCCTCAGCTTGGCAAATGGGCTTTTGATGGAGTTAAACAAGTTGCACCTACCGGTATTATGATTTGTTTCGCAATCTTATTTTTTGGTGTCATGATCGATGCAGGCCTTTTTGATCCACTTATTAAAAAGATTTTACAAATGGTTCATGGTGACCCGGTTAAAGTCGCTGTAGGTACTGCAGTGCTTGCTGCTATTGTTTCCCTTGATGGCGACGGTTCCACCACTTATATGGTAACCTGTTCAGCAATGTTGGCCGTTCATAGACGAGTAGGTTTGAATCCGCTTATTTTGCCCGCTATTGCAGTTATGCAAAACAGCGTAATGAACATTATTCCCTGGGGCGGCCCTACTGGCCGTGTACTAGCTTCATTAGGTCTTGAAGCAAGTGAGGTTTTTGTTCCGCTTATCCCTTGTATGGTTGTCGGTTCCCTCTGGGTATGCTTCCTCGCTTATCGCTGGGGCATGCAGGAACGGAAAAGACTGGGCATTCTGACTCTTGACAACACGGCTCATGCGGAGCTTGCTGCATTGGCTGAAGATCCAGAAGTAGAAAAGCTCAAACGTCCAAATATGTTCTGGGCTAATCTTACCTTGACTACCATCCTGATGGCCGCACTGATATACGGCGCTCTCCCATTGGCTATCCTGTTCATGATCGGTACTGGTCTTGCCCTGCTGATCAACTACCGTACCTTAAAAGAACAACAGGAACGGATTGTTGCTAATGGTGCAAATGCTATGCCAGTCGTATCCATGGTATTTGCCGCAGGTATCTTCATGGGCGTTATGTCCGGCAGTAAAATGGTTGATGCAATGGCTAAAGCACTTATTGCTGCCATTCCGCCTGAACTGGGACCTCATATGGCCTTTATCTCTGCACTTCTCAGCTTACCCGGCACATTCTTCCTTACAAATGATGCCTACTATTTCGGTGTTCTTCCTGTACTTGCTAAAGCAGGTGCCACCTATGGTGTCAGTGCTGCTGAAATGGGCCGCGCCGCTTTAATTGGTCAAGGCGCACATCTCTTAAGCCCGCTTGTTCCTTCCACTTATCTTCTGGTAGGTCTGAATAAAGTTGAGTTTGGTGATCTCCAGAAATTTGCATTGCTTCCCGCTATCGGCATATCCCTGTTTTGGCTGCTGACCTCTGTAGTCTTGGGTAATATTTCTCTCTAAGCCGATAGTCGCTCTATTCACTGAATGTATCAAGGTCGGCAAAGTACTGTAAATGGTGCTTTGCCGGCTTTTTTAATCCCTATAATAAAGGAAAGGAAGCGAAATGATGAGTATTACAATATGTACGGTCGGCGGAACACAGGATATTGCTGACGAATTGTATTTGGCAGCTAAGCACGTTTTCGTGAATGGATTTAATGGAATTGCCATAACGCAAGATAAGCTCAGGAACGACACGTTCGGTGATATCTATATTGCGATGCCCACGCGCATCGATGAACTGGCACGTGTTGTCCCCCGCTCACAGATAATTGGCTTCGAGATTATTCCCTCAAGAGCTTTCTACACCCATATCGCCCGAATTCCCGAAGGTTCAGAAGTCCATATCTTTCACCACAACCAGCGAGGCGGCGAAACCTTTGCAAAAAACTGTGTTAAGTTCGGTATTGACCACCTTACTTTTACGGTAATTCCCTTTCAGGAACTTTCAGAATCCAAGCTGATTGCCGCATTAAGCACCGCCCGGTACATTGTTGGCACTACCCCTTTAGTGGACAAGAACAGTATTTTATTCGCTAAATACCGCAGCCATCTTAGAGAGGATATAAAAATCATTCCTGCTGACCGCATGCCGACTCTAGCGTCGGCATCAGCACTCATGAAATGGGCTACAGCCTATGAGCATGCTCAGCTAACACAGCAAGTTGTTGCAATCGTTCATACTCTATCCCAGAAAATGCAGCAAATTCTAGCTGCCGCCAAGCTGGCTTCCGGATCTGTGGACTTTGTAAGTACTTCACTTGCCAGTTTACAAAAAGGACTCCAGTCTGAAGTAAAACGAACTGAAGCGACTCTGACCATTTCTCATTCATTGGAGAACGGTGCCCAAAGCATTGGTACCATTGCCGATTCAATAAAGCGAATCGCTGAACAAACAAATCTATTATCGTTAAATGCCACCATTGAAGCCGCCCGTGTTGGTGAACATGGCCGCGGTTTTGCAGTTGTGGCAAAAGAAGTGGGAAAACTGGCTGCCGACAGCAGACAATCTACTGAAAGCATTCGTAAGACCATATCAGAGGTACAAACAACCGTAAATCAGCTGGCTCCCGCTTTAGAGTCAATGTGTAGTGCCATGATTACATATCAAAATGAATTTGCCCAGGTTGTTGCAGCTTCAGACGAAGAATGCGCAGCCTTAAAGAATATTTTCACCGCTCTTGACACTATCAACGAGCTTGGTGAGCAATTGCTTACGGCAGTCGAAACACTAAGCTGATTTGTTATAACAGCTTTCCATTCTAGGAAAAAAGTAGCCGGCTACATGCCGGCTACTTTTATTTGTTACAAATTAATTTTTAGTGGCGCTTACTTGTGCTGCAGCTTCATCAATCTGCTTAGCTAGTCGTTTATAAGACTCGCGTCTTTCAGCAGCATCTTTTTCTGTCTTCACAAAGAGTTGCTCTGCCAGCTCAGGGAACTGTTTCTTCAAGGATGAGTAACGAACTTCGCCCATCAGGAATTCCCGGAAATCAGTAGTAGGCTCTTTGGAATCAAGTGTAAACGGATTTTTGCCAGCCTCTTTTAATGTAGGATTGAAGCGGTACATGGACCAGTAGCCGGAATCTACTGCCTTTTTGGCTTCCAGTTGGCTATTACCCATACCGGCTTTCAAACCATGGTTAATGCAAGGTGCATAAGCAATAATGAGGGATGGTCCCGGATATGCTTCAGCTTCAGCAATTGCTTTTAATGTCTGATTCTTATCAGCACCCATGGAGATTTGCGCGACATACACATAGCCATAGCTCATCGCCATCATGCCAAGATCTTTCTTCTTAGTGCTCTTACCGCTGGCAGCAAATTTAGCAATAGCTGCAGCAGGAGTTGCTTTGGAAGACTGACCACCAGTATTGGAATATACTTCAGTATCAAAGACAAATACGTTTACATCTTCGCCTGATGCAAGAACATGATCCAGACCGCCGAAACCGATATCGTAAGCCCAGCCGTCGCCGCCAAAGATCCAGTGCGAACGTTTTACAAAGAAGTCTTTGTTTTCATAGATTGTTTTCAGTTCAGGATGAGCAGCAACTTCTTGTTCAATCAGTCCGATTAGTTTATCGGCTCTTTCCCGAGAATTGGTGCCATTGTCCTTATTGTCCAGCCATTCTTGCAGAGCTGCTTTAAGATCGGAGCTAATTGCAAGCTGCAATGCGGCTTCCATATCGGTAGCCAGTCTGGCTCTCACTTGTTTAACGCCAAGATACATGCCCAAACCATACTCAGCATTGTCCTCAAACAGCGAGTTTGCCCATGAAGGACCATGTCCGCGATGATTGGTAGTATACGGAGTTGCTGGTGCACTGGCTCCCCAGATGGACGAGCAGCCGGTAGCATTGGCAATCATCATCCGGTCACCAAATAATTGTGTAATCAGTTTAGCATACGGCGTTTCGCCGCAGCCGGCGCAAGCACCGGAGAATTCAAGGAGCGGCTGCTCAAATTGACTGCCTTTAACCGTTAATGGATTTGCAGGATTGGCTTTTGGTGCAACTTGCATAGCATAGTCCCAGAGCGGAGCCTGCTCAAGCTGTGTTTCCAAAGGCTTCATAATTAGTGCCTTTTCCTTCGCAGGGCAGACCTGGGCACAGTTGCCGCAGCCGGCGCAATCCAGCGGGGAAATAGCAAGACGGAAGCTAAGTTCTTTGGCACCAATAGCAGGTTTCACAGTAAAGCCTTCTGGCGCTGCCTGAGCCTCTTCAGCATTAACCAATATCGGTCTAATGGTAGCATGCGGACAAACGTAGGAGCATTGATTACATTGAATACATTTATCCATTTGCCATTCAGGTACGTCAATCGCAATACCACGTTTCTCATAAGCTGCCGTTCCTGCAGGGAAAGTACCATCTTCCATACCAATGAAAGCACTGACTGGTAATTTATCGCCTTCCTGACGATTCATAGGAATGAGAATATTTTTAATGAATGCAGGCACTTCAGCAGAAGCAGCTGCCTCATCCTGTACACTGCTCCAGAGTGCAGGCACATTTACTTTGACAATAGCGCTGATACCCTGATCAATAGCAGCATTGTTCATATCAACAATTTTTTGGCCTTTATTGCCATAAGATTGCTCAACTGCTTGTTTCAAATACTTAACAGCAGTTTCAACAGGAATAATGTTGGCAAGCTTGAAGAAAGCGGCTTGCATGATCATGTTAATACGTCCGCCCAGCCCCAGTTCTTGAGCAATTTTAACGGCATCCAGCGTGTAGAATTGAATGTTATTATCAGCAATATACCGTTTCATTTGAGCAGGCAGTTTCTCTTCCAGTTCCTGCTCATTCCAAATACAGTTCAGCAGGAATATGCCACCTGGCTTCAGGCCTTCCAGTACGTCGTATTTGTTAACGTACGATTGGTTATGACAGGCTACGAAATCAGCCTTATTGATGAGATATGGCGAACGAATAGGCTGCTTGCCGAACCGCAGATGCGATACGGTAATACCGCCTGATTTCTTCGAATCATAGGCAAAATAAGCCTGTGCATACATATCTGTATAATCACCGATGATTTTAATGGCGCTTTTGTTTGCTCCGACGGTACCGTCAGAGCCTAAGCCCCAGAACTTACAGGCAGTTGTACCTGCAGTGGAAATATCAAGATCCTGCCCAATTGGTAAGGAAGTGTGGGTAACATCATCTACAATGCTCACAGTAAAACGGTTTTTCGGTTTGTCCAGTTTAAGGTTATCAAAAACAGGAACAATGTGAGAAGGAATCACATCTTTCGAACCCAAACCATAACGGCCGCCGACGATTACAGGCTGCCATTCCTTGCCGTAAAAAGCGCTTTGCACATCAAGATATAAAGGCTCGCCAATAGAACCAGGCTCTTTTGTGCGGTCAAGAACAGCAATCTTTTTCACTGTTTTCGGAATATATTTAAAGAAATGTTCCAGTGAGAACGGACGATACAGATGAACAGTTAATAGACCGACTTTTTCACCTTTGCTGTTCAGGTAATCTACAGTCTCCTCAATAGCATCACATACTGAACCCATAGCAACGATAATTCGGTCAGCGTCTTCAGCACCGTAGTAGTTAAACAGGTGATATTCCCGTCCGGTCAGTTTGCTGATTTCAGCCATATAGCCTTCCACAATTTCAGGAATAGCTTCATAATAGCTGTTAGAGATTTCTCTTTCCTGGAAGTAAATGTCGGGATTCTGAGCAGTACCGCGAACAACCGGATGGTCTGGATTTAATGCTCTCCGTCTGAATGCATTCAATGCATCCTGATCAACTAACTTGCCCAGCTCATCATATTCGAGTACTTCAATTTTTTGTACTTCATGGGAAGTTCTAAAACCATCAAAGAAGCTTAGGAAAGGTACTCTGCTTTTGATAGCTGCCAAATGAGCAACGGCACTCAGGTCCATAACCTGTTGAACACTGCTTTCAGCTAACAATGCAAAGCCAGTTTGCCGTGCAGCCATGACATCTTGGTGATCGCCAAAAATATTGAGTGAATTGGCAGCAAGCGCCCGGGCGCTAACATGGAATACACCCGGCAGCAGTTCACCGGCAACCTTATACATATTAGGAATCATGAGTAAAAGACCCTGTGATGCGGTATAAGTGGTCGTTAATGCCCCAGCCTGCAAAGAGCCATGTAAAGCACCTGCAGCGCCTGCCTCGGACTGCATTTCAACTACTTTAACCGGTTGACCGAAAATATTCTTCCGGCCCTGCGCAACCCACTCATCCACGTGTTCTGCCATGGGAGACGATGGAGTAATAGGGTAAATTGCCGCAACTTCGGTAAACGCGTAAGAAATGTGAGCAGCTGCAGTGTTTCCATCCATTGTCTTCATTTTTCTCATCAGGTACACCTTCCTTTTTTACTTCAAATTAGTAGCTTAAACACTTAAAGCAGCAACCGCGGACGGTTACTACAAAAAATGCAATTAAAAAGTTGTTCACCCGTTAGCGCTAATTCTCCTGGTTTTGTTACTAAAGTAGATTAAATCCTTTAGAAAAGAGAAATGAAAAAATATTCCAACAATTTCCCGCGAGTCAGAAATTAATTCATTATTTGCATCAGAAAAATCTCGCTAAATCTTAGTTTACACATGCCTATTGCACAAGTAAAATATATAATAATGATATTTACTATGACTTTTATAGATAGTAGAATAGAGATAGGGGGTGGCCTATGGATATTCATCATTTAAAATACTTTATTGAAGTTGCTCGCCAGAAAAGCTTTAGTAAAGCTGCAGTTGCTGCTCACGTATCACAATCAGCCATAAGCAAAATGATTAAGGATTTGGAAACAGACCTGGGGGTTACTTTATTTAATCGAAACTCTAAATCGGTTCAGCTGACCGATGCAGGCGTTATTTTTCTCGGTCAGGCCCAGCAGGTAGTTTCTATGTTCAACAATTTGACGACTGAATTCGAGAATGAATTTAAGCTTGAAAAAGGCAGAATATTAATTGGCCTTCCACCAATTACTGAGGCTACTGTCTTTGCCCAGCTGCTTGGCGAATTCCGCAAGAAATATCCCCAAATCGATATTGAATTGTATGAGCATGGTTCAAAAAACGTTGAACTCCGGGTTCAGGAAGGTACGTTGGATATTGGGGTAGTCTGCAGTACTCCCGACGCTGCAGTATATGAATCCTTTTCACTTACAAATGATCCACTCAAAGTTATCATACACTTGGACAATCCCTTAAGCCGTCTCTCTGAAATAGACTTAAAAGATCTAGCCAATGAATCTTTTGTTATTTATCGCGATGATTTCAGTCTCCATGATGAAATTATTGATCACTGCAAAATGGTTGGCTTTCCACCCAGAATTATCTTCGAAACCTCGCAGAGAGAACTCATGGTTCAAACAGTCGCAGCTAATTTAGGAATAGCATTTTTACCTAGTAAGCTTTGTGCTGAGCTCAGTTCAAAGTCAATTACCTCTATTCCCCTGGCAAGCCCGCAAATTTGGCATCAAATGTCCGTCATTTGGAAAAAGGGGAGGTACTTGTCTCACGCAGCTCAATTGTGGCTTAGCTTCGCTAAAAAGTCACTTTTGCAGGAAGAATCCATCACTGGTAAATAACAATTGTACAACTTCCTCTAAGAGGGTGTTCACCAAACACTCCTCAACTTCCTGTATTTACAAGTAAATATTTTCAATTCACATATAAAAAGTGCCGGAACGATCCGGCACTTTTTTTACTTGAATTTTAACTTGTAATAATTCATCTTTTGCAATAATCCCGGTCGCCCATTCGGAACGACAATTTCACGCATGATTTCATCGTACGAAAGCCCAAGCGATTCGCCAGCCGTTACCTCATCCATTGATAAGGGGCTGATTTTTTCGGCATTATTAGCTACCGCCAATCCAATCAGGGCTCCCAAAAAAGGCACCCCAATCCAGGGCAAATAGGGTATACCGCCACCGGCAATGATAAAAATAGCAGTAAGCAGCACCGAACCAACTAACATTCCATAGAGACAATCCGGTGCCGCGAAGGTATGACGGAAACCCTGTACCATCCGCCGCCATCCTTTTTCTTTATTTATCTCGCTTCTCCCTTGCCTGCAAAACATCGTCATTACCGCCGTATGGTCAAGCACTAAAAACAGGATAGTGGCGACCAGCGCAACCATTGCCGCCAAAATAGCTTTAACCTGCGTAAGAATCATCATGACTTGTGCCCGGGGATCTTGCTGAATAGTTCCCATTTCAGCAGTGTATATTGACAGGTTCTCATGCCCTGCCTCCCGGTAAATGATCGGGGCTATAAAATCAGCATTGATATTGCTGTTAGTCATAATTTGAATACGTTGGCTGGGAATCACCTGACCACCGATAATTTGGTCGAAAAGCTGCTCTGAACGACTGATTTCATCATCTCTCATATTCGGTACAGCTGCCGCCAGGTACTGCAATTGTGCAGCTACCACGGGAGTATTAAACTGCTGCACTTCTGTAAGGCGTCCGCTTAAGGTCGCTAAGTCCTGACGGGCTCCGGCTACATTGAAAGCACGTACTTCAGTTAAGGTATTATTTCCTTCATCAACAATTGTACTAATAGATGCCTGCGCATTACGGGCATTAGCGGCAACCTGATCAAGCGCAGCAAGGCCTGTCTGCAAGCTATCCAGCGTCTGCCCCGTCGCGTTCAATTCGGCAATTGAACCGGCCGCCTGGGGATTCACCAGCTGCAGAACTTGCATTGTCGCAGCAAGGCCGCTAAGTGCGCGGGAGGAATTGCCTAACTGCGCCTGTAAGCCTTCCGTGCTCAAATTAGCCATAGCTCCGGTAGCTGCCTGAATGGTAGTACCAGCAGCTTGAAGACTAGTCAATGTTTTCTCAATTGCTCCAACACCGTTGTTATAATTATCGAGCGTATGAATACCGATGCCAGCCATATTTTGCGTATCTAAAGCAAGGCCGGGAATCTGCCCTACTAATTTCGATGTCTCTGTCAATGCATTTGCCAGCTGCTGCCGGGGATTGCGGTATGCCGCAGTGGCAGCCGCCCCAGCAATAACATTATCCTTGAGCACATGGCCCACAGTATTATTCAGCTCAACCGCAGTTCCCTGCGTAATGGTACCTTCGGCACTTCCATTGACTCCTACTGTTTTCACCTGCACCAATACATTGCCTGCAGCAGGCATGGTACCGGCAAGGAGGGGTGCTGCTGCACTCCCCTGGAATGCAACAACATCACCGGGAGCAAGCTGGACACCTGCCTGAGGAGCAAGGGTTACCTGCGTCGCATAAGAGCTAAGAAAACGTTTAAGTTCGATCATCGTACTTACCATATAAACCATTTCGTTATTTTTTGAGTCCACCGATACGTTTTCCGCTACAGTAACTGCTTTCTCCTGATGAATAGCGGCTGCAATTCTGTCACCTAAACGAACGGCGTTTTCCGGCTCACTGCCAACAGGAAAAGTAATCTCAATGATTTGCTGCTCATTAAGCAGCTTCTGAATTTCTTGATTCACATACGCCGATTTATCAATCGCCGACAAAATAACGGTAACAGAGCTGCCATCGCGGAAAGCAAATAATACGCCATCAATATGCATAATATGCTCTACTAATGTATTTTTGGCACCATCCGGTACCCCCTTAATGGTTACACGCGGTTCCGTCATGATACTAATGCCCGACTTACCGGTAACACTTGCAAAGGTATTATCCAGTTGTTCATATGTTTGTTTCGTTTTATATTCAGCAGGCAGCCCAACAAAAAAGCTGGTCAAACCGGTTATTGTCGGTCCTGTTTGCATTTTAGCACCGGGATAAGCTTGCTCAATAATCTTTTGTATTTCGACTTGCCCTTCTTCTCGCTTGTCCTCACGAACATTTACAATTACGTCAAACTCACCATAATCGCCGACAAGAGAAGTTAACGTCTTACCAAAAAAAGTGTCCGCAGCCACTGAGATTGTACCGGCAATAAGCGATGCTAGCAAAATGCTGACAATCAACTGCATCACAATGTCACGATTAAACGTATTTCTCCAAAAAGTACGACCGATTATTCTTTTCACAGCAGTGAGCCATTTGCCCAATTTATTCACCTCTTTTCTAAAAGAAAAATACGTAAGGAACCGCCCTAACGTTACAAACATCGTTAGGACGGTTCCTCTTCATTTTGGGCTTGCTTCTTATCATTATCCTTTTTTTGCCGTCGACCGTTTCTTCCAGAAACTGAATTTGCCGTTTTTCACATCATCAAGCAACGTATATACTACAGGAACAACAATCAACGTCAGAACCGTCGAAGTTATCAGACCGCCAATAATCGCATGAGCCATTGGTGCACGTGACTCTGCGCCTGGTCCAATACCAAGAGCCAGCGGCATCATACCCGCGATCATAGCTAGTGTAGTCATGATGATTGGACGCATACGGGTTACAGCAGCTTCCACTAACGCCTGGTTGCGCTCTACACCTTCTGCGCGTCGCTGTTTGGCAAAGTCAATCAGCAAAATCGCATTCTTGGTTACTAAGCCCATTAGCATGATGATCCCAATTAAAGAAATGATGCTAAGCGTGCTCTTCATCACCAAGAGGCCGAGAATAGCTCCGATAATTGCCATCGGCAATGCCAGCATAATGGCAAACGGATCAAGATAACTTTCAAATTGTGAAGCCAAAACAAAGAAGATAAACAATACAGCCAATGCCAATGCCATCATCATACTGGTTACAGCCTCATTCATTGACTTGGACTGACCGGCAGCCACAAAGCTGTATCCTTCTGGCATGGTAAAGCCTTTCATCTTTTTATCATATTCTTTGTTGAAATCACCAAGTGTTATACCCTCTAAATTAGCTGAAATTGTAATTTGCGGCTGATTATCGTAACGTTTTATCTGAGCCGGACTTGTCGCATATACCGTATCGGTTACCTGCGACAGCCCTACCATAACGGCTTGACCATCTTGGCTGCGATTACTGCTGGACAGATAAATATTGTTAATACTGTTTAAGCTGCTGCGGGTTGCCGGATCAAGCAGCACTTTTACATCAAAAGCATCATCGCCTTCTTTGTAGGAAGATACAACTTTACCGTTAAACATTGTCTGCAGCGTATCAGCAACAGAAGCAGCCGAAATACCCAGATCTGAGGCCTGATCCCGTTTTACAACCACCTGCACGTCAGGATTCCCTGCCTCATAACTGGAAGACACGTCTATTGCTCCCGGTACATCTTTAACAATTTGCCTAACCTTCTCTGCTACATCAGCAAGAGTTTCCATTGAAGGTCCCTGAATAATAAGGGATACAGGTTTACCGCTGGACATACCAGACTTTTTAGATACACTGACGTTAACCCCTGGAATATCACTTAAATTCTCACGCAAATCTCCAATAATCTGCGTATCACTTATCTTACGCTCATTCTTGGGAGTAATTTCAGTCAATATATTAATAGTCGTCGCATTCGCTATACTATAGGTCATTTTGACCTCAGGGTTGTTGTGAATAATACCCGACATTTCATCGGCAATCTCACTTACTGCTTGTACACTCATCCCCGGATCAACTTTAGCCTCTACAGTAATCTCACTAGAGTCGGCATCAGGAATAAATGTCGAGCCAAGAAAGGGCACCAGCGCCAGACTGCCGACAAACATAGCTACTGCAACAAGCATTACTGTACGGCGATGGCCTAAGATCTTCGCTAGAAACTTACCGTATTGCGCTGTCCAAGTATCGAATTTATTGTTCCATTTTAACCATAAGCGTCCTAATTTGCTTGTTCCTTTTATTTCCGAATGCTCCAGATAGTAGGCTGACAGCATCGGTGTTAAGGTAAAGGCAACAAAGAGCGATACTAAAACGCTGACTGCAACGGTAATCCCAAACTCTTTAAAAAACTGGCCAATGATACCATTCATCATGCCGACCGGCAGGAAAACGGCGACCAGCGTAAGTGTTGTGGCCATAACGGCCAAGCCAATTTCACTTGTTCCCTCAAGAGCGGCATCAAATTTATTCTTACCCATTTCCAAGTGACGGACAATATTCTCGATTACAACAATCGCATCGTCAATCAGCAATCCGACTGCAAGCGACAGCGCTAAAAGAGACATGGTATTCAGCGTAAAGCCTAATACCTTCATTGCCAGGAAAGAGGCAATAACAGAAACCGGGATAGCAATACCGCTGATAATGGTACTGCGCCAATTGCCTAAAAACAGGAACACGATGGCGACTGCCAATACCGCCCCAACGATTAGGTTAAACTGTACATCCTCCAGTGATTCATGAATCGTCTTCGAGTTGTCACGGACAATTGCCAGTTCAATACCGGCGGGAAGTTCCTTCTTAATGGATTCCAAGTGAGCCTTAACATTATCCACTACTTGTACCGTGTTACTGCCGGACTGTTTCATAATGTCAATACCAAGAGCTGGTTTGTCATTTAGTTTAGTAATTGCTGAGACATCTTCCGTCGTATCTTCTACAGTTGCTACATTTTTCACATAAAGCTGAACACCATTACGCTGTCCAACAGGTATGTTGAGAAACTGGTTTGTTGATGTCATATTGCCTACTGCTCTAAGACTTGTTTCCCGCTTACCGTCGGTAACTTTACCGCCAGGAGCGTCAACATTCTCATTGCGCAGACTATTTAATACTTCCGGTACAGTAAGCTGGTACGATGACATTTTATCACTATCCAGCAGAATGCGGATTTCACGATCGACACCGCCCTTTACCTCAGCCGATGCAACACCATTTGCCGTCTTGATGCGTTTTGTTACAATATCTTCGGCAATAACGGTTAATTCACGCTGGCTGACGTTACCGGTAAGTGCGAGCGACATAATAGGAGTATCTGAAGGGTCAAAACGGGAAATAATCGGCGCTTTTACATCTTGCGGCAAAGAGGCCTGTATAGCGCTGACTTTATCGCGCACGCTTTGCGACGCCGTATCCGAGTTTGTTTCCATCGTAAACTGAATTACCGTTGTTGAAGATCCTTCACTTATCGTTGAAGTGATATGCTCAACACCGGCCACCGTATTTACGGCTTCTTCAACCTCTTGCGTTACTTTTGATTCTACCTGCTCCGGCGAAGCACCGGGATATAAAACGGTAACGGCAACAACTGGCACTTCAACATTGGGATATTCATCCACATTTAACGTCATGTAGCTGAACAAGCCCAAAACTACCAGTGCCAAAATAAGCATTGTGGCAAACACAGGACGCTTAATACTGATCTCAGTAAGTTTCATGGCTTTCTTCCCCTATTCTATTGCGCTACTCTCACAGAGTCGCCATCATTAATTCTGTTAACACTGGTGATAATCACCTGTTCGCCAGGCTGCAGCCCGGCAGTGATAGTAATGGTACTGCCGTTTACTTCACCAATTTCAATTTGACGGCGTACAGCTACACCATTATCTACCGTGAATACATAATATAAACCCTGCTTTTGGACAACAGACGACTGTGGCACAGTTAATACCTTTACTGTCTCACCGGTTTCCAATTGTACTTTGGCGAACATACCGGCTTTTAAATCGCCGTCGTTATTATCTAATTTAATTTTCGTTCTAAATGTTCTGCTTGCAGAACCGGCTTCCGGGTTCATAACCTCTACTGTTCCGGCAAAGACCTTCCCTGGATAAGCATCAACAGTAACCTTTGCTTTTTGGCCTGTTTTTACCCGTCCCAAATCTTTTTGCTCAACATTGATAACTGCATATACCTGATTAATATCCTGTACAGCCATCAGTGCCGCTCCCGGTGAAACTACCTGTCCTACAGTAGCCGTTTTATTAGCAATAACACCATCAACAGGCGCGGTAATCACACCATAACCGTATTGCTGATCGGCACTGCTTTGGCTGGATTGGGCACTGGATAAATCGGCTTCCGCCGTTTTTAATTTGGCCTTTGCATTATCTAGCTGCTGCTCTGAAACAGCACCTTTATCGAATAAAGTCTGATACCGGCTAAAGTCATTAAGTGCCAGCTCATAATTAGCCTGAGCCTTGCGGACTCCGTCCTGAGCCTGCCGTGCCGAGTTGGCCAGTTCTACCGACTCCAGGCGAATCAAAGCATCGCCGGCTTTAACCTGCTGACCTTCTTCCACCATAATCTGCTCGATCCGTCCGGCCAGCTTGGCACTAATTGTAGCCGATGTCCGGCCCTCCAGCGATCCATTCAAGGAAATTCCGGGTACACTGTCAATATATTGAGGCTCAGTTACCTTGACACTTAGGCCGGTACTGCTGCTTTTAGCCTGTTCTTTATTTCCGGCAAAAACACCGCTATGCACTACTGCGATGCTGCCAATCAGCAATACCGCTAGTATAATTCCATACTTTGACTTAAGCTTTTTCATTTAAGCTAACCTCCATGTATTTCCCCTTAATTTTCCATACCTACTAGTCGGTATGTGGTAATTAAAATTTTTTTATTTTTTTAATTAGTTATTTTGTATCAGCTGCCACATGTTATCTGCCAGCCGCTTACGCATAGGCTCTGTCTGAAATTGTTCCCCTAAGGACTTATAACCGCTAACCATTGCTAATATACTAACCGCTAAAGCATAGCTGTCAACACATTCCTTCAGCTGGCCTGCTTGAACTGCTTCCTCGATTTTCTTGGTAAACAGTTCACAAAACGTAGCATTAATTTGCTCCATTCTTGCCAGAACACCGGGGATTTTTCTTACAATTTCAATACCTGAATGAGCGTAGTCAATATTGTATTTATCTTCCGTCCCAAGCAGAGTGGCTACATATTCCTCCTGCTCCTGCTTTACCAGTAAGCACTCCAACGTATCCTGGATACTTTTATTTTTGTTTAACAAATTAATATACTTCTCTTCAAAACGATCAAGAAAGAAGTATATAGCGACATTAAGCAATTCTTCTTTACTGGAAAAATAGTGGTAAATTCCGCCTTTGGTAATACCAACCTCTTTTGCAACATCGATTAGGGACACTGAAGTATAACCCCTCATTAAAAACAACCGCAAAGAGGCAATAATAATGTTTTCCTTGGTCATGGTATCATCCACTTTCTGTAAACTCCCCTCCCGGATACCTACCGGTCGGTATGTTTAATTATTGCTTAGAAATGGCGAATTGTCAAGAACTATTTATTGCTTTGCTAACGTCTTACCGCCAGATTAATATTGATAGGTAATTAGCATAATAGTAACACCATCTTGTGCACGACTTTTGAGGGGGTTCTCTTATGGATAAAAAGCAGCGTAACTTTTCCACCTGGTATTTACTTGGGGCATTACTGCTAGCCTGGTTGTTTAACGATATGATTTATAAACCATTTATCATCCGGGAAACAGAAGTTAGTTATAATGTTTTTTTAAAAGATCTTCAGGAAGGAAAAGTCGATACGGTTATCCTGTCGGGAGACCGCATCATATTTTCGCTGAAAACAACTAATAACCAGCCCGAAGCTGCTGCCAATGCGGTTATTGTCAATGATCCAGCCTTAGTTGACCGGCTCATAGCCTCAGGCGTAACATTCTCAGCTCAGGCTCAAACCAAAGGCCTGTTGGCCTCTTTGTTAGGTTGGATATTACCGCTGCTGCCGCTTGTTCTGATTTGGTACTTTCTCTTTAAGCGTATGGGCGGCGCAGGCAATAATGCCATGTCCTTAGGGCAAAGTAAGGCCCGGGAAATTGAAGGAGAAATGATTGGGGTCAAGTTTAAAGATGTCGGCGGTGTGGGAGAAGCGGAAGTTGAACTTAGGGAAATAATTGAATATCTGACCACTCCGCAAAAATTTTTGCATATCGGCGCAAAGCTGCCAAAAGGAGTTTTATTGGCAGGTCCTCCAGGCACAGGCAAAACATTACTGGCTAAGGCCACTGCCGGAGAGGCAGGCGTACCCTTTTTCTTTCTCACCGGCTCCAGTTTTGTGGAAATGTTTGTAGGGGTAGGTGCAGCGCGGGTACGGGATCTTTTCCAGCAGGCACAGCAGAAAGCACCCTGCATTATATTTATTGACGAAATTGACGCTATTGGACAAGCGCGTTCGAGTATTGGACATATTGGTACAAACAGCGAGCAGGAAAATACGCTTAACCAGCTGCTGGCAGAAATGGACGGGTTCAAAGCTAATTCGGGAGTAGTCATCATGGCGGCTACCAACCGCCCGGAAATTCTTGATCAGGCCTTAGTCCGACCAGGCCGTTTTGACCGCCAGATACAAGTCAATCTTCCTGCCGAATCAGGCCGGCTGGAAATCCTCACTATTCATACTCAAACCATGCCGTTACACGATGATGTTGATCTTAGCCGCATCGCCAAAGTGACCTCTGGCTTTTCCGGAGCTGAATTAGCTAATATTGCAAATGAAGCATCTCTCCTGGCAGTCAGGCGCAATTCAGTCACCATATCCATGGACGATTTTGATTTGGCCATTGAGCGGGTGATTGCCGGCCTTCAGCGCAAAACGCCGCTTGCTGGCGATATTCGCAAAAAAGTTGCCTATCATGAAGTAGGTCATGCATTAGCTGCCTATTACCTTACCGGCACCGATCCGGTACATAAGGTCAGCATCATACCTACTGCCAAGGGAGCTCTTGGCTATACGCTGCAAATGCCGGAAGAAGACCGTTACCTCATCGGTGAAAGCGAATTAAAATCCCGTTTGGCTGTCATGCTAGGAGGACGGGCAGCCGAGCTGCTGATTTTTGAAGAAGCATCTACCGGCGCTTCTAATGATTTAGAGAGGGCAACTGAAATGGCAAGGCGAATGGTCACGGAGTTTGGCATGTCAGAGAAATTAGGTCCTGTTCGCTATGCCGCTTCAGCAGCGACTTATTTACAAAGCAATGTTTCCAGCCGCAATGACCTAAGCCCTGCCACGGTATCTGCTATTGACGAGGAAATACGTGCCCTCTTAAGCGATGCCCAAACAAAAGCAAATACCATTTTGACCACTCACCTTGCTGTGTTACATGAAGTGGCTGCGGTGCTGCAAAATGAAGAAGTTATATCCGGTGACCGGATTGCCAAAATTGCTAAAGATATTGAGCAGCAAAACACTTAGTAATTGCCGCCAAACAGGTCCATGCTTTCAGGCAGACTTCTGTTTATAATACGATTAATTTCAATATTACTTTGACCCGCTTTTAGGATTATCTCAGCGCAAGCGGCAGCATCACTTTGGGCTTCATGGTGATTAAGTTCTATATTCAGGTGTTCTGCCACCGTTGAAAGCTTATGATTTTTTAACCCTGGCCAGGCTTTTCTCGCCGCAGTCAGAGAGTCAATCACATAAAACTCGGGAACATAGAGCTGATAATGAGCCAAAACAGCAGTTAATACACCCATATCAAAGTCTGCATTATGAGCAGCAATTATTTCATTTGTCACAAATGGCTTAACCTCAGACCAAATATCACCGAATGTCGGCTGTTCTTTAACCATGCTGTACGTAATTCCATGCAGATAGGAAAACGTAAATACTTTGGTTGGTGGTTTGATCAGCCATGATTTCTGCATAACAATTTGTCCATTGCTTACTATGGCAATACCAAGCTGGCAGGCACTGTTGCTTTGATAATTAGCAGTCTCAAAATCAAGTGCCGTAAAGCACTCCTTCACATTCATCAACTCCTCGTATGGGTTTGCTGCATCTTATTTCTATTTGCCAGTATTCGCTTTATGGCATAACAAGACCTTCTATGATAATCGTTCTTCTTTACCATAGAAGGTCCGGTAACTCCAGCTGCAATGGCTCAGCTACTTATACTGAAGTTTAATTTCCCTGACTGCTTGCTCTAACGCCTGCTCCACACTCTTATAGCCTCTTCGGGATACCTGTAATGGACCTCTTTCATTATTATTGGCAGTAATACTGTAATAATGTTTATTATTACGGTCCGCCACGATACGGATCCGCAATCGGTGCTTACCGGTACTCACATCCCACTCGCCAGCCGTAAGATAAACTTCTTCAAATCCATCACCATCAAACAGCTCCCACATACTATCACTCCAAAGACTGTTCATTCATATTACATAATATGAAATTTATTTTGCCGTGGTACCTATCACTTTAACGGCAGCCCTGTTTTGTCACTAAATTATATTGTAAAGATAAAGGAAGTGCTTACTGTGTATATTTCACATGACGTGATATATCGGATATTTTCTGTTGAGCTTGTTGTAAAAGAGGCTGTTTCTACTGATTTAGAGTTATTTAAGGCCGTTACTGCGCGGTTATTCGAACATAAAGTAATGACAACCATTAACATCGACAATGTCGAACATTATACAGTTGACGGAAAGCGGCTGTCCCGCTTCGATATTCATTTGTGCAATACACACAATCCAGCCCTCGTACGCCTTACTAGTGTAACAAAGGCGCTGGAAGGTCTTGTTGATGATCAGGAAAACTATTCAGAGCTTAAAGTTACGCTGAATTAAGCAGAATACACAAGACATACACAAAACCGCATTATTTATTCTAAATTTTTCTGTGTTTGTGTGTTTTAGATCACATATTTTCCCTATTGCTTACTCTATAATAGCTGGGAAGGAATTTCGTAAGCAGGGGGATTCTATGAAACTCAAGCTGGATTTACGGCAAGCCAGTCAAATTTACTTTATTATTTTCTATCTGGTTACAGGTATTTTTTTCTATCAGGCAGTACATTTGCTGCCACTTCTCGGCGAAGCAGCTCTTCAGTACCGGTTTCCGGCAGTAGAGGCCTTTTTGCCCATATCAGCTCTACTGGCTGCTAAGCAATGGCTGGTTCTTGGTGTTTGGGACAGTATCCACCCTGCCGGCTTGACCATTCTGCTGCTGGCAATTAGTTCTGCATTATTATTTAAACGAGGATTCTGTAGTCATCTCTGTCCCGTGGGAACAGCGTCAGAACTGCTCGGCGAAGTATGTCAGCGATTACCCGTACAAATGCCTCCAATTAACCGAACATTACACTACATGCTGTTTATTCCAAAATACCTAATCCTAGGATTTTTTTTATATGTAATCCTCTTAGGAATGCCTATCGAAGCGGTCGTAGCATTTCTCAATTCGCCCTACAACACCGTATCGGATGTAAAAATGCTGCAGTTCTTTCTAGTGCCTTCTTCCCTGACACTTCAGGTTATCACCGTGCTGCTGCTGCTCTCGCTGCTAGTTAAAAATTTCTGGTGCCGTTATCTTTGTCCTTAT
The DNA here is from genome assembly GCF_032013335.1 of Anaerospora sp. Lineage (NCBI taxonomy): Bacteria > Bacillati > Bacillota > Negativicutes > Selenomonadales > Sporomusaceae > Anaerospora > Anaerospora sp. Next base: position 19,788 of record NZ_DALZUO010000015.1, on the reverse strand, counting down.
GGCGCCTTACTTAATCTTTTCGCTGTTTTTTCTCCGCTTACGATTAGGCGCGATTGTGCTGCCTGCAGTTCCTGCCGGCAATGCGACAGTTCCTGCCCCAGTGGAATACGAATTTCATCGGCCCATACCATTACATCGCCCGAATGCACATTATGCCAAAAGTGCCTAAAAGTTTGTCCCGAGTCTGGTACCTTATCCATTCGATCCCGGGTTGGTGGAATGATTTTGAAGCCTTTTCACTATTCGACTTTGATAATTGGCTTTTTCATGCTCGGTATTGGTCTCGCCAGGCTGACGGGCTACTGGGAGTCTCCCTTATTAGCTCAGTTTTGGATCAAGTTTGTCCCCATGCTCCATTCACTGGGCCATCCGTAAATAACGGGCTGGCGCGAGGCTTATCGATAAAATAAAAAAACGGTCCAGAAATCCTGGACCGTTCAGCGTATAGACAAACGTACCTGAAAGGAGATTGCCGCGTCGTTTTACTCCTCACAATGACAGTAAGGTCGGGTATCATCGCGAGCGTGGCGATCTCCTTTGCTGGATTACTTTTGTCGACAGTCTCAAAGGTCCAGAATCCTGGACCTTTTTTATATGTTAAATTTTAAAGTGACGCACTTCTTCTTTTAACTTATCGGCTTCTATCAACAACCGATCTGCCGTTGCCGCAATCATCTCTACCGAGGCACTTTGTTCTTCAGTAGCTGCTGCCACTTGCTGAGTAGCAGCAGCACTCGCTTCAGCCACCGCGGCAATATCACCAATGACAGTAGTTACTTCTGCAGTTTTGGCAGTTATTTGCTGGCACTGGCTGGTCACCTGTGTAAATTCACTTACTATCGTGACAACAGCTTGCTCGATATGATCAAAAAACGTCTTTGTACTGCTCACTGCAGCTTCCTGACGAAGTACCAGCGTACTGGCTTGTTCCATTTCATGTACGGCCTGATCGGTCCCGGCCTGTACCTGAGTAATTAAATCGGCAATCTCCTGGCTGGAAGCAGCAGCCTGCTCAGCTAGGCGCCGTACCTCATCAGCTACTACGGCAAAACCCCTGCCTTGTTCGCCAGCCCTTGCCGCTTCAATTGCAGCATTAAGAGCCAATAAATTAGTTTGCCGGGCAATTGAGCCAATCGCCTCCGAAATTTGTCCAATTACTTGTGATTTTTCAGCTAGCAGATTAATCGCCTGTCCAACATTTCCTGATGCTACTTTATTTTTCTCCATAAGATCGAGCTGCTGATTAACAGCATCAACCCCCTGATCCAAAGCTTCCTGCACTACAGACAAACGGCTGGCGGCACTGTCAGCCGCTCTGGATATTGTCATTGCGGCCGAACTGGTATCCTGTACCATAGTCGATCCTTTTTGTATGGAGTAAGACTGGTCAGAAGCTCCTCGGGCTAAATCACTTACTGTTACCGCCACTTGCTCCGAGACCTGCCCCGCTTCTCTGGATGACGTTCCCAGTTCCGCTGCAGCAATACCGACTGACTGAGCAGAATGGTTAATTTGTTGGATTAAACTATGTAAATTATCGCCCATTTGATTAAAGGCCCGGGCTAAATCGGTTATTTCGTCTTGACCGGAGATAACCGCCTTCACTGTCAAATCCCCCTCAGCTACCTGATTCGCTTTGGCAGCAAGCTCAGTTAACGGCTTAACAAGGCGCCGTGCAAAAATCATTGCAGCTATGACAACTGCCCCTATTGCAACTAAATCCAAAATAATAAAGGTCAGACGCAACGATTGGAGCGGCTGATATACGATCGCTTCCGGCACAGTAATCGCCAGTGTCCAGCCAGTAGCCGGCAATTTACGGTAAATAAGCAGCGATTCTGCTCCGTCATTTTGATACTTTGTCGATCCGACCTCTTTCGTAAGCATATCAGCGGCAACCTCTTTGAAGCCCGGCAAATCAGCTAACTTCTTAGCAATACTTTTTTCGTCAGGATGAGCAAGTATCACCCCATTGGAATCTACCAGAAAGCCGAATCCCTGCCCATGCAGATTAACATCCCTAACAGCTTCAGTAAGCTTTGTCAGTAATATATCTTCACCCATAACACCAATTACAGTTCCTGACTGGTCCTTTAGCGGTATAGCAGCAGATACCACATATTGCTTAGTGGATACGTCAACATAAGGATCGGTGTAAATCAAAGCCCCTTTGGCTATCGCACCAGCATACCAGCTGCGCTTACGCGGATCGAAATCTGCTGGCGGAATAAAGCCGGTACCATCCAGAAAGCGTCCATCTCCAAAGCCGATGTAAATATCTGTAACCGAATTGTCATTCTCAAAGGCCTTTAAGTAACTGGCCGGCACTGTCCCGCCAGCCACATGCTGAGCAGCAATATTGCGGCTGGTTGTCAGCATTTCCGTTTTAGCTGCGAGCCAGCCTTCGAGTTTAAATGTATGAGCATTTACTTCCGTGTGCATTTCGCGGTTAATATTGTCTTCCATCATTTTTTTTGAGTAATTATAGCCGGTTATGGATACAGCGAGCAACGCTATCCCTACAAGCAAAGCAAATGCGCTAAGCAGCTTTGTGCGCAATTTCATTCTTTCGCCTACTTTCGACAAAATTCTTTTTTTCCGAATAACATTCTACCATGCCTAAGATTGTCAAGCAATGTCACTGACTCATGTATTTCTGTATTTTTTATGTACGAACTGAGAAATTTTTCACTTTGTTGACGTATTTTTATTGATTGAGGTATGATAAACCATGATCTTCGGTAAAAGGGAGGCACTTTTCTAACATGCTGATTGACCAAAAAAGTAACTTTGACAAGCAAGATCTAACCTTCAATGAGTTAGATGAAGGATTTACTACTCGTGAGGCTATCTCTGAAGCAAAAAGGTGCCTGAACTGTCCTAAGCCATTGTGCCGCACAGGCTGCCCTATAGAAAATGAAATCCCCGGCTTTATCCAGTCGCTCGCTAAAGGCAACTTAGGAGAGGCTAGTGCAATTATTTCCCGTCGAAGTAATCTGCCTGCCGTCTGCGGGCGGGTGTGCCCTCATGAAAAGCAATGCGAAGCGGCCTGTATTCTCAACAAAAAAGACTGTGGTATCAAAATCGGTAAGCTAGAGAGGTTTATTGCGGATTTTGATACGGAAATGGACATTAGTGCTGTTGCCAAAACAAAGAATGCCATTGGTAAAGTAGCGGTAATCGGATCAGGACCGGCTGGCCTTACCGTCGCCGGCGATCTGGCTAAAGCCGGTTTTGCAGTTACCGTTTTCGAAGGTCAGGCCGAGCCTGGCGGGGTTTTAATGTACGGCATTCCGGAATTCCGCTTAAATAAAGATGTTGTGCGCCGTGAAATCCGCAAGATAGAGCAGTATGGTGTACTCTTTCAAACAGGAGTATTAATCGGCCCGGACATAACGGTCGACCAGCTGTTTGCGGATGGCTTTGATGCCATTTTTATGGGTACAGGAACCGCTCTGCCGCGGACGCTGGAACTGCCGGGCAACACGTTGCCCGGTGTTATTCAGGCTACCTATTTTTTGAGCATGGTTCAATTGGCCAACAACGGAGGCCTGCATCAGAAGGAAGTACCTGTCCATACTGGAGACAAGGTCATTGTTATTGGTGCCGGTAATGTAGCAATGGATGCTGCCCGTACGGCACTCCGTGTAGGTGCCGCAGAGGTTACCGTTGTATACAGACGTACGGAAAAAGGCATTACGGCTCTTCAGTCAGAATATGAAGAGGCTAAGCATGAAGGTGTAAAATTCCAATGGTTAGCCAGCCCTACTGCTTTTGCCGGCAAGGGGAAAGTAACTGCATTAGAGTATGAGGTACAGCAAATAGACGAGAATGATAGGTTACTTGGTACAGGACAAATGGCGGCCTTACCCGCAGATAAGGTCATTTTAGCGATAGGCCAGCGTCCCGCCGCCCGGATCGTTTCTTCCACTACAGGCATTGAAGTCAACTCCTCCGGCTATGTCATTACTAAAGAACGCCCTTATGGTATGACGACCCGGAAAGGGGTTTTTGCTGGTGGCGATGTGGTGCATGAACCGGCAACTGTTGTCCTGGCAATGAAAGAAGCCAAAAAAGTAGCTGCCGGTATTGCCCAGTATGTTGAAGCCAAAAAGCTGATAGAAGAATGCTAAAGAAATTACCCCGCCTGATATAGGCGGGGTTTATCTATTCTTTGAGCATGGAAAGAAAGTAGCGGTGAATACGGTCATCATCGGTTAATTCTGGATGAAAGGCCGTTGCGAGCAGGTTCCCTTGGCGGGCAATAACAATTTTTTCTTTTACACTTGCCAGCACTTCTACCTCCGGTCCAACACCTTCAATAAACGGTGCACGAATAAAAACTGCTCGTACAGGTGCCTCGCCAAACTCTGGAACATATAAATCCGCTTCAAAGCTTTCCTGCTGACGGCCAAAGGCATTGCGCTGCACCACTATATCCATCAAGCCCAGACGGGGTTGCTCGCTGTCAATAATGTCCTGGGCAAGTAAGATCATGCCGGCACACGTACCATAAATCGCCATGCCTTGTCCTGCCCGCTCTTTTATCTTATCCATCAGGCCCCAGTCAGTCATCATTTTGCCAATGACCGTACTTTCACCGCCGGGAATAATGAGCCCCGCCACAGCTTTCAATTGTTCCGGTTTCCGTATTTCTACGGCCTGCGCTCCCAGGTGCTCAACCATCCGGCAATGCTCGCGAAACGCCCCCTGCAGCGCCAATACACCAATTGTTATCATTGTCTTATTTCCTTTACCAGCCTCGTTCCTGCATTCTTTCATGCTGTGCAATCGTCGAAATTTCAATTCCTACCATCGGTTCACCCAAGTCCTTAGATATTTCAGCTAGCACGGCTGCATCTCTATAATAAGTGACAGCTGCAACAATGGCTTTTGCTCTCTTGACAGGATCACCGGACTTAAAGATACCTGAACCGACAAAAATGCCGTCGCACCCCAGCTGCATCATGAGCGCAGCATCAGCAGGAGTGGCAATACCACCGGCAGCAAAATTGACTACCGGTAAGCGGCCCTGTTTTTTTGTTTCCCAGACCAGCTCTACGGGAGCTGCAATATTTTTCGCAAATGACGATACTTCATCCTCCGGCAAATTCTGCAGTATACGAATTTCACTCATTACCATACGGATATGTTTGACCGCTTCCACTACATTACCGGTTCCCGGTTCTCCCTTTGTCCGGATCATTGCTGCCCCTTCACCGATACGCCGGAGTGCTTCACCAAGATTTCTTGCACCGCAGACAAAAGGCACTTTAAACTGATGTTTATTAATATGGTATTTATCGTCTGCCGGAGTAAGTACTTCACTCTCGTCAATATAATCTGCTCCTAATGCTTCTAAAATCTGCGCTTCAACAAAATGACCAATACGGGCCTTTGCCATAACCGGTATGGTCACAGCCGCCATAATTCGCTGCACAATGGACGGATCTGCCATACGGGCTACTCCACCGGCGGCACGGATATCCGCGGGTACCCTTTCTAAAGCCATAACTGCGCAAGCACCGGCTTGTTCTGCAATTTTGGCTTGCTCTACAGTTGTAACATCCATGATAACGCCGCCTTTAAGCATCTCTGCCAGTCCGGCTTTTACACGAAAGGTTGCTTGCTCCATAAAAAAACCTCCAAATATAAAATCGTAGCTGTATTATAAAACGGATTTGATCCTTTTAAAATATACAGAATGTGCATTCTAAATAGGTACAGTTCTGTTTATATTCAATGTGCTAACTCCAATTAGGATAAATTGCGAATAGGAATTACGAAAAAGAATAACGTCAAGTGTACTAATTCCTACCAGAAAAAACCTATGCAAAAAAGGAAGCTATCAGATACTGTCGAATTAGATAAATTTATAGGATAAATAGTGTGTGTTTTATAAAAAAAATAAAAGGAGAATGAACGGGAACTTATGCGAATTTCATTACGAGTTAAGTTACTTAGCGGTTTTTTCTTGCTAATTGCCATTCCATGCGCTGTACTTGGTCTTTTGTCTTACCAGCAAGCAGCTACAGCTCTGCAAAACACGATTGAAGAACAGTTAGAAAGTATGGTTCAAAGTGCGGCTGCACTGGCAGTAGTATCCACCGAGTCAACACAAAAGCTTGTCGAAGTGGCTGCAAATGATGCCACCTATACCACTGCCCTCAACTTAGGCAGCGGTACTGCTGCACTGAGTGCACTTCAATCGCTCCAGCAAAAAAATCCTACTCTCATGGAAGATGTAATATTATCAGATAAAAACGGCCAAATACTGGCTTCTGCAAAACAAGGTACTTCCTCCAATATTAGTATTAAGGACCGGGCCTACTTTACAACGGCAATCTCAGGCAAACCAGTAGTCAGCGATGTCGTTATTTCGCGAACGAGCGGACGTGCGTCTATCATTATTGCTCAACCCATTCGTTATGAGGGACAGATTGTCGGCGTACTCGCCGCTCCGATAGATTTTTCTGCTATATCGCAAAAAGTAGCCGATATAAAAGTCGGTGATACCGGTTATGGTTATATGATTGACCACAGTGGCTTAGTTGTCTACCATCCCGATACTGAAATGATACTACGGGATAATTTATTGCAAAACAGCAATGAAGATCTGCGTAAAGTTACACAGTCTATGGTAGCCGGTAATAAAGGAAAATCATTCTATAATTTCCAGAATACGTCCAAGCTGCTCGCCTATGCACCTGCGGGCCAGTTTTCTGTAGCGATGACCGTTCCGGTAGCCGAGTATATGGCTCCTGCCAAAGCTATTCTTCGCAATACTATTATTATTATGCTGATTGCCATTGCTATCGCATTATCGCTTGCTTTCTTCCTTGCACGTTCAATTGTCAATCCTGTAAATGAATTGCGCAACATGATGTCCAAAGCCGGCGATGGTGACCTCACAGTACGCAGCCAGATTACGGTAAAAGATGAAATTGGAGATCTGTCAGCTTCATTTAATACAATGATCAATCATCAGAATCATATCGTAAGGGAAGTACGGTTAGCCTGCGAACAGTTATCTGCGGCATCGGAAGAAATGGCCGCCGCCTCGGAGCAAGTAACTTCTACCAGTTCTGAAATCTCACGAAATATGCAAAGTGTAACGGTAGATGCTGAGAATGGCAATACAGCCATGATTGAAGCCTCGCAGGCACTTGTCCAACTATCCTCACTCATCCAAATTGCCCGCAGCAAAGCTACTGGAGCTACCGATATTTCGAAAGAAACAGTAACGGCTGCCGAAGAAGGCCTTCGTAAGGTCCAAGAAACAATCAATAAAATGAACTCCATTAAAGAACAGACGCAGACCACTAGTCACGCAGTGGGTGAGCTTAATCAGTACTCTCAGCAAATTGGTCAAATTATTGATACCATTACCGCAATTGCTGCTCAAACTGATCTATTAGCCTTGAATGCAGCGATAGAAGCTGCACGGGCAGGTGAACATGGACGAGGCTTTGCAGTCGTGGCTGAAGAAGTGCGCAAGCTGGCTGAACAGTCGCATCATGGCGCACAGGAGATTACCAGTCTTGTGCATAAAGTAACGGAAAAGACCGAGCAAGCCGTTCAGGCGATGGAAAAAAATGTTGTTCAGGTAGAAAGCGGTGTGACGACAGTCAATGCTGCCGGCGCAACTCTTGACCGCATATTGGATGCCGTCTCTAAGACGGTTACAGACATTAATTCCATCAGCGAAATCACTGCCGAAGAAGTGGCCAGTTCTGATCAGATTGTAAAATTAATTGACCAGCTGTCGACAGTCATCGAGAATGTGGCTGCCAGCACAGAAGAAATAGCATCTTCTTCTGAACAGCAAACAGCCGCAATGGAATCAGTTGCTGCTTCCGCAGAAGAAACCAGCGCGATGGCTAATCAATTGCAAAATACCGTATCTATCTTTCATGTATAACCTTTAGATTGTTGATGAAAAGAAAGAGGTCTAGGCCACAGCCTAGACCTCTTTCTTCATTTTTACTTTTTGGGCAACTTCTTGTGCAAAGGGCCCAAGATCATTGTTTGCGTACGCTTTCAGAATACCTGCTCCAACCTGGCTGATGGCACTTTGAATCATTACAGGATCATTATAACCTTCAGCCTTTAAAGTCTCCTCAATTAATACACCTGCTTCCACTGCTTTCTCGGCAGCAATTGTATTAATTGCAGTGACCATATCAGCTTGCCCTACAATAACATGGCCTACTGGCTGAAATAAGAGGGTTACTGCCTGAACCTGATCTTCAGGATATTGATTAACAATAATAACAGGATTAAAACCTAACGACATTTCACCGGCATGACCGACAAACTTGACACTCGTGCACCGAACTGGCCGAATTGCGGCTTGCTCTGCAACTGACTGAGGCATATTGGTAGCCATATTAATGACAAGCATTTCACGCTTGAATGAGTTTAATTGCTGAATGCAGTTAATAATTTCCCTATCGGGTAATGCCAGTAAAACCATATTGCATCGAGCCACTTCGTCCAAGCTGCCCGCCGCTGAAATGCCATACAATTGAGCGATAGAACTGACTAATTCTGGATTGCGATCATATATGACAAGCTGATGGTGTTTAGCAAGACGGGCAGTTACTATTTTTCCCAAGCGCCCAAGACCAATTAAACCAATTCGATAACCATTCTGCATCCTTTTTATTCCTCCTAGCAATAAGTCTTCCTATTTGCTCTTATCCTAAATCCTTCAATTTACCGAGAACGTACATTTCCTGTGGCAGGATATCAGCAGTTTTCTTTCCACGCTCAAAAACAATTACCCGGTTGGCAATTCCCATCACCAGCCTCATCTGCTGCGCAATTAACAAAATTGTCACTCCTTGTCTTTTCACTTCATCGAGCACCTGCAAGAATTCGTCAAGTTCCTGATGATTCATGCCAGCTGCCGGTTCATCCAACAACAGCAACTGAGGGTCACCAGCTAATGCCCGAGCAATTTCTAAACGACGCTGAGCACCATAGGTTAAGCTCTCAGCAAGTCTATCCCGGCAGCTGGATAACCCGACTAGCTCCAAGAGCTCACTTACCTTACTCTCATTTAACCGTTGTTCCTGACATATCCGCTGGCTGTAGAGAAAACCATCCATCAAACCGGATGAGGCCCGGCAATAGCGGCCAATAATAATATTATCCCGGGCAGTCAGATTATCAAACAGGCGGATGTTCTCAAATATCCGCGTTATACCACGAATATTTCGGTCGTGAGCCTTTAGATCCGTTATATCATGATTGTTATAAAAAATGCGCCCCGTTGTAACCGGCATAATTCCCGTTATAAGATCAAGAAAAGTTGTCTTTCCTGCTCCGTTTGCCCCAATAATGGCGACACATTCACCGGATTCCACTTGCAGATCAACATTGCTAACAACCCTAATCCCATTATTATCCTTGCATATCTTCTCCGTCACCAGCAGCATACTATCCTCCCCATCTAACCATCCAGACTTATCTTTCACTGTATGTGCCTGATTCGGAACTTATGCAAAATAGCCCTACCCTTTTAAGGTAAGGCTATTATTTATGAGATTGGGCGCTGCAGCTTCCAGTTAAACCACAGATCCCCTTGGCCACACTGCTGCCAGCCTTGTTCGGCTAGTTTAGCTATCAAGGTTTCAAATGCAGCTTTGTGTTTTTTATTTTTCTGATTCGGCCCCTCTGTATTGAACTTTTCTAAATCAAACTTTACTGACTTCGTGATCGTAAGGTCCTGGTTTTCTCCTTGCGCTACGATTTGGAATTGTGCTGTTTCCTTAGGAAAAATTCCCCACTTTTCTTCAACAATGACATAAATAATTTCACAGGTTTCCCAATTCATCTTGTGAATTACCTCCCTACCCATTTGTGCCAGAAAAAGATGGACATGTCCATCACCTCGCAGATAACGACAACGCCCATAGCCAACGCTACCAATACCCGCTCGAGCATGGAAATCCCCTCCTATTGTATCCATCCCCGTATAATAGGAACAACATACGGATCGTAGAAAAAATGCAAAAACAAAAATAAACCTAACCCAACCACAGCCCCGACAACCGATCCATTTATTCGTATCCAGGCTAAGTCATCCCCGACTTTTTCCTCAATAAAACGACTGATAGCTTGCTCCGAATACGTAGATAAAGCATCCCGGGCAACGGTACCAATAAAGGAATGCTCCCGTTCAATTATTTTAATTAATGCTTGCTGCAATCGCTGATCCAGCCATTCCTGCATTTTCTCATCATTCTTAAAAATATTCCAGTAAGTCTTGGCTTGGCTAAGCCCCCATACAAGCAGCGGAGAATGATATAGGCCCTTCTTACCTGATAACTGCTCCGAAGCTAAGACCGCCTCCACTAAGGGTCCGATAAATTGATCAAGCGGCAGCCGAAGAATTACCTGCTGTTTCCATTCCTCTAGCGACTGGGCTAACAGTTGATCCTGTTCAAGGCGTTCCAAAAAATGAAACATCCTTTTACGCGCCCAGCGTCTAATGGGGTGTCGCGGTGATTGTAATCGAATTAGCGCCGCCGATACATCCTGCTGCAATGCTTTTGCCAATTCCTCTAAATTCAGACTGTCCGTATGCTCGCCAAACCAGACTGCCAGCTTTCCCGCCGGATTTTTCGTCACTTGCCGCTGGTAGCTTTTGAGATACTGCAGAATGGTCTCACTGCCTTTATCCTTGTTGACAAGCTCAACTAATTCGGCAAAAAGTATGGTAAGCAGCTGCTCATCCTTACCTTCAACCAATGCCCATCGTCCCAGACTTCTTACTTGCCGGTTAAGGGAAGTGTGATTTAAATACTCTTTGCATAGAGTGGTAAGATAGGCGGCTAATTCACGCTTATCCAGATGGTCCAAAATATGTTCCATATAATTGACCACCAGATTTGTAAACACCTGTTTGCCCCGGTCAGTTTCAACCCACTCAATAAGGTGTTTTGTAATGCGAATATGCGCTAGTTTGCTTCTTACCATTTCAGTACTCAATAGTTCCTGCTCTATCATATTGACTATTGCTTCGATGGTCTTTTCTCTATTCCGTGGTATCAGTGCAGTATGCCAGGGAATGCCTAACGGCTTTTCAAATAATGCTGTCACGGCAAACCAATCAGCCAGCCCCCCTACCAGTGAAGCTTCGGTAACGTGAAACAACAAATCGATCCAGAATACGTCTACATAGCGATATTTTAAAACAGCAGCAATTCCAAAACTAAATAATACAAAGAGTAGTACACGATTCGCAACTATACGGTAGCGCATTTCACCACCTCACCATAACCAGTAGGTACCAATATAAATAATCATGCCAAGCAAACCACCTACTACCGATCCGTTTATGCGAATCATTTGCAAATCATCACCGGCTCTTTCCTCAACAAAGGCCACGAGCTCAGCAGTAGTAAATTGCCGCAGCCGCTCCAAGACCAGCATCCCAATCTCATCATGACGCTTATCCAGCCACTCGGTCATTACTTTCTTAACTTGATCGTCCACCTGCTGCTGCAGTTGCTCACTGTTCTGAAAAGACGCTACCCATTGATCAATTTTTTTGTCAATGAGTAATAGTAATCGGGATTCGAGCGGTTGCTCATCCCCTATATGATAAAACTGATTAATTAAAGCAACGCACTGATCCCGCAATTTCCAATGAGCAGCTAGCTGCTCCTTTTTCCATTGTTCTACTTTCTGTTGTAATTGTTCATTTGTCTTTAAATCTTCCACCAAGCTTAGGAGCCAGCTTTGCAGCTTTTTTCGCAGCGGATGATCAGGCTCTTTCAATTGCTCCAGCAGTTCTACTAATCGGTGCTGAATAATAGTTCCAAATCTAAGTGGCGTAATATCCATGATCTGCTCAACTAACTTATTGAATATTTTACGCCTGGCCATTCCTCTTTCGTAAGTGGATTGGGCCTCTAGAACTAAATCCCCCAATAGCCGCGGCGTTTGCTCATTTTTAGCTAAACGGATTGCTTCATCTAATATAAAAGTGATAATTTTATCTCCGTATCCCCAATGAAGGGACCATTCAATACCGGTTGCCAATAGCGGAGCCAGCTTAATCTCCGCACCTTCTTTGTGCAGCAGCAACTCCAATGTACGCCCTAACTCTTCGGCATCTACCGACTGAATAAATTGTCTGCCTGCAGCAGATAACACAGTTTTAGCCTCGTCCTTACCACCATGCTCCTGCAAATAGTCCAGTACGAGCTGCGCTATAGAATACCGCTTTAACGTTGCTTTGATATTCGAGGAAGTTAACAGCTCTTTTTCCACCATATCAGCCATAATCCTAAATATTTTTTCCCGGTTACGTGGAATAAGGGCTGTACGGAAAGGAAAGCCCAACGGTTTACGAAATAAAGCTGTTACTGCAAACCAGTCTGCCAATGCACCGACCATGGCCGCACCACAAGTACTGGATATCAAGCCGCCGGTAAACGTAGCGCTAAAAGGATAGCTGGAAAAATAACCTGCAGTTACAGCAGCAAGTGCCCAATTTGCTTTATGTCGATTCGCCATTGTTTCACCTTCTCTAAAGTACTATTTCCACTATTCGTTACCGTTGCTGGTAAACCCTTGTAATCGTATTAACTAGTATATCTTATGTATCCAAGAATTAAGTTGTTCATTCTGTCTTTGGTTACCCCTATGAAAAAAGCAGCCTTGCCAGGCTGCCGGACAACACATCATTTATTCTGGACCGCCTTTCATGCCTCTCTTTGGCGGCAAATGAATAGCCAGATTTTTTGTAGCCAGCGCAGCTTCACCGATAGCCTCGCTAATAGTAGGATGAGCATGAATAGTAGTAATTAAATCGTCAACTGTTGCTCCCACACGAATCGCTAATGCACCCTCGGCGATGAGATCAGTCGCCCTTGGCCCCAGCATATGAACGCCAAGTACTTTGCCTGAATCGGAATGGGCCAAAACCTTTACAAAACCAGATTGACCTTCCTCAATTAATGCCTTGCCATTCGCAATCAATGCAAAACTTCCTGTCGAGTAGGAGATTCGCTGCCTTTGTAACTCTTCCTCCGTATAACCAACAGATGCCACCTCCGGCGTGGTATATATGCAGGAAGGAATGGTTCCGGCACAGTAAGCAGCAGTCTCACCAAAGGCATGCTCTACTGCCGCTACCCCCTGCGCAGAGGCGGCATGAGCCAGCATGACTGATCCATTGCAGTCTCCTACAGCATAAATACCTGGAAGATTCGTGGCAAAATGCTGATCGACAATAACACGTCCCCGTTCCATTGCAACGCCTGCTGCTTCCAGTCCAATACCCGCTGAACGAGGTCTTCTGCCAACTGCTGCTAATATATATTCTCCGTCAATAGTTTCCACCTTATCACCTGTTAAAACTCTTGCACAGTACATGCCTTTATTCGCTTCAACAGCTTCCACACTGGCCCCAGTCCGGAACGTTACACCCCGCCGGCTTAGTTCCTGACGAAGCTTAACAGCAAGCTCTTTATCAGTAACAGAAAGAATTTCGCTGGCTAATTCAACTACAGTTACCTCTGTACCGACTGATGAAAACAACGCCGCAAATTCAACGCCAATCACACCACCGCCGATAATGACCAATGACTTAGGTATATCCGGCAAGCTTAGCACTTCCGTACTGTCGATCACACCTGGCAAATCGGAACCGGGAAAAGAAAGTTTTACAGGTTCCGAACCTACGGCCAGGATAATAATATCGGCAGGCAATGACTCACCATTCACTTCTACACCCGCTGTCTTTGTTAAAGAAGCTTTACCCGCTATTACCGTCACTTCATTTGCTTTTAGCAAGGAATCGACACCTTTGACCAGCCGGGTTACTAAATTTTTTTTCCTGTTTTGCAGCGCGGTCCAGTCAATCCTGAGATTATCCATCTGTAAGCCCAATGTCTTGCCTTTTAATAAAGTACGATATAGTTCTGCCGTATGCAGCAGCGTTTTAGTAGGTATGCATCCAACATTGAGACAGGTGCCTCCCAGCTTTTCTTGCTCAATTACAGTTACCGCTGCGCCAAGCTGGGCTGCCCGGATAGCAGCAACATATCCGCCTGGTCCGCCGCCAATGACAACGACTCGTTTAGTCATACTTGCAGCCTCCCTCTATTCTACGCTGTCATACGCCTGAATAGCGGCCGGGAGTGATTGTATAACCCCATTCCCGACCGCGGGCAGTCCAATCAGAACGGCACTTATGATTTCTTCCCGCGTAGCGCCCAGTTGCTTGGCACTGCGCACATGAAACGGTATTCCACTCTCGAGTCTTGCAGCCGCTAAGACAGCAATATAAGCCAGTTCTTCCGTTTTGCGGTCAAGAGCACTCGCCTTGTCTACATTCTGAACAGCTTCCATCCAGCCTTTTGCATGCCCTGGCGCCTCCTTAAAAAAGAGTTGAAAAGCATTACTCACCTGATTATCCATCTCCATACCTCCCTTTTCATCATCTACAAAATTATTCCATATACTGTAGAATATCCCTGCTGTGAATAAATATTACTGACAGTGGAGTGTTAAGGCTGAATCACCATAACTCTAGAGGCAGTATTATTTATTAATTGATTAATCGATTGCGCATTAGCTTGACCGGGAGCCAGCTAAGTACGATTACCCACATTGCCAATACCGCTACATGAGGCAGTAACCCCATTGAAACATGTCCGAGAACCAAGGAACGGCATACCTCTACACTGTGATACAGTGGATTTAGCCAAATAGCTGCTTTCCCTAGTAAAGGCATGGAGTCAAGCGGAAAGAATATGCCGGAGAATAAATAAACCGGCGTAGAAAAAATCGTAATATAATAATTAATATGGTCAATATTTTTGATAAAGCCGGTAAACGATAGTGCCAGCAGTGCAAAGACCATACCCGGTAATGCCAGAAACGGTAATATTAAGATAGACCACCAGGATTGTACAAGCCCCAGTAATGCAATTGCAGCTAATATTACCGTTCCATAAAAAAAGCTTTTTACCGTTGCATACAGTATTTCCCCCCATACTACATCAGCCACCGTCAGTGGTGCTGCCAACATCGCGTGAAGTGTTTTTTCAAACTGTAACCGGACAAAACTGCCATACGTACATTCAAAAGTAGATGCCCACATTCCTGACGAAGCAATAAAGCCAGGCGCAATAAACTGGGCATAGCTGATACCATCAATACTCTGCACATAAGCACCCAGTCCAAATCCCATTGCCGTCATATACAAAATTGGCTCTAGAAAGTTAAACATCGTATTCGTCCACCATATACGGCTAAAGACCTTCATATGACGCCTAAGAACTCTCCACATAAGGCTACTCCTCCCTCCGCCCTGTTAACTTTAAGAATACATCTTCCAAATGAGATGTTCTTAAATAACAGGCCCGCTGTGTTAACCCCCACTCAGGCAATTGCTGCCACACCGTTTGCCCGTCTTCTGTATAAATAAATAATCCATCTGCCATATATTCTACTACTCCGCCGGCAGCTTGTACCTTAGCGGGTAAGTCAGCCGGAATTACTTCTAATGGCAGCCGCACCTCAATGCAATAGGACATTGCATGCTGCCGCACCAGCTCTTCCGGATGTCCCTGAGCCAAAATCAATCCATCATTCATGACTACCAGACGGTCACATAACTGCGCTGCCTCTTCCATGTAATGTGTTGTCAAAATAAGGGTTACCCCCTGCTCTTTTAGCTGCCGCAGTTTTTGCCACACAAGCCTGCGGCCCTGCGGGTCGAGCCCTGTAGTAGGTTCATCCAGTATCACGATTTCAGGATTATTAATCAACGCCCTCGCAATAACCACCCTGCGCTGATTACCGCCGGACAGCGAAGCTACCCGCGCACTGCCCCGATCCTCCAGTCCCATAAAATCCAGCCATTCACGACCGCGCTGCCGTGATTCATTGGCAGACAGTCCGAAGAATCCCCCATATACCTCCAGGTTTTCCAGCACTGTTAAATCAGGATCTAGGCTATCTTCCTGAGGAACCACTCCCATACGCGCCTTTATCCTCGGTGGGGTCAAAGAAATTTGCTCACCAAAAACAGTCAGACTGCCTTGCTGCACAGTCGATAAACCATAGATCATTCTCATTGTTGTTGACTTGCCTGCGCCATTATGACCAAGAAAGCCAAAGCACTCCCCCTTATTAATCTCAAAGGAAATGCCCTTTACAGCCTGAAAATCACCATAATATTTCATTAAATTGCGGGCTTGTACCACAATGCTCATCATAGCTCTCCTTTAACCAGTGCTTTTTTCATTATATCCAGTTCTATTTAATTTCTGCAAATTAAATAGAACCTCCGCTTATCCTGCAGAGGTTCTTCTCAATCAGCATTTATGATGCTTATCGGCCTCCGCCAAAAAACATCCATCCCAGCAAAGCGAGCAATGCAATATTCTCCATCATTCTACTCATAATTCCAAGGTCCCCCAGTACATTAATTGCCGTGAGACCGCCTAAAAAAATCATAGAATGTCGCATATCAATATAGGGCTGACGCCGTAAAATAAGGTAGGCAACACCAAGTACAGCCAGGTCTATAACTACCCAAAACAAGGGATTAGGCAAAAGATATTTCACCATGCTGCCGACAATCATAACAGCCAAAATATAAAACCACGTTCGATTCATATATTCGCTCCTTTCGGATTGTGATTTACTTATTATCTTATTCGTTCATAGGGCTTGTCATCCCTGCTAGAACAACTAAATTCTACTTGAAAATGAAAAAGCACTCACCCGATGAGTGCTTTTCACCTATTTGAGTACGCTAAGTTTATCTCCTGGGGTGTTGGGACTCCAGGCAGCTACAGCCGGGTGAGTTGTAATAAAAGTCTCATCAGGTATCCACGCCTGCCCGCACAAATGCATAGCTACTAATTGCCGGACATTCGTCCGTTTACAAAATTCCCTGACGCCAAGCTCGCGGTACTCTTCCAGGCGGCTATCCACTGGAAAGAAGGCCACATCGAAAGACTGTCCGCCGAGTTTATCCATTTCCCGGAAAAATCCGTCCTTTGCAAATTGAAGATTCTCCTCAGTATCGCCTTTCCAGTGCCACCAGTTTAAATCACCTGCATGAAAGATTCGCCATCCGTCTACCTCAACTAAAAAAGATATTCCCTCATCAGTAGAACCGAAGGTACTGATCTGCAAGTCCCCTTGATTATTCTGCTCATCCTGGTTCATGTAAATAAGCTTATCAGCTGCGACATTGCTTAATCCTCCTGCCTGGCGAATGTCACTGCTCAATATATACTTCGTTACGTTATCCTGCCAGGCAGCAATTTGTGGATTAAAATGATCAGCATGAGCATGAGAAGAAAATATCCACACCGGTTTTCCCTTGGTTAGGTGCTCAGGTGTAACTTTGGCACTGTCACGATAATAATCAAAAACCAGCACCTGCTGCTCGGTTTCCACAATAAAGCCACTATGATCCAGGTAGGTAAGCTGCAATTCAGATGACATAATGCTCCCCCTTTGCTTGCTTTATCCAATATACTCTTAATTTTTCGCTTTAGATTAGCTAATTTCCTTTTATATCCATACAAGTAACCTCTTGCGGAAACATATATTTTGAAAATATGCTGTTAAACAGCAAACCAAGGAGGTGTAAAGTGTGACTGGGATTTTGACGATTGTGACCGGTGTAACCATGCTGCTCAGCGGAATATTTACTATTCGCTATGGGCTGAAGCTGCTGCTGTGGAAAAGGCTGCAGCTTCTCTTGCGCACTGCTACCAACACTCCCTTGCGAGGTATCTTGGTAGGTACTGCGGCTGCCGCACTTTTTCAGAGCAGCACTGCCGTCTCTCTAATTACGATTAGTCTGGTCAGTGCCGAGTATTTATCTTTTCGCAATGGGCTGGGTATTATTCTGGGAGCCAACATTGGAACCTGCTCTACTGTTCAGTTGCTAACACTCTCCTTGCCGGTAGAATACCTTATCCCATTTCTTGTTCTTTGCCTGTTATTATCTATCCCTAAACGCTCCCGTTACGTTGGCTTCACATTAACCGGTTTGCTCAGTATGTTCAGCGGTCTATCCTTGCTTACGCTGGGTCTTGGCAGCTTGCCGGATATGGATACATTACTCTATGTAATCTCGCTCGCCGAAACGAATGCCTTTCATGGAATTACTGCGGGAATCTTAACAACCTTTCTCTGTCAATCCAGCAGTGCAGCAACTGCTATACTAATGGCATTAGCAGATGAGGATTTAATCAATCTTACAACAGCGGCTTATATTGTGTACGGGAATAATATCGGCTCCTGCCTTTCTTCAGTAGTAGTCAGTGCCGTAGCACCTACCGCAGCTAAACGTGTCGCTTTGTCTCATGTATTATTAAATGTCCTGGGAGTACTGCTTTTTTTACCGTTAACTGGCATAATGACAACGCTTACTGCTCGCTTCTCTTCTGACTTTCCTAGTCAAATTGCCATGTACCATACACTCTTTAATGTCATTTCCTCCTTATTAGTCCTTCCTTTTTTGCGCCAGTTCTCCCGCTTGATTGAAATACTGATTCCTGCAAAAAAGAACTGGTAACATACGCAGGAATCAGAAAATCCCGAAACGAAAATACTACTATCTAAGCTATTTATTGCACCAAAGGAGTGGACTTGTTGGCTGAACTAGTTATACCTGGTTTATACCGTCTAGAAATTCCGATTCCAAAGAATCCGCTAAAAGCAACGAATTGTTATATTATTAAAGGAACTGAACGCAGCCTGGTAATTGATACAGGACTACGGATACCGGAAGCTTTGCAGGCTCTACGCACAGGGCTGGAAGAGCTGCAGGTTGATCTCTCACTAACAGATATTTTTATTACTCATATGCATTCCGATCATTCAGGCCTGATTCCTGATATCAAGGCTCCCTCTTCCGTTGTCTATGCCAGCGCTGCTGATGCTGCAATTATTAATCAATTTGCTACTGTTAAATCAGGATGGGACAATTTATTTAATGCAGCCTGCCGCAACGGATTTTCTTCTGAAGAAGCACGGCAAGCCATTGAACGCCATCCCGGCTACAAAGGCTCATTAGCAAAAACAATCGACTTCACCATTGTAAAAGATGGCGATGTAATTACCATTGACGACTTTCATCTGACCTGTATCGAAACTCCAGGTCACTCTCCCGGACAAGTCTGCCTATATGAACCCAATAAAAAACTTCTTTTCTCAGGCGATCATATTTTAGGCGATATTAGCCCTAATATTACGCATTGGTGGGATACAGGCAATCCGCTAGGAAGTTTTCTCGATTCCTTGAATAAAATTGAACCTCTTGCCATCAAGCTTGTATTACCAGGACATCGTCGCGTCTTTACCGACTGCCAGGGAAGGATCACCGAACTAAAACAACATCACCAACACCGCCTTGATGAAGCTTTTACTATCTTGTCGGCTGGCCCCCTCACGGCTTATCAGGTAGCCGGACACATGACCTGGGACATGAGCTACCGTTCTTGGGATCAGTTTCCCCCGCCTCAAAAATTCTTTGCCACCGGCGAGGCTCGTGCCCATCTACGGCATCTTGAAGTGCAGGGACTTATCTGCCAGGAAATCATTGATGGTGTCAATTATTATAAGCACTGCTAAAAGAAAGGCTCTGATGCAATCCATCAGAGCCTTTCTTAATCATTTGCGCCAAGCAGCTACGCTCTTTACAAAGCAAAAAAGCACTTACATTCGTAAGTGCTTTTTTCAATCAGCGACTTCCTATCCTCCCAGGCCGTTTCCAGCCAAGTACTTTCGGCGTAT
>NZ_DALZUO010000014.1:45184-104558 GCF_032013335.1 Anaerospora sp. | reverse complement strand
TGACTCTTAATCAGTAGGTTGTAGGTTCGATTCCTACGTGGGTCACCAATGAATTAGCGCCTCCACAGGTATTGTGGGGGCGCTTTTTATGTAACCTATTGTCCATAGTTGTGTCCAATAGGTTAAATTTTGGATATTTGAGCATAGTTTAATCGCATTGCACAACATCAAACAACATAAAACATTTTTACTTTTTAAAACGCTTTTCTAGCTCTTTTAATGCTTCGCGTTTTCCCAGTGGTATAGAGTGGATATAGGTGCTGTATGTAACGTGAACAGCAGAGTGGCCTAATCGTTTGGAAACGTAGCTCAACTTGTATACGAGAAGAGCAATTAGCAGAACCGCCGACCAAGGGTTCCAGCCGTAGAAAAGAGGATGACAAGCGTAAAACGGTTAAATGTTGATGTTTGGCTAGGTCCGAGGGCGACTGCAATTAAGAGTTTGCAAGCTGCGATTGGGGCCAACACACTGGCAGTTCCATCTATTGGAGATATTCGAGGGCGTGACTTGGTTGTCATTTGGATTGGTAGTAAGGAAGCAGTACGTTGCAAACGTGCTGCTTCTTTGTCAGTCCGGATAAAGCAGGAAAAAATGGATACTTGATAGTTATTGTGATACTCCGACCCATTGCCCTGTGTTAAATTTGTATTGCTCAATACAACCGTTGTATCATACAATATAAAATATAGACGCCCAGTTATTGCCTGGACCTTTTAAGAGCGGGACTACTATTATTTTTATAGGGAGTGCAACACATGAAAATTGTCATTATTGGTGGGGTGGCTGCAGGAACTTCGGCGGCCGCCAAAGCAAGACGAAATGACGAAGCAGCGCAAATTACTATTTTTGATGCCGATCAGGATGTTTCTTACTCAGGCTGTGGCTTGCCTTATTATA
Source organism: Anaerospora sp. (assembly GCF_032013335.1). Classification (NCBI taxonomy): domain Bacteria; kingdom Bacillati; phylum Bacillota; class Negativicutes; order Selenomonadales; family Sporomusaceae; genus Anaerospora; species Anaerospora sp. The sequence goes on along the minus strand of NZ_DALZUO010000014.1, from coordinate 103,660 downwards.
TCGGTACGGATATTGAGGAACGGGAACAGTTGGTTCCACGCAATGCGCAGTTTTTCAAGCAAAAATACAATGTGGATGTGTTGACTGGCCACCAGGTACTGGCGATTGATTCTCGGGCCAAAACGCTGATGGTGGAGAACTTGGCGACCGGGCAGCAGTTTAGCGATAGCTATGACAAGCTGATTATCGCCAGTGGGGCGCAGGCCGTGCGTCCGCCGATTGCAGGCAGCGACAAAGGTAACGTGTTTCATTTGCGCAATGTGGTAAGCTCCGACCGCATCCGTCAGCAGGTATTGGCAGCCAAGCCAGAGACGGCGGTGGTGGTCGGGTCTGGATTTATCGGTATGGAAATGGCAGAGAATTTGACGGCCCGCGGTATCCGGGTGAGCGTGGTGGAAGTAGCGGAGCATGTCATGCCAGCGCTAGATGCAGATATGGCCGTATATGTGGCCGACTATTTACAGCAGCAAGGTGTTGAACTTATCGTTCAGGATGCCGTAACACGTCTGGAGGGAATACCTTTAGTCAACAAGGTAGTGCTGAAAAGCGGCCGAGAATTAGCTGCTGATTTGGTTATTCTGGCGGCAGGTGTCCAACCGAATGTGGAGTTGGCCCGTCGGGCGGGTGTTGAGCTAGGGCCTACCGGTGCTATACAGGTCAATGAGCGGATGGAGACAAATATCGAGGACATATATGCCTGCGGCGACTGTGCGGAAAGTTACTCGCTCATTACCGGCAAACCTTTTTATCGTCCGCTAGGCTCAACGGCCAATAAGATGGGCCGTATTGCCGGTGATCAGGCATCCGGTGGAAATTTAACCTTCCGAGGCGGTCTGGGCACAGGTATTTTTAAAGTGTTTGACCTAGCAGTAGGCCAGACTGGATTGACGGAGAAAGAGGCTAAGCGAGAAGGTTATGAGGCCGTAGTTTGCCATATTATCAAGCCGGACAAGCCGGAATATTTTCATGGGCAGGAAATGGTCATGAAAGCGGTGGCTGACCGGGTGAGCGGCAGGGTGCTAGGGGCGCAGGTCATCGGAAAGGCTGGCGTAGACAAGCGGCTGGACGTACTGGTAACTGCTATTACCTTCGGGGCGAAGGCAGAGGATTTGTTCCATCTGGATTTGGCCTATGCGCCGCCTTTTGCCACAACTAAAGATCCGGTTATGTATGCTGGTATGGTGCTAACAAATGCGTTGGAGCGGCAACGGGGCCTAATTACGGCAGCCGAGCTTAAAACAAAACTGGAGCAAGGGGAAGCGGTGCAAGTGATCGATGCCCGCGTAGCCAAGCAGTATCAGGCTGGTCATGTAGCCGGAGCGCACAATTTGCCGCAGGAACGCATCCGTGAAGAATTGGCAACGCTTAATCCGGCCGCTCTGACGGTCACCTATTGCAATAAAGGGGTGACTGGCAACGCCACGCAGAATATTTTACTGAATCACGGTTTCCAACAGGTTTTGAATTTGTCAGGTGGCTACAGCCAGTATTCCAGACAGTTCAAAATAAAAGAGGATGAAGATGATCGCGCCTAAATGCAATACAGCGAACGCCGGGAGGTTATCCCGGCGTTCGCTGTGTTTATTTAATCGGTGATTTTAGCTATTTATAAGGTCAACAGCAATTCATCCTTAATATCGGCAGCGCTCCAGGCAATGACGGCAAAGTGACCGTTAGCATGCTGGTTGACCTTGTTAATCCATTCAATTTCATGACTGGCCTTGGCTGCCAGCAGGCGGTTAGTCGTTCCGGTGCGGTAGAGAGAGGCATTAATGACCCACCACTTGGTGGCAATGCCTGCACGCTTTAAATCTTCCTCCAGGCGCAGTGCTTCATATACTGGCGTGGCTTCGGCCAGGGTAATAATGATGACTTCAGTTTCAGCGGCATTGCGCAGCCGGGGCAGCAGTTTTTTTACCTCTTCGGGGATGTCTCCATGGGTACGCTCAATTTCCTTGTGGTAGCTTTGGGTGGCATCTAAAAGCAGCAAGGTGTGGCCAGTTGGTGCGGTATCAATGACGACGATTTCGTCTTCTGCCTTTTCTACAATCTGGGCAAAGGCCCGAAAGACCGCAATTTCTTGGGTGCAGGGGGAGCGTAAATCTTCCTCTACATAGGCAACGTCTTCGGCAGACATGGTCTCACGAGCTTTTGCCAGGATTTCCTCCTGGTATTTTTTTAGTTCGGTTTGCTCATCAATACGGCTTGTAGTAATATTCGTGCTTTTGCTGATTACAAACTGTAGGTGGGCAGCCGGATCAGTCGTGGTAAGGTGGACATTTTTTCCCTTGGCAGCAAGGCCCAAGGCAATAGCTGCGGCCATGGTGGTTTTACCGACACCGCCTTTGCCCATGGTGAAGATTACTTTTTTATTGGATCGGTAAAGGTCTTCAATCACGTCGCTGAGTTTCGGAATGGATTGGGACTGAATGACTTCGTCGCGCAGTGTAGCATGGTCTTGGGTCAGGAAGGCTCGGACGTTGTCGATACCGGTAATATTATAAGCCCTGAGTGGTATATGATAGGTGGTAAGGGCAACTAACGCCGGGGGCATGGTGGCTAACGCCTGTTGTTGTTTGCGGTACAAGCTTTCCGAAATACTATCGTCATAGGCAGCTAATACACCGTTAATCACCATGGCCTGATTAGTAACACCAAGCTCGGCCAGTTCCTGGGAGGCCCGTGCCGCTTCTTTAAGTGGGGAGACTTCGGGTCTGGATACCAGGATGAGGGTAGTCTGGAGGCTGTCGGCCAGTGTTTCTACCGCTTGCTTATACATGGCCTTTTTGCTTTCCAGGCCGGACAGCTGACCTAAGCAGGATGCGCCGTGTGTGTTCTCGCTGATGAAGTTGCTCCAGGCGGAGGGCAGTTGCAGCATGCGCAAGGTATGACCGGTCGGTGCGGTATCAAAGAGAATGTGATCGTATTGCTGTGCTAATGCTGCATCCGTAATAAAGCGGGAGAACTCGTTGAAAGCAGCTATTTCTACTGTGCAGGAACCCGAAAGCTGTTCTGCCATATGGGCGAGCACAGCCGCGGGGAGTTTGCCCTGATAAGGGGCAAGGACGCTTTCGCGATATTCGGCTGCCGCCTGGATAGGGTCTAAGTTGGCGACCACCAGGCCGGGAACTGCCTCGATGGAAACGCCTTGTCCGGTTAGCTCAGTACTAAATACGTCTTGCAGATTGGAAGCGGGGTCGGTGCTAATGAGTAGTACTTGTTTACCGCTGTCTGCTAAAGTTACGGCGGTGGCGCAGGCTGTTGATGTCTTTCCCACGCCGCCTTTGCCGGTGTAAAACAGATATTTGGTCAATGGGATGGCTTGGGGATTAAACAGTTTCATAGGTCTTTACCTCCGATTGTTTACAAGGTATGCTTCATTAGCAGCATTTGCCGTCGCTGCAACCGCAGCAGCCTTCGTCTTCCGGTTTGTCACAGGTTGTAGCAGGGGCCTCTCCGAGGACATCGGCTGAGATCTGAAGAATGTCGATAAAATCCTTATTGGTCGGATAGCGGCCGGTGATGACAATTTCACCTTCAACGACGGTAGCAGGAAGTTGTTCCACACCGTGTGTATTAATAAACTGATTGATAGCTTGATTATTGACAAATTCCATTGGAGCATCAGTCAGGTTAAAGCGGTCAACTTTAATGCCGTTTTTCTTTAAGGAATTGAGTACGGCAGAGATTCTGAGCAATTCAGGGTCTACACCGACGCCACATAAGCCGGTAGGGCAGCACATGGCCGGTTCAAATATTTGCATTTTTTTCATATACTCATCGCTCCCATTTCATTGATTATTGATAAGACAGAGATGTCAGAAGGAAAAAGTAACTGGTTACTTATAGTGGGTTACAGTATTTTTTGTAAGCAGGCGCAACTATCTGGGCAGGCCGTGGATAGGGCTGAGGCTGTTAGCAGGCTATTCGGGATTTCGCCGCGGCTGATAGGGGTAAAACCCCAGCGGACAACAAATTGGTCGGCCGTGTTGGTTAAGAGATAGGCCGTGGTAGCTCCGACCTGGCGGGCCTGGTCAACAGCATGATTAAATAATGCACTACCCAGGCCCTGTTTACGTTGACTGCCGGACACGGCCAACGAACGCAGGAGGGCGTCCTTTCCGGCCAGTTCTAGGCCGATGACGCCAACGACACCTCCCATGTCGACTACAAAGAAGGTAGGTAAGTGATCAGCCACACCTTCGGTTGGGAGGCCACTGGCAGCTAGCAGGCATTCGATGGCGGTAAGATCAGCCGGTTTAGCCGGGCGTAAGATAAAGTCAGTACCAGGAGTTAACGGAGTAACTGGTTTTTTTGCCCGGATAAAGGCGCTAATTAGTGAGCCGTTGAGCGCCTGCCGGTCCTCTGGTTGCAGATCAGGTAAGAATTGCGCGCCTCGCTCGTCGGTAAAATCATAGATGCGGGTGGTGACTATTTCTAGATCGTTAAAACCAGCAGTTTCGAGTTTGTGGCGGTAATCCGTTTCGCTTAACGCTCCGGCGACGCAACCTGACCAGGCGGATAGACTTTGTTGGACGCTGGGTGGCAACGGCCGCGTCAATACGATGTCGGATACGGCTAGGCGGCCACCGGGCTTTAAGACCCGGTATGCTTCGGCAAGTACTTGGTCTTTGTCGCCGGAAAGATTGATAACGCAGTTGGAGACAATGACGTCAATGGAATGATCGGGCAGAGGAATGGCTTCAATATGGCCTTTAATAAATTCGGCGTTGCTTATACCAGTACGATTTTGGTTAGCTCTGGCTACTGCCAGCATTTCATCGGTCATATCCAGGCCGTAGGCTTTACCGTAGGAACCAACCCGCTTGGCGGAGAGTAGCACATCCAAGCCTGCGCCGCTTCCTAGGTCGAGTACGGTTTCACCGGCATGAAGGGTTGCCAGAATAGTGGGATTGCCGCAACCGAAAGAAGAAGCTACTAGGTCTGCTGGCAGTCCATCCAGTTCAGCAGTCTGATAGAGGTTACCGGTTACCGGATTGCAGGAGCGATCAGCACTGCAACAGCTTTGGGTTTCGGTGATAGCGGCCGCATATTTTTTCCTTACCTCTTCGCGAATCTGTTCCATTGTTTTGCCTCCTTAATACGTATCGTTTCCGGTTAGCACCAGCGCCCGGCGGGGATGGCTGTCAGCAACAGTTCCAGACTTTCCAGTATCTGACTACGTTTGTCAGCCGGTAGGGCGTTGTAAAATGTTTCGTAGAACTGCGTCATGCTGGCTTCGACTTGTGTGAAGAGCTTTTGACCTTCGTCAGTTAAGGTGATGGTGACGGCCCGCCGGTTGTCTGGGTCCGTTGTTCTGCTGACTAAATTGCTATTGACCAGAATATCGATATTGCGGCTCATGGTACTCTTATCAACGCCCAGACGTTCGGAGAGGGTATTGAGCGATGCCGCACCTGCCCAGCCAATTTCCGTCAGGAGGTGGCATTGAGTTAGGGTGATGCCGCAGCAACTAGCTTCGCCTTTGGTCATAAGCTCCATTTTGCGGGCTAGAAGCCTCATGTCATGGCGTAATGTTTTAATTTGTGAGTTGTCGTTCATAATGAGTTCACCTCCTTAGTTGTATTGTATGCTACAAAGGTTGTATTATGCAACATTTAATTTTACCAAGAGGAAGGAAATGAAACTACGCTACGCTGCCATCCAAGCTGTGGGCCGCAATTGAAATTCAAGGGGAAGTGAGGACTGCTAGCTAAGGAGCGGCCAGGGGACGCGGCCACGGTAGGCCTCTTCACTAACCGGGAGGCAATAGGAAGGCGGGGCACCAGCGGCGGGAAAACAAAAAAGCCGCCTTCGTTTGAAAGGCGGCAGTAGATGCGGTTATTTCTTAGTAACGTAGCTTTGGGCTAGCCGTTTTCCAGTTAGACAGCTTGTGATAGGGGTATAAATTTGTCCAGTGAAGAGGAAAGCTTACGTCTTCCGACTGTCTACTATACAAAGCAGTTCCCGATGAGGGGAAAAGCTGGCCTAACTGCTGGGAACGTCCTGCCGCCGTTGCAAATTGAAGAAAAAAACCAGAGGCTGCATAGCTGCAGGCACTCTGGCAACAGTAATGAGAGGTGGGCTATGATATTGTATGCACAATATTGACTACATGTTACGTTAATTGTTGAAATCCTTATAGATCTTGTTCCATAGAGGATGACTTTACTTCTGCAAGCTGGATATCATCATCTTCGCTAAGCGAGACGGAGCTTGCAGCGTTTATATATGCGTCATCCGGTTTGGTTCCTGTAACAAAACTTCCGGTGGCTTTTTTATTGACGAAAACTCGATAAGTGGGCATGAGTGAACCTCCTTGTGATGCTTAATCTGCGATGGTAAAAAAATAACCGGCTATTAAGCCAGTTAAGTGGGTGGATGGAGGAGGAAATGTACAACTTCAGTTTTACCAGACAGCGGAAGCAATATGCATTAACAGTAGTGGAAAATAGTGGCAGGAAATATGGTTTATTTTTTTGCGGAAAGTGCTAATTCTACCCGGTTAATCGCCTGAGGAGGCTCTTCCAGCCATTTATTTGTAATCATTAAGTTGGCACCATCTTCTGCATAAAGACCTATTTCTGCCAAGAGACGGGCATAGTTAATTGTTAAGTCCATACGCTGACTAGTCGACATAGAAAGTCCGTAATTGCCGATACCTGCAGCTATCATGACGGTCACATGGAAAAGAATCAGCTTATCTGAAAAAGGAGCTGTAGTCGAAGGGGCGATCATTGTATTAAGCTGGCTCGGGGCAGGTAGATCGCTGCTCTTTAAGGAAGCGGAAAATAGCTGGACATGTTTGTTTGCAATCTCTTTCCCACGCAACAGATATTCTCTTATGGCCTGAGAGGTTACTACTTGGGCAAAAGCGGTCATTAACGCTTCTCCGATAATATTTGCTTGCAGATTTGAAAAAAGATTACCTATTTCAATAGCATTAAGCAGTCTTTTCTTACCGAAGATACTTCCTAAATAGCTTGAGTCACTGACAAATTCAATTTTGTCATCAGGCGGTATATAAGGAGCGCGGATATAAATTCCTTTCGATAACATACTAGACGTTACCTTATTATCTATTTCGATTGAAGCATGAAGGCAGTTTTGATAAAAGTTCCGGATATCTCCTCGGGCCGCTAATGACAAAGATAGTGAATATGCTGCTAAACCCAGGCGGGACATATGCTTTAGATAGTATAAATAAAAGGCATCCAAAAAAATTCTCGGTCCATTGAGATTAATATCATCCTGGGTAAAGCCTTTGGGAATTGGGAACTGCGAGCCTGCCAGGAGAGACGTAATTTGGGTGAGATTGTTTTCGGCAACCTGAAGGGCGAATTGAACAACTTCTTTAATATCCGTATCTTCAATATTTTGGAGCATATGCTTGAGAATACAAACCGCGAGGCTGTCATTTTGATATTGTGTCCATAAACTGCCAACTTCGGTGGAACATAAGGGAGTATGATTATGTATAGTCATTTTAGTCCTCCGCTTTATTCATTCTTATATATACTATTTGTATGATATGGCGAATTTTATTCAGGAAGCAATTTAGCTCCTATCAGTCTATTTTTATGAATCCGCTTAACTAAAGCAAAAATTAATAATTCAGCGCTAAAATAGAAGTGTCACTATGCAGTTACCAACAATGAAGGTGGTTAAGGAGGTTCTGATGACACTCACGTCCAAGCAGCTCGAACTAGCACTTACTGTGCCGGCCATTGTTGGCTTACTTCCGGCAAAGCGGCAAGAACTGATATTACAGGCAGGAAAGGACGCTGCAGCGTTGCTGGCAGCTGGATTAACAATAAGTGAGCAGAAGGCAGCCATAGCAGTTGCTGATTTGTTTTTGCAGTTTAGCCGGGAAGATCCAAACCATCTAAAGTGGAGCGAATTGATGGAAGCTGCTATTGAGCAGGATGCAGGCGAGCAGTACTTAAAATACTAGTAGACACAAAAAAGTGTGGGTTTGACATTCCGGTAGATCAACAAGTTACGAGAACCATTATGGCTACCTCGCTATCTATCAATATAGACGCCTTTGTTGATCGCAATCCCTTGGAAATCATATAGAAATGATCTTTTGTGACTGCCTGTCCATTTGGATGGCAGTTTTTTTTTGATCTTATCAGAAAAGATAACTTTCTAATTGGCGTGCATCAGAACAACGTAGGCTTTTACCTACGTCCGAAAGGACTTGGTGCAAGCCAAGTTTTTTCTAATATGCTAAGTTTTTCTAAAAAAATTCTAAAAGATGGGATATATAATAAATTTATCAGATGACAACAAACAAATGCGAGGCGGACGTAGTTGCAGCAATGATGGCTGCGCTCCCTCGTTAATATAAAATGGTTTTCGCAACAAGGGGGTAATCGCGCTAGGACACTTTGCTATATACATAGTTGACTAACTAGTCATTTCTGATATAAATCAAATTTAAAAAAGGGAGAGGTTATTTATGAAAAGTATTACAAAAAAAATCGTGATTTTTTCGATGATCGGTCTTATGCAAGTCGGTCTGGGAGCATCTGTAATCGAGGCATCTCCACGGCATAATGATAAACATCAGCGATATGAACAGTGGGATAGAGACCATGACCGGGATCGCGATCATCGCATAAAGGAAGAAAACAAGCGGCATGAACGCGAAATGGAACGGCGGGAAAATGAGCGAGAACAAGACTGGAAAGAGCGTCAGCAACGTGAGAAAGATCATCATGAGGAAGTTATGCGAACGCTCGGGGGAATCGCAATATTGGCGTTGATTTTAGGTAATAATTAACATACAAACTTTAAAGGCAGGCTAAAGCAGCCTGCCTTTAAAGTTTGTATGTTGCCTTATTTTTTATCCCGTTTAGCTGGATCATCGTTTTTCTTTACCGGTTTCATTGCTGGAACGGCAGTCATTTTAGTTGCAATGGGGAATGGGGCTGGAGCATAAAACTGTTTCAAAACATACGATGTAACGAAGCCGAACAGAAGTGCCGATATCAGATTAGAAACAACGGTTCCTGCGGGGGCAGGGACTAGACCTGGAACCCGAAATAGGGTAGTAATTCCATAAATGAAAAACCAAACAGCAGAGCTGAATACTAGACCCTTAAAATGCAAGCTTTTGCTTGTGAGCATAGGAATGAGATAGGCAAATACCACGCCAAGAAATCCGGAGAATCCTAACTGCAGGAAAAAGGCGATTACACTTTCGACCGGCGTAAAGGGAGGCGTATGTCCAAAGAACATTATTCCTGCCCAGTCTACCATACGTAAATCAGTGAACTGAATATAGCCGGATATAAATGACCAGATGTTCATGATAATTCCGCCGCTTACACCGGCAATAAAGCCGCGTTCAAACCGATCTTCCAAATCCAACACCACCTTTACTGCTAGTTAGTATGGTTGAACAGGTGATTTTTATACCCTAGGTAGACTGCTTGTGGCTGTTTATAAACTGTACTATAATGTATAGTTAAGATCGACTGGATGATTGCTGATAAGAAGAATTGTAGGCAGGTGAGGGTAGTGGCGGAAGCGGTCTTTGCAGATATCGTATTAACAAATGGAGTGGTCTATACTGCAGATGAGCAGGATACAATCCATGAGGCAATTGCCGTAAAAGGAGATATCGTACTCTTTGCCGGCAGTAAGATAGCAACACAGCAATATGTCGGCCCAAAAACCAAAATGGTTGATTTAGGCGGTAAAATGGTAATACCGGGACTGATCGATACGCATATTCATCCGCCGGGCTTATCTCTGTTGGAGCTATATGAAGTACAATTGGCAAATATAAGTACTTTAGAAGGATATATTGAAGCTATAAAAGCTTTTTATGCCCGTAATCCCAAAACCTCTACCATATATGGCAGGGGCTGGTCATGGGATGTGCTAAGCGGCAAGGAAGCAACGAAGGGACCACGCAAAGAATACCTTGATGCCATAACAACAGAAATTCCTATCATTATCAGGGCAAGTGATGGTCATACCCTCTGGGTTAATTCGAAAGCATTACAGAATAGCTCCATAACGCCAGGCATTGCAGTGCCGGTAGGCGGAGTGATTGAGTTAGACGATAGCAGCGGTGAAGTATGGGGAACATTAAAGGAAGGCGCCATGTGGCTTGTTCCCTTGCCCGCCTATAGTCTGGAGCAATACGTGGAGGCATTAACAGGCTTTCAGAAGAAAATGCATAGCTTTGGAATCACTAGTATTTTGTGTATGGCTAGTTTGCTTTTTAAAATACTATTCAATGCCTTTGAGGATATGGAGAAGCGTGGAGAATTGCAACTGCGTGTCCGGGGGGCAATGGCGGTTAATCAGTCAGATGACGTAGATGAGCAAATCACTACTATTCAGACTATCCGCAGCCAATATACTTCACCGCTTTTACAGGTGATTTCTACTAAATTTTTTACTGACGGTGTTATCGAAGGCGGTACAAGTCATTTACTCGAACCCTATACGGAGAAAGCTGGTAAAGGACTTCATTATCACGGAGAGTTCTTGTGGGACACAACAAAGCTGGAGCAGGCTTTTTACAAGGCGAATACGAAGGGATTACAGATTCATGTCCATTCAACGGGTGACGGTTCTACCCGGAAGGTATTAGATGCTCTGGAAGCGGTGCACTCTCAGCTTCCTCAGGGAGATTACCGCAATATTATCACTCATCTGCAGCTTGTAGATGAGAGGGATATACTGAGATTTAAAGAACTTGAGGTAATTGCCAGTGTTCAGCCTTATTGGCAATTTAAAGGACCTAAGTGGTGGCATAATGTGGATTATCAATTCTTAGGTGACCGTGCCAATAGGGAATTCCCGCTAAGAGCTTTTTTTGATCATGATATCATCGTAGCCTCTTCTTCTGATTATCCGGCTACACGTGTACCCAATCCCCTGCTGGCAATCGAGATTGGAGTAACCCGGAATATAGATAACGGCAGTTTTTATGGAGTGGAAGATATCACTCATATGGATGATGAACGGTATCTGTTAAACAAGCAAGAGCGGGCGACCGTACAGCAGATGATTAAAAGCTTTACCATTAATGGTGCCTATGCGCTGTTCATGGAAAAAGAGACAGGTTCGATAGAAGCCGGTAAATTTGCCGATTTGGTAGTGCTTGATCAGAATCTATTGGCAATTGATCCGATCCAAATTGATAAAACGAAAGTCGTCATGACTTTCTTCGGCGGCAAACTAGTTTATGAGCGGCCGTAGAAAGAAGAGATAAATACAAGGCATAAAGCGCCGGTTTGCGCTTTATGCCTTGTTTATTATACCTTATTCTCGTTTCTCCTGCTTAATTGAAAGGATGCCTTCGATTGCCGTCAGCTCAGCGATAACTTGCTCCATTTTGCATTTGTCAGGCAGCTTGATAGTAAGGGGAATGAGAATCTTTTTATCTTCACAATCTTCGATGTGAATTTGTATAATACTGACTCCGAGCGTACCCAGCAATGAACCGACATGGCCAATCTGTCCAGGCTTATCGTGCGACTTGATGATAAGATCATAAAGTGAGGGCGTAGTATCATTGTAGAGCTTATCAATTCGCGGAAGGACTTCCAAAGCAATAACGACAAGTACACTGGTCGTTATTGCGCCGGTAAGAGCGCCTACGCCGATTGCCAGCCCAACACTTGCTACTACCCAGAGGCTTGCAGCAGTTGTTAAGCCTCTGATCATTGGACCTTCCTTCATAATGGCGCCTGCACCGAGAAAGCCGATGCCACTGACAACTTGCGCTGCCAGGCGGGCAGGATCCGCATTTGTCTGACCTTGAACACTGACATATAGGTTAACAGATAAAATAGCAACAAGGCAGGAGCCTAAGCACACCAGTATATGCGTTCTAAGGCCTGCCGTTTTTCCCCGGTGCTGCCGCTCAAAGCCAATGATTCCTCCTAATACGACAGCAATGATCAACCGGTAGACTGTAGTTAAATCATCAATTATCATTCCATATCTCCTCGCTATAGGGGACAGATTTTAGTGAATGCCCCTGAACAATGTAATATACCAGCTCGCTGATATTGGTAGTTCGGTCAGCTACTCTTTCTATATAACGGATTGCAACGTGATAATCCATAATAACCTCTTGTACCCAGGGATGAAGGGAGCCAAGGCAAAGCATTTCGCGAAAGAGCAGTTTATTCATTTTATCGACAGAAGAATCTTTTTCAATCGTTGCTTTAGCAAGATCGACATCGATTTTTTCATAGCTTTGCAGCGATTGCTTTAACATATCCAGTGTTTGATCTCTCATCGCAGAGGTTGTAGTAATAATTGTCCTTAAGTTTTCTGTATTTTGCTGGGATAGCTTTTTTTGTACTAATTTTGCAATTTGATTGGCGTAGTCACTAATTCTTTCTAATTCCATAGCAATCTTTAAACTGCTTACAATAAAATTCACCTCATGGCGGGGGAATTCTCTCGAAGCGAGCGTATCAAGGCAATACTCATTAATTCCGTGATACATAGAATCAACCAGCCGTTCTAATTGACGAACTTCAGTTGCTGCCTGGATATCATTAGTTAGTAAAGCTTGAATTGATTTATCTACGGCCAGCAGTGTTTTACTGCCTAAGATCAAAACGGCTTTTTTTAGCCAGGGAAGTTTTTTATGCACATTAAACGCGCTCCTTTATTAAAGTCTTATCTTTATTTATGTACTATACAAAAAGATGTATTTTCTTATTTTATAGTTTTTTCGGAATATTGACAACATTGTGGAGGATTGATTAAAGCTTGCTAGAATAATATCGTAGGAATGAATGGGCCGGGAGGTGGAAGGAACTCCGTATTGCTATATTATACTTCTTTAGGAGGGTGTTTTGTGAAAAAAAAACGCATAGCATGGGGATTAATTACGGCACTATTTGTCATTACGTTGCTGGCAGCAGGCTGCGGCAGTACCAGCAAGCCTGCTGAGTCTCCCAAGGGGCAAGGGCCGACAGGCACAGTAATGATCTATACTTCCATTTATCCTGATATTATTGAATTAATGAAACCATCAATAAAAAAACAGTTCCCTGATCTTGAAGTTCAATGGTTTCAAGCAGGAACTGAAAAAGTAATGGCCAAGATTGCCGGAGAAATTGAAGCAAAAAAAGTACAAGCTGACTTAATTATGGTTGCAGATCCGTCTTATTACCTTACATTAAAAGAGCAGAAGCTCTTGCAGCAATATGATGCTCCTAACCGTAAAAATATTACAATTAATAAAGATGCAGAAGGATATTGGACAGGCGTACGTATTTCCAATATGATCATTGCTTATAATACGGCAAAAGTAAGTGAGGCTGATGCCCCTAAATCCTTTAAGGACTTGCTTGATCCGAAATGGAAGGGGAAAATTGCGATGCCCAGCCCGCTATTATCGGGAACCGCCTATGTGACTGCCGGCGTTCTTGCCGATAAATACGGCTGGAATTATTTCGAAGAACTTAAACAAAATGGGCTAAAAGTAGAAGAAGGAAATTCAGCTATTCAAAATAAATTAATTCGCGGTGAATACCTTGCAGTCGTTATTCTGGAGGAAAACATTCTGAAAATGGCTGCAAAAGGTGAGCCGGTGAAAGTGGTCTATCCTGTTGATGGGACAATTGTTATACCGAGTCCCATTGCTATGTTTACAACAAGTAAAAACCAAGAGGCAGCTAAGGCTGTTCTGGATTGGTTTTTATCTCCTGCCGGGCAGGAGGTTATGGTTAAGGGCTGGATGCACTCTGTAAGAGAAGATATTGCAGCTCCACAGGGAGCGCCGCCATTAAAATCCCTCATGAACACAGCCTTAAAACCTGACTGGGGAAAACTTGCAAAAGATAATGAAACAATTAAAGAGACATTTAGAAGCAAGGTTTTGGACAAATGAAAAAGAGGGGGAGGGGTGATCCCTCCCCCTTTAGGGGGTTATATTGATTAATCGAACTCAACTGCAAACAAAGTTTGTACCGCTTAGTTTGAAATCATTGGATACGAAATGGCTAGTCATCTTCTTGTCAATCAGCATACTGGTTATCTTTACGGTTGTCCCTATGCTGTATTTATTATATCGCAGCTGTGTTGTGGAAGGCGTGGTAGATTTCTCAACCTACCGGGCGATCTATAGCAGCAGTGTGAATTGGACAGCCTTTATTAACACATTTTATATCTCCCTTACTGTTACATTTTTAAGTGTACTTCTTTCTTTTCCCCTGGCATGGCTGGTGGGAAGGACGAATTTACCGGGAAAATATTTTTTTCGTACTACCTTTATTACCAGCTATATGATACCGCCGTATGTAGGGGCTATTGCCTGGACACAGCTTCTCAGCCCGAATACTGGCTATTTGAATGAATGGCTTGTCCATGTATTTGGTTTGACATCGGCTCCTTTTAATATTTATAGTATGGGCGGCTTAATTTGGTGTTTGACGATTTTTCATTCACCCTTTGCATTCATTACAATTTCAAGGGCATTAGAAAAAATGGATCCTAGTCTGGAGGAGGCATCGAGAATAGCCGGGGCATCCCCGCTGCGTACGTTGTGGAAGGTGACTTTGCCTTTAATGTTTCCCAGTATTTTAGCTGGAGGAGTTCTGGTCTTTATCGGCGTGGGATCAGCTTTTGGTATTCCTGCCATTATTGGTATGCCCGGCCAGATTGAGGTACTGACAACAAGAATTGTAACGTATGTTTACATGGGGACAGGTAAAGGAATTCGCGATGCTACAGCGCTGGCTGTTTCCCTGATGATATCAGCCAACTTTATCCTTTATGCATCAACTATGCTGCTGAGCCGTAAAGATTATGTCACAATTGGAGGCAAGAGTACCAGGCCGGTAGTCGTTGACCTGGGTAAATGGAAGTGGCCGTTAACTTTACTGACAAGTACTTATGGCTTGATTGCTATCGTTTTACCAATTGGGTCTATCGTTATAACATCCATGATAAAATCTTTATCCCGTCCGATAACGATTGACAATTTGACTGTTGCCAATTGGCTGGCAGCTATCCGGAATCAACAGTATATGGAGCCTCTGTGGAACAGTTTTCAGGCAGCATCCATCGCAGCTACCGGTGCTACTGGTATTGCGCTGTTTATCGCCTATTTGCTTATTAAGACCCGGGTGAACGGGCGAGCAGTGCCTGATGGATTAGCGACACTTGGTGGAGCTACTCCCAGTATTGTCATCGCACTTGCGCTGATCATTACGTTTTCTGGTGAATTCGGGCTTAACTTGTATGCAACAATGAGCATTCTCATTGTTGGCTATATGGTGAAATATTTGACAATGGCAGTGCGTACTATTGCGGCCTCGCTAAACCAAGTTCACTCTTCCTTAGAGGAGGCTGCACTTAATTCGGGGGCAAGCTGGCTTCAGTCGCTGCGCGATATTATGCTGCCGCTTATTGGCCCGTCTATTGTAGCGGGCTGGTTTTTAGTCTTTATGCCGTCCTTTTACGAACTGACTATGTCGATTATTCTTTATGGCTCTGGCACAAAAACCATTGGCGTGCTTCTTTATGAGCTGCAGACGTATGCGGACCCACAAGATGCATCAGTTTTGGCAGTTATCATCCTGGTAATTGTCTTAGTAAGTAATATGATACTGCGCAAAGTATCTAAAGGGGCAATTGGGATTTAAGTTGTTAGAAAGCATAAAGGAGTAGGATAATGGCAGAGGTAAAAATAGAGTCGGTTACGAAGCTGTTTGGTGATGTAAAAGCAGTGAACAACTTTTCTATTGTTATAAACGATGGTGAGTTTGTATCTATTCTTGGACCTTCCGGGTGTGGAAAAACAACAATGCTCAGAATGATTGCCGGTTTTGAACGGGCAGATTCCGGAGAAATTTATATTGGCACCGATCTTGTCAGCTCCTCCGGGAGAAAGCTGTTTATTCCACCTGAAAAAAGAAAAATCGGCATGGTTTTTCAGTCGTATGCTATTTGGCCTCATATGTCGGTATTTGATAATGTGGCATATCCGCTTAAAATAAAAAAATTGTCCAAACGTGATATTGTGGAAAAGACAAATCGAGTATTAGAGATGGTCTATTTGGGAGGATATTCTCAGCGCTTGCCAAGTCAGCTTTCAGGAGGCCAGCAGCAAAGGGTTGCATTAGCCAGAGCACTCGTAGCCGAGCCGGATTTACTGCTCCTTGATGAACCGCTTAGTAACCTTGATGCCAAGTTACGGGAGAGTATGCGGTTCGAATTAAAAGAATTGCAAAAGAAATTAAACGTAACAGTGATTTATGTGACACATGACCAAGCAGAGGCAATGGCAATGTCGGATCGGATTGTTGTCATGAACAGCGGTGTCATCCAGCAAATTGGTCAACCTACAGAGATTTATGATAACCCGGTGAACCGGACAATAGCCGAATTTATTGGATTGGTGAATAGTATTGAAGCCTGTGTAAGCCAGGGAGAGGTTGACATTCCTGATCTTAATCTCCGGTTAGCGATGAGCCATAATTTTATTGGCAAAGCGGTAGCTCAGATTCGTCCCGAGCACGTAACGCTGACACCAGAGCTCAATACAGCTATTCAGGGGACCATTATTCACAAATTTTACTTAGGTGATGCTGTTGACTGGCGAATTCAAGTGAATCATATTGTTGTCCGTGTTATAGCCAGAAGTTCAACTTTTAATGAGTATGCAATTGGAGATAAAGTAGGCTTACAGATTAAAAATATCATGTTATTTCCTGCATAAAAATAGAAGCTCTATGCCTTGTTCAATCAGGCATAGAGCTTATTTATTTCAGCTTAAATTAAACCAAATAACCGGAACATATTTTCATCTGCAAAAGGATCTACACCGCCAAGGCCTTCGTTAATTCCTCCTACATGAGAAAGTTCACGTGGTGGAATATCCTGTTGAGAATTAACTGACAGCAAATTTATCACTTCCCTTTTTGTATAATGAATACACGGAAGGCTAAAATAAAAATCAAATAAACAAAGTTACATGTTTTTTGATTTCTGATGCTTATAATGTATATATTAATAGTACTTAGGTTTATTGTCAATGGAAAATGCGTAAAAAATAAAGCACTCTATAGAGTGCTTCTTTTTTACCTGATTAAATAGCTTTGTTCGTAAGTAAGCGGTCTATTCCTGTAGACATCAGCATCTGCAGGACTGAGCCACTCGCCCCTGACATCGATATTGACTGGCTTTTACGCCGGGCTTCGTATACTGTGGCAGCGATAACACCTACGCCGGCGGCATCAATGAAGCGGGTTTGGGAAAAATCGAGACAAATATTCTTGTATGAAGTAGTAAGCGTATTAAATAAGTCTTCTCTAAGTGCGGTTGAATTTAAAGCCAAACATTCAGGCCCGATGAATATTGTCAGCTTTTCACCGTCGATCCTGGTATCAAGCATGCTGCCACCTCCAACTCTATTGTACTGTACCAGCTAATAAATTTCTACTTAAATACCTGTTAATTCGACAAAAAATAGGTAAAACTTAGCAGCTTTTTTTGGTATTCAAGAAGCCATTATGAATATACTGTATATTACCGATGTTATTTCATGAAACAAGAGGAGGATAGACAGTAATTATGGATCATCAGATTCAAGAATTATTAAGAAACTTAGTTAAGCTCGGATATAACTCTACGCAAGTACGTAATATTATTCAAGCCGCACTTGGTGATCGTGATATTGCTGACGTAAGCCATGCTGAGCGCCACAGGCTGGTCAATACGTTAGAGGAATATGTTCGGCTGGGCCAGGAGTTTGTTTTAAGTTACAGTAAATAAGGATAGAGCTGCCCTAGGGGCAATTAGCAGGATAGGTTGTCTGCATGACGAATAGATAATAGTAAAATATGGATAAAAGAGGTATTGGAATGAATTTGGAAGATAGAAAAAACATTCACGGTTTTCGTCTGCTAGATGAGCAAATGGTCACCGAAGTGAATTCTAAAACGAAATTATTCGAGCATGAGAAAAGTGGTGCTCGATTGCTGTTTTTGGAAAATGACGATGATAACAAGGTATTTTCCGTAACGTTCCGCACTCCGCCTACAGACAGTACGGGGGTTGCGCATATTGTGGAACATTCTGTGCTTTGTGGTTCAAGGAAGTTTCCGCTAAAAGAGCCTTTTGTGGAATTGGTAAAAGGCTCGTTAAATACATTTTTAAATGCTATGACGTTTCCTGATAAGACCATGTATCCTGTGGCAAGCCGCAATGAGAAAGACTTCCGGAATCTAATGGATGTGTATCTGGATGCTGTTTTTTTCCCAAACATGTTAAAAGATCCCGAAATACTGATGCAGGAAGGCTGGCATTACGAACTGGATGATAAGGACAGCGAGCTGACCTACAAAGGCGTGGTCTATAATGAGATGAAGGGTGTTTTTTCATCTCCCGATGCCATACTGGATCACAAAATCCTTGAAATACTTTTCCCCGATAATACGTACGGTTTTGAGTCAGGAGGAGACCCGGAAGTAATTCCTGAGTTGACTTATGAACAGTTTTGTGAATTTCACAGTAAATATTATCATCCCTCTAACAGTTATATCTTTTTATATGGCAACATGGATATCGCAGATACCCTGAAATTCTTAGATGGAGAATACCTAAGCAAATTTGCAAAACAGCCAATACAATCGGCCATAACTCCTCAGCAAGCCTTTACAAAGCCGGTAGATAAAGTTTTTCCTTATGCAGTGTCGACAAGTGAGCCGACAGAAGATAAGAGTATGCTCAGCTTAAATTTTGTCGTTAGCAGTGCCAATAATGCTCAATCGTATTTAGCATTTCAAATGCTGGCGCATCTTCTCCTCGATACTCCTGCGGCACCGTTGAAAAAAGCCTTGATAGATGCGGGTATTGGCAAAGAGGTCTTTGGCTATTTTACAGAAAGCCTGCTGCAGCCTACTTTCAGCATCATCGTATCAGGGGCAAATCAAGCAAACAAAGAAGAATTTATTGCGATTATCAATCAAACATTTCAAACACTGGTGACAGAAGGGATTCCTGCAAAATTAGCGGAAGCCTCTGTTAACAGTTTTGAGTTTAAGCTGCGGGAAGCTAATTACGGCGGACGGCCTAAAGGGCTGGCTTATAACATCAAATGCATGGATAGCTGGCTGTATGAGGCAGATCCGCTGCTCCACCTGGCATATGAGCCGACGTTGGCAAAGATAAAAGCAGGCTTGCAGGAAGGTTATTTTGAATCTTTACTGAAAAAATATTTTCTGGAGAATCCGCATCAAGCGGTTGTGACCTTGGTGCCACAGCCTGGCTTGGCTGAGGAGAAATCAGAAGAGGTAAAAGCAGCCTTAGCAAAGCATAAAAGCAGCCTAAGTGAACAACAGTTACAAGCAATCATTGAACAGACTAAAAAATTAAAGCAGCGGCAGGAGACTCCAGATTCAGAAGAAGCATTGGCAGTTATACCGCTTGTGAAGCTTTCCGATTTGGAATCACAAGCGGAAGTGCTGCCGCTTGTGGAACGGGCAGTAGAAAACATTCCTCTCCTGTTTCATCCCATTTTCACAAATCAAATAGCCTATGTAAATTTGCTTTTTGATACAAGACAAGTGCCGCAGGCCGATATACCTTATATTCATTTACTTGCGGAAATGCTGGGAAAAATCAATACAAATGAGCATGAGTACGGCGAATTGGCAAATGAAATTAATCTGCATACGGGCGGGATATATTACGATATTCTAGCCTATGCAGATAAAGCCAGTGATGAGCATTTTTATCCTAAGTTCCGTATTCGTTCGAAGGCGCTTGTTACTAAATTGCCGCAAGCATTGCAGCTTTTAGGTGAAGTGGCTGGTAACTCCTCGTTTAGTGATAAGAAAAGATTGCGCGAAGTCATCCAGCAGACGAAGGCCAACTGGGAAACTAGCTTATTCCGGCGCGGGCAGCAAATCGCAGCCAGCCGTGTCTTGTCCTATTTATCTCCGGTAGCTAAGTATAATGAATCTGGTCTATTATCCTTTTACCAGTTCTTAATTGGGCTGGAAAAAAACGTAGCAGACCGTTTAGATGAAATCAGTGCGAAACTGGAGCAGGTTGCCCGACTGATATTTAATAAGGAAAACCTATTGATTAGCTTAACTTGTGAAGAAGAGGGCTTCGGACAGTTCGAGAATCAGCTGCAACTGCTTACTAGTCAACTAGGCAATCTGCCTTTTAAACCATCTAGCTATCAATTTGAGCTGGAAAAATTAAATGAAGGGCTGATGACTTCCGGTAAAGTTCAATACGTAACAAAGGGCGCTAACTTTAGACGTGAAGGCTTTACGTATCATGGAAGTCTTAAAGTGCTAGAGACCATTCTTAGATATGACTACCTTTGGAACCGGATTCGTGTTCAGGGGGGAGCCTATGGGGGCTTTGCTCAGTTTGAGCGAACTGGCAACATGGTGTTCGGTTCTTACCGTGATCCCAATTTGAAAGAATCTTTGCAGGTCTATGACGAAACGGCCCGTTTCCTGCGCACTTTTAATGTGAGCGAAAGGGAAATGACAAAATACATTATCGGGACAATGAGTCAGCTTGACTCACCCTTGACACCGCAGATGAAGGGCGAACGGGCAACCATGCACTATATTCGCAATATTACACAGAGCGATATTCAGCAAGAGCGAGACGAGATTATCTCAACCAAAAGAGAGACAGTTCGCAATCTTGCAGACATGATCGAGAGTGCGATGAAGCAAAACTATATTTGCGTAATGGGTAGTGAACAGAAGATTAAAGCTAACAAAGAACTGTTTGGAAAACTAGTGGCGATGTTTGAATGAGTTTGAAGCAGATTCGAGGACGTTTTGCGCCGAGCCCGACTGGTGAAATGCATCTGGGGAATGCCTGGACAGCTTTACTTGCCTGGCTGCACACTCGCAGTCAGGGGGGCCAGATGATTCTTAGGATTGAAGATCTTGATCCTGACCGGTCCCGTGAAGAATATGTGAAGCAGCTGTTGGAGGACATGGCCTGGTTAGGCCTGGACTGGGATGAAGGGCCGGATATCGGGGGGGCTTATGGTCCATACTATCAAAGTGAGCGACGTAATTTCTATGAAGCTGCTCTTGAAAAGCTGGAAGCGGCAAAGCTAATATATCCCTGCTATTGCACGCGAGCTGAGCTGCACGCCGTTGCGGCCGCACCTCACCTTGGCGAAACCGAATATGTTTATCCAGGAACCTGCCGGACGCTGACTGGTAAAGATCGGGAAGAACGGCAGAAACAGTCACGGCGGAGTTCGGTCCGCCTGACTGTTTCTAATGAAATAATTTGTTTTAGTGATGCATTGCAGGGAGAATGCAGACAGGCTGTAGAGTTCAGCTGTGGTGATTTTGTTATTCGCCGGTCTGATGGCGTTTTTGCCTATCAACTAGCAGTAGTGGTCGATGATGGTTCTATGGCAATTACAGAGGTACTTCGTGGAGCGGATCTACTCATGTCTACACCCCGGCAACTGCTCTTATATCGCCTGTTGGAGCTTCAGCCGCCTGTTTTTATTCATGTCCCATTGCTTATTGGCACGGACGGCAGCCGCTTATCTAAACGGCATGGGAGTTTATCGCTTGCTAATATGCGCAAGCGGGGGATTAAGCCGGAAACGATTATCGGATATCTGGCGTGGAAGGCAGGGCAGATTGCTGCCTGGGAGCCGCTAACTGCCCGCGATATGATCGGTCACTTTTCAATTAACTCTATTCCCGTTGCACCGGTTGTTGTCGAGGACATGCTGTAATCATCGTCTGTTAAGTCGGCGTAATTGTTACTGGAGTGCCAATGGGAACCACTCTTGCTATAGTAACAGCATCGCTATTATGCAGACGAATACAGCCCTTAGAAACCATGCCGCCGATGGAAGACGGATTGTCCGTTCCGTGGAGTCCATACCCGGGCTTATTGAGCCCCATCCACATTGCGCCATAAGGGCCGCCGGGATGTGGCCTAATGTTAATAATGCAGAAATTTCCTGTAGGGGTAGGGGTGCTTTTTGTCCCGATGCCAACAGGGCAGGTCATGACTAGCTGACCCTGTTGATACAGCAGTAAACGTCTGCTGGCTAAAGAAACGGTTATTGCGTATGCCAAGTTTATCACCTCTTTTTATTGTATTCATAATAAGGATGAGATGCTCATTATTGGCATCAATTGTAAGGGAAAACAGGTATATTGGGAAAGCAGTTGACTCACAATATGAGCAGGAATATAATGTTAATAACATCGATATGTGGGAAAAGGAGGATGCGACTTGGATAAGATTGCTGATGCACTTCAACTAAAAAACTGGGCAGTCGTAGGAGCAACCGACAATCGGGAAAAGTATGGCTATAAAATTTTTAAATTTATGAAAGAAAATGGTTACAATGTTTATGCCGTCAATCCTGGTGTAACTGAAATTTTGGGCGAGAAATGCTATCCCACTCTTGGTGACTTACCGGTAAAACCAGATGCTGTTGATGTTGTTGTTCCACCGCGTGTTGGCGAACAGGTAATGCGTGAGTGTGCTCAATTAGGTATTTCTACCGTATGGCTCCAGCCAGGGGCAGATGCTGCTTCTGTTGTTAAAGCGGGAGAGCAATTAAATTTAAATGTAATTCATGATTCATGCATAATGGTACAAGCACGGTGTAATCGTATAGCACAGAAAGAAATCTAAATGACAGGGGGAATTTGTAATGGCAAATGTTCAAAGTGTAAATGAAGGTACTTTTCAAGAAGAAGTAGTTGAATCTCAAAAACCAGTATTGGTTGACTTCTGGGCACCATGGTGCGGATACTGCACAAAACTTTCACCGGTAATAGATGAACTGGCTGACGAAGTTGGCGATAAATTAAAGATTGTCAAACTAAATGTTGATGAGAATCGTGCAATAGCTCAGAAATATGGTGTTATGAGCCTTCCTACCATGGTGGTCTTTAAAGAAGGCGAAGCTGTTGAAAGACTAATGGGCTTTATGCCTAAAGCAGGCATTACTGCTAAAATTGATCCGCTGATTAAATAAGTAAGTGAGACGCGTACTCCAAAAGAGTACGCGTCTTATTATTTACTGCGCATATTTACCTGTTCCCTTGAATAAAAAATAGCGACAGCTATTTCCTATTCAAGTGGAGGATGTATGAAACAAAAATTGCCTAAAGTTGTACTGATAGGTGCTCCCAATGTAGGGAAAAGCGTTATTTTTAATTATTTGACTGGAGCATATGTCGTTGTTTCCAACTATCCCGGAACGACGGTCGATGTTGCCAGGGGACAGGCAAAAATAAATGGGAAAGTATATGAAGTCATTGATACTCCAGGAATTTACTCCTTAAGTGCCGTTACGGATGAAGAGCGGGTCACATTGGAATTGCTGCGCAAAGAAAAGCCAGATTTGGTTATTCATATTATAGATGCGAAAAACATTAGGCGCATGCTTGCAACAACATTACAGCTCATGGATGGAGGTTTCCCCTTGCTGCTTATTTTAAATATAATGGATGAAGCCGAGCAGTATGGAATCCATATCCAGGTCAATCAACTCTCTGAATTGCTGGGACTGCCTGTTGTGGCAGCTTCGGCAGCGGCCAACAAAGGGATGAAAAGCTTAATACGAGCAATCGGCGTCGCGTCGCGGGAAGCGCCTGAGCCTATTTTTTTTTCCGAGCAAACAGAGAAAGCAATTCATGATATTAGTAAACAATTAACCGTTGGCTGCGGGTTTAATAAAAGGCTTACTGCCTTGCTGGTATTGCAAGGAGACCGTGTTGCTGAGCACATGCTTTCTCTGGAACGGCATGCGCAAGATATCCGTCAGTACCGGGATAGTTTCGCAGAACAAAGCGGGAAAAATCCGGCCTTGCTTATCGCTTTGGAACGGCAAGGTCTTATCGATAAGGTAGTGCAGTTGACTGTTACGTATGGAAAAGGCCAAAAAAGGTGGAGGTCAGAGCTGCTGGACCGGATTACATGCCAGCCTTTGACGGGACTGCCTCTGTTATGTATCGTACTGTATTTTGGCTTATACCAGTTTGTCGGGCTTTTTGGTGCAGGTGTATTGGTTGACTATCTGAATAATACTCTTTTTCTACAAATGATTATACCAATAGTAGAAGCTGCGGTAGAACAATACATTCCGTCAGAGTGGCTTCAATCCTTTATCATCGGCGAATATGGTCTTTTCTCACTTGGTATACGATATGCCGTTGCTATTATTCTGCCAATTGTGGGAACTTTTTTTGTTGCATTTGCACTTTTAGAGGATTGTGGATACTTACCTCGCCTTGCTATGCTTGTTGATCGATTTTTCAAAGCCCTGGGGCTGAATGGCCGCGCTGTTATTCCGATTGCACTTGGCTTTGGCTGTGGAACGATGGCAGTTATGGTGACTCGTACGTTGGAAACCAGGCGCGAAAGAGTGATCGCTACATTTTTGCTTTCCTTGACGATTCCCTGTTCTGCTCAATTGGGAGTAGTCTTATCTTTGCTGGCACATAACGAAAGGGCATTAGGTATCTGGCTTGGTTATATAGTATTGATTTTTGCTTTTTCCGGCTGGCTAAGTGCCAAACTTACCGGCAGCGGCGGCAGTGCTTTTTATATGGAGCTTCCACCACTGAGGGTTCCGGCAGTAGCGAACGTTATGAAAAAAGCATATTCGCGCATGCTTTGGTATTTTGCTGAAATTCTGCCTATCTTCATTCTCACAAGTTCCTTGCTGTGGATAGGGGATAAGAGCGGAGTGCTCGTACAATTAATTGCGCAGATAGAGCCTGTAATGAAGTTGATCGGCTTGCCGAGTGAGGCAGCGGAAGCGTTTCTACTGGGTTTTTTCCGTCGTGATTATGGAGCGGCAGGGTTGTATGATATGGTGTCTGCCGGTCAGCTGACTGATCAGCAATTAGTGGTGGCGGCAGTGACGCTTACCCTTTTTATGCCTTGCGTAGCTCAGTTTGCTGTCATGATCAAGGAAAGAGGCTTAGCGACTGCTTTAGTGATGAGCGGGATGATCGCCGTTACTGCTATTGCTTCTGGCTGGCTGGTGAACCAGGGGGTGATGCGGCTGTGGACCATGTAGTTCCGCTTACGCAGCTAAAAAAAGGAGATAAGGCTTTGATCTTTTGCTTTGATCCCTATATTGCCGTGCACTTTTCAAAGCTTAGTGCTTTTGGAATTCTTCCGGATGTAATGGTGAGTGTTATGCAAAGCTCACCAGCTGTTATCCTTAAAATTGACTATACACAAGTTGCACTGGACCGCGTGATTGCTGCAGGAATTATGGTCATTAACGTCAACAAAAAGTAAAGCATAGTACAGGGGAGGACTCCCTGTGCTATGTTGATGGACAAGATATACAACATTTATCACTGGTAATTTTCTGTCTGGCAATGTAAAATACTAATGGAATAGCTGTAACAATAGGAGCTGGCATGGGGAAAATTGCATTTTCTATAGGTCCCTTTCATGTATATTGGTATGGAATGATCCTTGCATTGGCCGTGGTAGCCGCGATTGTAAGTGGGATATTTCAAGCCCGGCTGCGTAAGCAATCACCGGAAAAAATACTGGATATTGCTTTATTCGGGGTGCCTATTGCTATTATTTGCGCGCGAGGGCATTATATAATGACGAACTGGGTCTTATACGCCGAACAACCGGGGGAGATGGTGTCTTTATGGCATGGCGGGTTATCTTTTACAGGAGCGGCCTTTGGGCTGCTGCTTACAATTGTTTTATATAGCAAGTGGAAGAATTTAAATCTGTGGTGTTGGGCGGATATACTTACTCCCGGGTTAGCATTAGCTCAGGCTGTTGGCAGCCTCGCGAATTTTATTAACCAGGAAGGATTCGGAGCACCGTCTAACTTGGCCTGGAGTATCTATATTGATTTTAACTGCCGGCCTGCCGGATATGAGCAATTTGACTTTTTTCAACCACTTTTTCTATATGAATCGCTTAGCTCTTTGGTTTTTTTTCTGCTGGCCACTGCTCTGGCATTTTACCAGGTCAAATCTGGCAAGGGCAGGACGGGCATTCTATTTTTAGTCTATTTTATTTTTCTGGCATCCATACGATTTATATTGGAAAGTCTGGAACTTAATCGTATTTTATTTATTGGACAGTTGACAGCTGACCAAGTGATCAGTGTAATTACCGTTGGTGTTTGCGCTTATCTGCTGGCAGCTAAGATTAAGAAGTAGGAGTGGAACTGTATGCCTTTGCAGCGTGTTAGACAATATATTGAGCAGTATGATGATTTAAAAATCGTTTTATTCGATGACAGTACGCATACGGCTGAATTAGCAGCTCAAACACTTGGGGTGACAGTAGGACAAATTGCCAAGACACTTGTGTTTATGGCTGATGATAATGCCATTGTAATGGTGACCTGCGGTGATAAAAAAGTGAATACCAGACACTTGGCGAAGGCGGTTGGCTGTAAGAAAATTAAATTTGCTGACGGTTTGACGGTTGAAGCTGTAACCGGCTTTACCCCGGGTGGAGTTTCGCCAGTCGGTCTGCTGCAAAAACTGCCTGTTTATTTAGATCAGAGCCTATACGCATATGACATCGTTTATGCTGCCGCAGGTACGGCAAACTCTGCGCTGCCGATTAGACCGGTACGTTTAAAGCAAATTACCGGTGCACAAATCATTGATGTTTGCAAATAGTTTTTGTATAAAGCTATAGTTGGAATGGAAGGAGAACTGAAATGAAAACTGTTTACCGGCGACTAGCGATTTTTGTCTGCTTACTGGCTATGCTTGGTATGATCGCCGTTTCCGTAGCGGGTACAGAGGCAGGAGTCGTTTCGGGAAGAATGAATGCATCAGCTAATGCTTTAGCTGATGTTCCAATACTCAATTATCATAAGATTGATTATTTACAGCATGCCTTATCCTTATCGCCGGAGGAGTTTGATAAGCAAATGGCTTATCTTGCAGATAACGGTTATCATACAGTCAGTCCTGATCAATTAATGGCATATCTGAATCATGGCAAACGTCTGCCGGATAAGCCGGTTGTGATTACCTTTGATGACGGTTATTTGGATAATTACACGCATGCCTATCCTATTTTAAAAAAATATGGCTTTACTGCTACTATTTTTGTGGTTACCGGACTAATCGGCACAGATGAACGATTTATGACCTGGGATCACGTTCGTCAGCTGCAGCACGAGGGATTTGTATTCGGCTCCCATACGGTTAATCATGTTGCTTTGGACCAAGTAAGCTTGGAACAGGCTAAAATTGAGTTAATCGAATCGCGGCGGGTGATCAAAGAACAAACCGGGCAAGCGGCACGATATTTCGCCTATCCTACCGGTGCCTATAACCTTCAAATTGAAGAACTGGTGCAGCAGGCCGGCTACCGGGCGGCATTTACAATTCGCTATGGTCTAGCCGGACCGGAGAGCGATCCCTTTGCAATGGAGAGGATTCCATTGTTTAAAAGTGAGCAATCTTTTCGCAGTTTCTTAATTCGCCTGAACGGTGCGCCTGTCATCGAACGGCTTGGATTAATTCGTAATTAGGGTTCTATAGGAGAATGGTCCTATAATTTTGGTTCTAAAATCCTTATTTCAAAATTTTTGAAAATTCTTCAAGCAAAATTGAAGGATTTTTTTTATTTTCCCAGAATTTACAATAAAAGTGGTGAAAAGTGGTGTAAAGTGGTAGTTGTTTAATGAGGGTGGTGATGAGACGTGTTGATGGGCGAATATCTGCATACGATAGATGCCAAAGGCCGTCTTATCCTGCCGGCTAAATTCAGAGAAGAATTAGGGGAATTGTTTATTGTCACCAAGGGCTTAGATAATTGCCTGTTTGTATATGCAAAAGAAGAGTGGGCTATCCTAGAAGGAAAGCTTAAGCAGCTTCCACTGGCTAAGCCGGAAGCCCGTGCTTTTGTGCGGTTTTTCTTTGCTGGTGCGGCTGAAGTGGAATGTGATAAGCAGGGGCGGGTATTATTGCCTACTAATTTGCGGGATTATGCCCAAGTCGAAAAAGATGTAGTCATTCTAGGTGTTTCCAACCGCGTGGAAATATGGAGTAAGTCTGTTTGGGATAGTTATAATGAACAAATTAGTCCAACGGTTGCCAGCATAGCAGAAAGTCTGGTTGATCTTGGAATTTAATGGAGTGAAAAAGGTGGAATTTCAACATACCAGTGTTTTACTAGAAGAGAGTGTCGATGCTCTTATAACAGATGCTGCAGGAGTTTACATAGACTGTACGTTGGGCGGAGCCGGACATTCAACTGCTATTGCTGCCCGTTTGTCTCCGGCAGGTCATCTTATCAGTATTGACCAGGATCCAGTGGCAATTGCCACTGGGAAGGAGCGCCTTAAGCAAGCGGCTTGTGCAGTAACAGTTGTACATGATAACTTTCGCAACTTAGGAGCTATTTTGGACTCACTGGATATTGAACAGGTAGATGGCATATTATTTGATCTGGGAGTTTCGTCGTATCAGCTTGATACAGCGGAACGGGGGTTCTCTTATATGCAGGATGCTCCACTTGATATGAGAATGGACCCGCGGCAGGAGTTATCGGCCTATCAGGTAGTTAATGAATATACGGAGCAGCAATTAGCTAAAGTAATTATTGATTATGGTGAAGAACGATGGGCACGACGCATTGTCCAGTTTATTTGTAAAGCCAGAGCTGTTAAGCCACTAGAAACAACAGGACAGCTTGTCGATGTGATCAAGCAGGCAATTCCTGCCGCGGCGCGCAGAGAAGGACCGCACCCCGCAAAACGGACTTTTCAGGCATTACGAATTGAAGTAAACAATGAACTTGGTATTTTACGCAGCACATTTGAAACTGCCGCTAAAAGACTGCGGACAGGCGGCAGATTATGTATAATAACCTTCCATTCACTTGAAGACAGAATCGCTAAGCAAACCTTACAGGAATTAGCAAAAAAATGCATTTGCCCGCCTCAATTGCCGATATGCGTATGCCAGACCAAACCGACTCTTAAAATGATGGGCAAACCTGTACCGCCGTCAGAAGAAGAAGTCGAAGGCAACCCACGTGCCCGCAGTGCTAAACTGCGTGTGGCCTTGCGAGTATAAATTGACATGAATTGTTCTAATTTCCGGGGAGGGAAATAGATATGTTAGTAAGCAGAAAGCAAGATTGGATGGTCCAGGATGAGATCGTTGTCCCCTCACTTCCCACCAAGTCCACGCCTAAGGTCAATAAAAATC
This sequence comes from Anaerospora sp., assembly GCF_032013335.1. NCBI lineage: Bacteria > Bacillati > Bacillota > Negativicutes > Selenomonadales > Sporomusaceae > Anaerospora > Anaerospora sp. The sequence continues at coordinate 74,465 of NZ_DALZUO010000014.1, read as the reverse complement.
TGCGCAGTAAATGTCTTATTCTGGCGGCGACGCTTGCAGTTATGGCAATGGCGGTCACTTTGCAAAGTGAATATATTGTCCGCTCAGGCTATAACCTCGTTCAATTAAAGGCACAGGCAGCGAAACTGGAAAAAGAGAATGAACTACTTCGCCTGGACATTGCCAAATTGAAGTCGCCACAACGTATACAACAAATCGCTACCAGTCAGTTAGGTATGGTTATGCCCCAGACAGTGCTATATGCCAGCAGTATTGGACAAAGCTCTCCCGAAGTTGCAAGCGGACAGAGCAAGACAATTACTGATAAGGTAGTTGGCATTTTTAAGGCGGGGACAGCGGAGGCAAGTAAGGGGCGCTAAATTCTCGTGATGGGGGATGAATTATGGCGTCAGCTTCGCATGTTACCATTCGTAAACGAGTGGCAGTTTTTTTCTTAATGGTGACTTTTGTCATAGTTGGTTTGATTTGTCGTCTTGGGTATCTTCAATTTTATAGGAGTACATGGTTAGCCGAAAATGCAACTGACCAGCGGGTACGAGAAATTCCCGTCGAAGCAAAGCGCGGGATCATTTACGATCGGCTCGGGCGCGAATTAGCCATTAGCGTCAGTGCCGAGTCGGTGTATGCAATACCGGCTGAAATACGCAATCCTGAAGAAACAGCAGCCAAGTTGGCTGCTATTTTGGCGTTAGACCCTAATAATCTGGCTGTTAAGTTGAAGAAAAGGCAAGCCTTTACTTGGGTTAAACGAAAACTTGATGCTGAAACGGCACGACAGGTGAAGGTCCTGAATCTTCCTGGAATTGGGCTTACACAAGAAAGTCAGCGCCATTATCCACAGGATAATCTGGCTGCCCATATTCTTGGCTTTACTGGTGTAGACAGCCAAGGTCTTGATGGTGTGGAGATGACATTTGACAGCTATCTTCGCGGCCGTTCGGGAAGTATTGTTGTCGAATATGACGCACGAGGCCGTGAAATACCTCATGCTAATCACCGCTATGTACCACCTGTAGATGGCCAGAATATTTATTTAACAATTGATTTGGTTATCCAGCAAATAATCGAGCGTGAACTGGATCGAATCATGAAAGAAACGCAGGCACGAGCCGCTACGATCATTATTATGCAGCCCCAAACGGGGGAAATTCTTGCCTTGGCGAACAAACCGGATTATAATCCCAATCGCTTTGCCGAATTTGCTCCTAAATTGTGGCGCAATAATGCCGTTTCCAATGCTTATGAGCCAGGATCAACTTTTAAAATTATTACAACGGCAGCAGCTTTAGGCGAAAGGGTCGTAAAATTAGAGGACCGCTTTTTTGATCCCGGATCAATTGAAGTTCAGGGGAGAAATATTCACTGCTGGAAGCATGGCGGACATGGCAGCCAAAGCTTCGTGGAAGTGGTGCAAAATTCCTGTAATGTGGGATTTGTTACCGTTGGCTTACGCTTGGGAACCGATCCTTTTTATCAGTATATTGATAAGTTTGGTTTTGGTAAGCATACCGGTATTGATTTGCCCGGTGAGGCTAAGGGAATCATGATTGACAAAGCAAAGGTTAAGCCAATTAATATCGCCACAATGTCGATCGGGCAAAGTATTGCTGTAACACCTATTCAACTCGTTAACGCCGTTTCTGCTGTAGCAAATGACGGCAAACTGAATAGGCCGCAAATTGTTAGAGAAGTAAAAGATAAAAATGGTCAATTGATCCGCGAATTTCAGCCCGATGTGGTTCGGCAGGTGCTGGAAGAGGCTGTAGCTAAACAAGAAAAAGGAGTTTTGGAAAAAGTTGTTGAAGAAGGATCTGGAAAGGGTGCTGCAGTAGAAGGCTATCGGGTGGCGGGTAAAACCGGCACGGCGCAGAAGGTAGGCGCTGGTGGTTATCTGCCTGACAAATATGTGGCTTCCTTTGTAGGCTTTGCTCCTGCCGATAATCCGCAAGTCGCCATGCTGGTAATTATTGATGAACCGGTTGGTCTTTATTATGGCGGTCAAATTGCCGCACCGGTATTTGGAGCCGTCATGAAAGACGTATTACCGTATATTAAGTTAACACCACAAATTCAAGTGGCTGCAAAAGACGGCAAGGAAATGCATACAGAGGTCCCGCAGGTTATCAATCTGCCTGTGTCAGAAGCCTCTAAACTGCTGCAAAAGGCAGGACTGACAGTTCGGTTGGAAGAAGCCGGCGAAAGAGTAACTGATCAGATTCCCAAACCAGGCAGCCGTGTGCCAAAAGGAACCAATGTATTACTTTACACGGATAATTCCCGCTATTTAAGTGGAGAGGTGACTGTGCCTGATTGTCTGGGCTTGTCTCTCACTGATGCGGCAAATGTTTTAACCGATGTGGGGTTAATGATCAACCCTGCCGGGACCGGCAATACCATAGTGCGCCAAGAGCCGCCGCCGGGCAGCAAAGCAATGCCGGGAGTGTCTATCCACGTTTTCTTTGAATAGTAAAAGTGGGTTAAAACTGGTAAAAATGGAGATAATAGGTAGGAAAAGGCAAGGGAGGAACTAGTATGTCCAAGAGTTTACATGAATTGCTTGCTTTACTTCCTGAGGCACAAGTCTTGGGTGAAGCAGGTCAAAAAATAGAAGGTATTACAGCGGATTCACGCAAAGTCGGTCCTGGCACATTATTTGTCTGTTTGACAGGTGCACGTGTTGACGGACATAACTTTATCGTTGAGGCTCATAAATTGGGAGCAACGGCTGCAGTGGTAGAAAAAGATGTGCCTGCTCCTGAGGGGATGACCCTCATTAAAGTTACGGACAGTCGTGAGGCAATGCAAGTAATCGTTCCTTTTTTCTATGATTACCCGGGGCGCAAAATGCGAATGATTGGTGTAACCGGTACGAATGGAAAAACGACGACAACACATCTGATCCGCAGTATTTTCATGGAAGCGGGCTATAAGGTCGGCCTCATCGGTACGATTCACATATTAATCGGAGACAGAATGCTGCCTGTACAAAATACAACTCCTGATGTTGTTGACCTGCAGAGCACATTGGCTGAAATGGCTGCTGAAGGCATTGACTACGTTATTATGGAAGTGTCATCCCATGCCCTGGAATTGGGACGTACGGCGGGCTGTGAATTCGATGTCGGGGTATTCACTAACTTAACGCAGGATCATCTCGATTTTCATATTACCTTTGATAAATACCGTGATGCAAAAGCCAAGTTGTTTAGTCAGCTGGGGGATGCGCATGCCGTAAAGGCGGGAAAACATGCCGTCATCAATTTGGACGATGCATCAGCCGTTCAGTTGCTGCAGCATTGCACCTGCCCTGTTATAACATATGGTACTGCCGAGCAGAGTACAATTAGAGCACAAGAAGTATCGGTCAAAGCCGAGGGCGTTCAATTTACAGTTACCGGTCCCTTTGGACATATGCCGTTACAATTAAAAATTACTGGCATGTTTAATGTCTACAACACATTGGCCGCAATTGGCACGGCCAGGGCGGAAGGTATTTCAACTGCTATCATTAATAAGGCGTTGGAAGAATTCCGTACAGTTTCCGGCCGATTTGAGCTGGTCGATGAGGGGCAGCCATATGCGGTTATTGTCGATTATGCCCATACTCCTGATGGTCTGGAGAATATTTTGAAAACGGCCCATCAGTTTGCTGAAAAGCGTATTATTGTGGTCTTCGGCTGCGGCGGTGACAGAGATAAAACAAAACGTCCAATAATGGGACGCCTGGCTGCTCAATATGGTGATGTAGTAATTGCAACCTCAGATAACCCACGAACGGAAGATCCTGTTGCCATTCTTGCCGATGTTGAGGCCGGAATCAAGCAAGGGCTGAAGAACGGAAAAGGGTATGAGGTCATTATTGATAGAAAACAAGCAATTGCCAAAGCATTGCAGGTAGCTCAGCCGCGTGATATTGTCATTATTGCCGGTAAAGGCCACGAAACGTATCAGATCTTAAAAGATAAGACAATTGATTTTGATGATCGTGAAGTGGCGCGTTCCGTTATTAGGGAGATGAGATAATGGCTGATTTTACTGTCGCTGAGGTGTGTACAGCTACGAAAGGCCTTTCCCGGGGAGGCATGGAAGGAGCCCGATTTCAGGGGGTTTGTACTGATACCCGGACCGTACAGCCTGGCAATCTGTTTATTGCGCTAACTGGTGAACGTTTTGACGGTCATGAGTTCATTCGTCAGGCAATAGAAAAAGGCGCAGCCGGAGTGGTTATCAGCAAGCAAGTGGTCGCACTGCCGGAGGGGATTGCGGTTATTGTGGTAGAAAATACGCTAAAGGCCTTGCAGGATTTAGCTCAGTTTCACCGCAGACGCTTTCAGATACCTGTTATTGCAATTACCGGATCAAACGGCAAGACAACCACGAAAGATTTGACTGCGGCTATATTAGCAAGCAAACTGCGAGTTCTGAAGACAGAAGCTAATTTTAATAATGAGATTGGTTTGCCGCGTACGTTGCTAAATATGACAAGTGAACATCAGGTAGCAGTTGTTGAAATGGGGATGCGCGGACCTGGTGAAATCGATGAGCTGGCAAAAATTGCAGAGCCTACCGCCGGGATCGTTACAAATGTTGGTGAGACCCATATTGAATTATTAGGATCATTAGATAATATTGCAGCAGCAAAGGCTGAGCTGGTTGAAGCTGTGCCCCCAGAAGGTTTTGTTGCTTTAAATGTGGATAACAAATATGTGCAGGCAATGAGCAGTAAAGCTTCAGGGCGTGTTATCCTTTATGGGATGAATGAGCCCTGCCAAGTTCAGGCTTATCAGATTGAGACGGAAGGATTGCAGACTTCTTTTATGTGCCGCTGTCACGGCGTAACGTTTCCATTGAGTTTGCCGATGGTTGGGTTGCATAATGTTTATAATACACTGGCTGCAGTAGCTGTTGCCTGGGAATTAGGCCTAAGGGCGGACGATATCCAAATGGGGCTTGCCCATTTCCAGCCTAGCTCCATGCGCCAGCAAATTGAGCGTGTAGGAGAATATGTCATTATTAATGACGCTTATAATGCCAGCCCGCTGTCTATGGCAGGTGCTATCGCAACGCTGCAGCAAGTTGCTGCAGGCAGGTCGATTGCGGTGCTAGGGGATATGCTGGAGCTAGGGGAAGTAGCAGTTGAAGCACACCGGCGGATTGGTCAGACTGCTGGTCAATGTGGTGTTGATGCGGTTGTTACAGTGGGGCCTCTAGCGGCGCATATCGCAGCAGCCGCTAGAGAAGCGGGCGTTAAAGAAACGCTATCGTATCAGAAACACGACGAAGCAGGGGCAGCGTTGCAACGCATCCTGCAGCCCGGAGATACGATCTTGCTGAAGGGTTCACGCGGGATGAAAATGGAGAAGATTTTAGAAATGCTTGGTTAGTAGTTGGGGAGGTTTACCATGCAGGAGTTGTTATTCGCAGCAGGCTTAGCTTTTATGATTGCACTACTTGTTGGTCCAATTGTCATTCCGATACTCAGAAGGCTAAAGTTCGGTCAGAGTATCCGGCAGGAAGGTCCGGAACGGCACTTGGCCAAGGCCGGTACTCCCACAATGGGAGGCGTAATCATTTTAACGGCATTGTTGGTGCCGGTGTTGTTTTTTGTTGGCAATGATCCGGAAGTTATACTGGCGTTATTTGTCACATTCGGTCACGGTGTGATTGGCTTTATTGATGATTTTATAAAAGTAGTTCTGAAACGGTCTCTTGGCTTGAAAGCAAGGCAAAAACTCTTAGGACAGATTATTATGGCAGTGGCACTTGCCTATATTGCTACTACTTATTTTGGTCGTGGTACGGACTTGTGGCTGCCTGTTATTGGTGTTAATGTTGATTTCGGCTACTTATACTATGTGTTAATTTTTCTGGTCTTAGTAGGAACGACAAATGCCGTAAATCTTACTGATGGGCTAGATGGTCTTGCAGCCGGCACAACCACAGTGGCTGCCACTGCTTATGCTGTAATTGCAATGGCTTTTGCCAAGCCCCATTTGGCAATTTTTTGCGTTTCACTGGCGGGTGCGACTCTGGGGTTCTTACGGTATAATGTGCACCCGGCAAAAGTGTTTATGGGGGACACAGGCTCGTTGGCACTGGGTGGAGCACTTGCTGCGGTAGCCGTATTGACTAAAACGGAATTATTGCTGGTGCTTGTTGGCGGAATATTTGTTTTAGAGGCCCTCTCTGTCATTATTCAGGTTATTTCTTTTAAGACCACTGGTAAACGGGTATTCAAAATGAGTCCGATTCATCACCATTTTGAATTATCCGGCTGGTCTGAAACAAAAGTAGTTACAGTGTTTTGGTTTGTCGGATCGTTATTTGCTATATTAGCATTACTCGTCTTGGTTATTAGCCGGGCAGGAGGAATTTAAAATGGAATTTTGCAACAAGCGGGTTTTGGTGCTGGGAGCAGGTATCAGCGGCCGCTCGGTCGCTGATGTGTTAGTTCGTCAGGGCGCAAGCGTTACATTAAATGATGCGAAAGAAATTGATATAAGAAAAGAAGAGTTTCGCCAATTGCGGGTACAGGGAGTTAATCTTGTTTTTGGCCAGCAGCAGGATGATTTGCTTGAGGGAATTGATTATGTTGTACTTTCGCCGGGAATTTCTATTTACATACCACTGATTCAAACGGCTCGCAGCCGCAATATTACGGTTATGAGTGAAATCGAGGTTGCCTATCAACTATGTAAAGCGCCTGTTATCGCCATTACCGGAACAAACGGCAAAACCACCACTACGACATTAACCGGGGAAATGTTAAAAGCTGCAGGAAAAGCTGTGGTGGTTGGAGGCAATATCGGCCTTGCACTGTCACATGAGGTATTGGGAGTAGATGAAACGGGAATTGTTGTTGCTGAGATTTCGAGTTTTCAATTGGAAAGTATTATTGATTTTAAACCTCATATTGCCGCTGTCTTAAATGTCACCCCGGATCATATTGACCGTCATCGCACCATGGAGGAATATCAGAGGACCAAAGAACGTATTTTTTCCAATCAAAGAGATAGTGAATATCTAATTCTAAATTATGATGATGTTGCTGTCCGTAATATGGCGGAGCGGGCTTTGTCGCAAGTTTTATATTTCAGCGCCAGTCAGGAATTACAAACTGGAGCATATGTTAAAGAAGGACTGCTGCAAATTAACTGGCAGGGGAAAAATTATCCTATCTGTTCTGTAAAAGAGATGAAGCTCTTTGGCAAGCATAATGTTGAAAATGCGTTGGCTGCCTGTTGTGCCGCTTTGCTGATGGATGTCAGCACTACTGCGATGAGTATGGTATTAAGAAGCTTTACCGGCGTAGAGCACCGTATAGAACCGGTAGCTACGGTAAATGGTGTCCCTTATTATAATGATTCAAAAGCTACAAACCCTGAATCCTCTATTAAGGCATTAGAAGCATTTGACGGGCATGTGGTGCTAATTGCCGGCGGGCGTGATAAAAATACGGATTTGAAAGAATTTATGGCTTTGGCGAAAGAAAAAGTTGATCATCTTATTTTAATAGGCGAAGCTAAGGAGCGCTTTGCTGCTCATGCGCAAGCAGCAGGAGTTAGTCATATTCACTGTACCGGCTCAATGGAGGACGCAGTGCAGCTGGCACACCGGTTAGCTCGACCTCCGCAGATTGTACTGTTGTCACCGGCATGCGCCAGTTATGATATGTTCGCGAATTACGAGGAAAGAGGGAGAGTTTTCAAAGAGTTAGTATGCCGTCTAGCGTAAGGAGGGAGAGATTTGACGATTAAGCCAAAATCACCCGATTATATTCTGTTTTTTGCTGTTATGGGGCTGTTAGGACTAGGCATTGTTATGGTATACAGCTCTAGTGCGGTTTCGGCATCCGTTAATTTTGATGACAGTTACTATTTTTTGAAGAGACAGCTTATTTGGGCTTCTTTAGGTTTATTTGCGATGTTTCTGACAATGAATATTGATTATCATACATGGCGTCCACTAGCCAAGCCTATTTTAATTGCTACGATTGTTCTGCTTATATTAGTTTTAATACCAGGACTGGGTAAGGTGGTCAATGGAGCTCGCCGGTGGCTGGGTTTTGGCTCAATTTTTCTACAGCCTTCTGAAATTGCAAAATTAGGCGTAGTGATATTTTATGCCGATAGCTTGGTTCGCCACCAGGAGAAATTGACTAGTTTCGTAAAAGGGCTTGCACCACAGCTGGCTATTTTACTGCTTGTTTTTGGCTTAATTTTGAAAGAACCAGACTTAGGTACAGCACTTGCCATTGGCGGAACAGTTTTTATCCTGTTTTTTGCAGCAGGGGCAAAGATTAGTCATCTAGGCGGTCTGGGGGCAGTCGGAGTCGTAGGGATTATCGCTGCTATTTTGTATGAACCTTATCGCATGCGGCGCTTACTGGCTTTTAGTGATCCCTGGTCAGATCCCCTTAATAGCGGTTATCATATCATCCAGTCGCTCTATGCTATTGGCTCTGGTGGTTTGTTTGGAGTGGGCTTAGGACGGAGCAGGGAAAAATTCTTGTATTTGCCTGAGCCTCATACTGATTTTATCTTTGCAATTCTGGCAGAAGAATTAGGATTTATTGGAACGGCAACCGTGCTGATTTTATTTTTCCTTTTCGCATGGCGGGGCTTAAGAGTAGCGATTGCTGCTCCAGATATATATGGGAGTCTCCTGGCAGCTGGCCTGACAACTATGATTATTTTGCAGGCGCTGATGAATATTGCTGTTGTTACCGCATCTATGCCGGTTACCGGTATACCGCTGCCTTTTATTAGTTTTGGCGGATCGGCCTTGATCTTTACCATGGCTGGAGTCGGTGTAGTTTTGAATATTTCACGGTATGTCAGTATGAAGTAGGGGGTACTATCTTGCGAGTTATTTTATCAGGCGGGGGAACCGGCGGGCACATTTACCCCGCTGTTACCATAGCCAAGACTATTGCCGGCTTGGAAAAGTCGGATATTTTATTTGTTGGTACTAAGCAAGGCTTAGAGGCTGATCTGATACCTAAAGAAGGTTATCCTTTTTCCACAATAGAAGTGCGCGGTTTAGAGCGGCGCCTATCGTGGGCCAATGTTGTTACTTTTTATAAGACCATGGGGAGCCTCTGGCACTCAAGGCGGATTATAAGGGACTTTAAGCCGGATATTGTCATTGGAACCGGCGGTTATGTGTGCGGACCTGTACTTCTTGCAGCCAGCCTATCGGGAATTCCTACCATTATTCAGGAGCAAAATGTCATTCCGGGTATCACCAATAAAATACTTGCACATTTTGTTGATAAAATTGCAGTAGGCTATGCGGAAGCAGGCCGGTATTTTGCTAAACCAGGTAAGGTAGTTGCAACAGGCAATCCTGTTCGGCCGGATGTCCTAACCGCTAACAGAGCGGAGGGTATTGCAGAGCTTGGTCTGGATCCAGAGAAGCTTACGCTTTTGGTAGCTGGAGGGAGCCGCGGCGCTCGCAGCATTAATACGGCGATGATTACGGTTCACAAGCATTTTGCCGGACGATCGGATATACAAATCTTGCACGTTACAGGGCAGAGCGAGTATAATAGCTTAGTTGGCAATTTTAAACAGCAAAGTATAGATATTTCCAGTTTTGGCAATATTATCATTAGACCTTATTTGTATAATATGCCTTATGCTTTGGCAGCGGCAGATATAGCGGTATTTCGGGCGGGAGCTATCGGCTTGGCTGAATTGACAGCCCGTGGAATTCCGTCTATATTAATTCCCTATCCTCACGCAGCTGAAAACCACCAGGAATGTAATGCCCGTGTCCTAGAGGAGCATGGGGCGGCTGAGGTCATCCATGATGCTAAACTTACCGGTGAATTGTTAGTAACTGCGATTGAAAATATGGTGAATAATCGTTCAAGGCTTAACGAAATGGCTAATGCCAGCCGAAAATTAGGACGTCCGCAGGCTGCAGAGGAAATTGCCCAGCTGGCAATAAAATTAAAAATGGGCTCAAAAAAGTAACAACTCGAGTCTAGGGTGCATACTATGAGATACGTTCCGGGTATGCGCAAGAAAGGGGAGAAAAGTAGTTGTTGGAGAATATAAAAAAAATTCACTTTGTAGGTATCGGGGGCGCTGGAATGAGTGCTATTGCCAAGGTTTTGCTGGCAATGGGATTTACTGTTTCAGGGTCAGATATTTCTAAGTCAGAAACTACGTACAAATTGGAGCAGCTTGGTGCCAAAGTTTGTGTTGGGCACTGCAGTGAGAACGTTCAGGATGCAGAGGCAATTGTAATTTCTACTGCTATCCCCGAAAGCAATGAAGAGCTGAGAGCTGCCAAGGAACGAGGATTAACTGTATTTCATCGCGCCGATATTGTGGCGGCAATTATGGAAAACCAGGAGGGCATTGCAATCGCCGGTGCTCACGGCAAAACGACAACGACCTCTATGATTGCTATTATGCTGGAGAAAGCCGGAATCGACCCTACGATTTTAATTGGCGGAGAACTCGACTATCTTGGTGGCAATGCGAAACTGGGCAAAGGGAAACATGTAGTTGCCGAAGCCGATGAAAGTGATGGGTCTTTCTTAAAATTGTCTCCTAAAATTGCCATTGTTACTAATATTGAGAATGACCATATGGATTTTTATGAAACAATGGAAAATATTTTAAACACCTTTCAGCAATTTCTACATAAACTGCCTGTAGAAAGCGGTCTTGCTATTTTGTGTTTCGATAATCCCTTTGTCCGGGATATTGCAGAACAATTAGACCGCAAATATGTATCTTATGCTGTCGATCATGAGGCAGATTATACGGTTCGCAATATCCGTATTAATGGATCGGCAACAATTTATGACGCCTACTATCAAGGACAGCTGCTGGGATCAATCAGCTTGAACGTCCCCGGCAGGCACAATATTGCAAACTCATTGGCCGCAATTGCAACAGGCGTGTATCTAGGACTGACGTTTACACAAATTGCCGACGGATTGGCAGCATTTCAGGGCGTAAAGCGGCGTTTCCAAACCAAAGGCCGGGTAAAGGGTGTTTGGATCGTGGATGATTATGCTCATCATCCTACTGAAATTGCTACTACTCTTAGTGCTGCCCAGGATTTAAAACCTAAGCGGCTTATCTGTATTTTCCAGCCACACCGCTACTCACGCACAAAGTTTTTGCGTGAAGAATTCGGCCGCGCTTTTGGCCCGGCAGACCATTTAATTCTTACTGACGTATATTCTGCAGGCGAACAGCCGATTGCAGGAATAACGGGTGAGGTACTGAAAGAAGAAGTTGAGCGTCAAACATCGCAGACCGTTACTTATATTCAGGATAAAAATAAAATTTGCCGTTATTTATTAGAATTTGTTGAACCAGGCGATCTGGTGATGACAATGGGGGCAGGCGACATATACCGTTCTGGTGAAGAATTGGTTGAAAAGCTGGCTCAGATTTGAGTACTTGGTCAAGCCTCGCTTTTGAGGGATGACATTGCTGTGATAGGGTGATTGTACTTTTCTAGGAGGGTTGACGATGGAGAAATTTATCGTCCAGGGAGAAGTACAACTAAACGGTACAGTAAAAATTAGCGGAGCAAAGAATGCTACACTGCCAATTATGGCTGCAACGCTCTTATGTGCCGGTATAAGTGTAATTCATGATGTACCCCGTTTGCGTGATATCAGCATTATGCAAGACATCATGACTCTTTTGGGAGCACGAATCAAGAGACAGGACAGTTCACTGATTATTGATACGACTAATGTAAATAAGGCTGAAATACCGGAACATTTAATGCGTGAAATGCGAGCGTCAGTATTTCTAATGGGGCCTTTATTAGGACGCTTTCGCAAAGTCCGTCTTTCTTACCCCGGTGGTTGTGCCATAGGTCCGAGGCCCATTAATTTACATATTAAAGCATTAGAGAAAATTGGCGCAAATGTTAAAGAGAGTTTCGGGTTTATTGAAGCGGAAGCAGATGAACTGACGGGTGGAGAAATTCATTTTGATTTTCCCAGCGTCGGTGCTACTGAGAATGCGATGATGGCTGCTGTCCTAGCCAAAGGAACTACCATTATCCGCAATGCCGCAAGAGAGCCGGAAATCTGCGATTTGCAGCAGCTGTTAAGTAAAATGGGTGCGAAGATTTATGGTGCGGGGACGGATACTATCCGGATTGAAGGCGTAGCAAGTCTGAACGCTACTGAACATACCGTTATTCCCGATCGCATTGAGGCAGGTACCTTTCTTGTGGCGGGAGCCATGACCAAAGGCGATGTAACGGTAAATAATGTTTGTCCTGATCATTTATTCCCCGTTATTGACAAACTTCAGGAACTGGGAGCTTCTGTAGATTGTGGAGCCCGCAGTATCCGGATTCGAGCAGGAGAGTTGCGTGGGGTTGATATTAAGACACTGCCCCATCCTGGATTTCCTACTGATCTGCAGGCACCAATGCTGTCTATGCTGGCTATTGCCAAAGGAACCAGTATTATTACTGAGACTATATTCGAAAATCGCTTTAAGCATGTTGATGAGATGACCCGTATGGGTGCTAAAATAAAAGTAGAAGGTCGTACCGCTGTGATAAGGGGAGTTCAAAAACTCACCGGTGCAGTAGTGGATGCTCCCGATTTACGGGCTGGTGCAGCTCTGGTGTTAGCTGCGTTAACAGCAGAAGGACTGTCGGAAATTGAGCATGTTTACCATATTGACCGCGGTTATGAAGGCTTTGAAAACAAATTGCAGCACCTGGGAGCATCCATCATTCGCCGCAAAAGTGAATAGGGGGAATTACCACCGTGAAAACTAAAAAAATTGCTGTACTTATGGGTGGCCCTTCAACGGAGCGGGAGGTTTCGCTTAATACGGGCGGAGCTATTTTAAAAGCTCTTCAGGAAAAGGGATATCAAGCAATTGCAATGGAACTTAATCCACTGCATTTTGTGGAGCAAATCAAAGCTGAAAAAATAGATGTTGTATTTAATGCTGTTCACGGTAAATTTGGAGAAGACGGAACCATTCAAGGTGTACTTGAGCTAATCGGTATTCCTTATACGGGCTCTGGTATGCTGGCCAGTGCTGTAGCAATGGATAAAGTGATTTCGAAACGCTTATTTATGGCAGATGGTATTCCAACGCCACGTTCCCTGTTTTTTCAGCATACAACAAATACCAGTGAGATACTGCAAACTATTGATAAACAATTCGAGCTGCCTGTAGTCGTAAAAGCAGCTTCTCAGGGGTCCAGTATTGGTGTCAGTATTGTTAGTGATGCTCCTTCACTGGAAACAGCCATTGAGGAAGCCTTTGGCTATAGCGATCATATTGTGGTTGAGGAATTTATTAAAGGCAAAGAACTTACTGTAGCAGTTATTGGTGATGAAACTGCTCAGGCTTTACCGATTATTGAAATTGTTCCTCATTCGGGAAAATATGATTACCGTTCAAAGTATACAAAAGGCTGTACGGATTATATTGTCCCAGCTGAACTGGAGGATGTAGTTACAGAGCGGATTCAGAATCTTGCAGTTAAAGCATTTCGGCTATTTGGCTGTCGTGGAGTGGCAAGAGTTGATTTTATGATGGATGAAGCAGGGCAGCCTTATGTATTAGAAATAAATACCATACCAGGTATGACGGCAACGAGTCTCGTGCCGAAAGCAGCCGCTGCGACTGGACTTTCATTCTCTGATCTGTGTGAACAGATACTTAAAATGGCAAGAAAATGATAAAAAACAGGCAGAAGATCAAATCTGCCTGTTTTTTTTAGTTTTGCTTATGAGCAAGTTAGTGTATAATTACCACAGAAGGTTGACCACGAGGTGTTAAAGTACATGCGAACAACCGATAAATTATGGTCAGGCCAGCAAGAACGAAAGTCTCTGCCGCCACGTCATTTTATGTATCTTTTGTTGATTTTAGTTACTTTAGTTGCATCATTTTTGTTTGTCAACTCTCCTTATTTTATCGTTGGAGGGGTGTTGGTCGAAGGAAATAAGTATGTTTCGGTTGAAGAGGTGTATCGCATTGCCGGTATCCCTGAGTCAGTTAATATCTTCCGGCTAAATACGGATGATATTCGCCATCGCTTGACAAGTGATTTGCGTTTGTCGGATGTGGAGGTTTCCCGGAAGCTGCCGACTTCGATTGTTATTCGGCTAAAAGAAAGACAACCTTTAGCGTATATAGCAAGCGGATATGGCTTTGTTGAAGTTGATAAACAGGGAATTGTTCTTGCTGCTTTTCGGAATTTAAAACAGGTAAATGTACCGTTAATCACCGGAATACGCCTTGGAAATGTGTATGTGGGAGATCAAATCGAAAATAGCCAGATAAAGAATATCTTAACGTATCTGGCTGCACTGGATGAGGCAACAATTAACCAGCTTTCGGAGATTAATATAAAATCACCGCAGCAGTTAGTTGCGTATACAATTGATTCTATCACCATACGCATAGGCAGTAATGATAAAATGGACGAAAAATCCAAATTAACGCAGGCTATTATCCAGGAGATACATGATAAAAAATTAGCAGTTGAATATGTTGATTTAAATTATGCGTCTCCTTTTGTGAAGCTGAAACAATAAGTGAAAGGGGTGAGACTATTGCTTCCTGTAAAGCAGGGACAGATGGCGATTGCTTTGGTTTGTGTCGTGCTAGGTGTCATGATTGCCGTGCAGTTCAGGACAACACAAGATATCCGGGCTAGTATTCCTTTTCAACGCGTAGAGGATTTATCCCAGCGACTTAATCAGACAGAAAAAGAACGGGATGCACTATTGAAAGAAGTGCAACAACTCCGTCAAGCCTCTGAAAAAGAGACTGTTTCGCGAGAAATAGAAACTTTGAAAATGGGGGCAGGAGTTGTAGCAATGCAGGGGACAGGCATAACCGTTACTATAGATGATAGTAAACGGCCTACCAAACCCGGTGAAAACCCTAATTTGTATCTGATTCATGATGATGATATTTTGAAAGTAATTAACGAGTTATGGGCAGCTGGAGCCGAAGCTGTGGCTATTAATGAACAGCGGCTTATTGCCAGCTCTGAAATACGCTGTGCGGGGCCTACCTTGTCTGTGAATAATACCCGATATTCACCACCGTATGATATTCGTGCTATTGGTGATCCGCAAACACTGGAAACCGCTTTAAAAATGCGCGGTGGTGTTGTGGAAACCTTGCAATTCTGGGGTATCCAGGTAACTTTGAAAAAGCAAGAAGAAGTTACTGTACCCGCATATAAAGGCACCTTCCGCTTTGAGTTTGCCAGTCCGGTCAAGGAGGGTGGCAAATAGTATGGTATTACCTATTATTGGACTTATAATTGGTGTTATTATCGGTACAATTTTTCCTATCAGTATTCCTGCCGAATATGCAAAATTTATGTCAGTAGCACTTTTGGCATCACTTGACTCTGTATTCGGCGGCTTGCGGGCCGGAATTGAAGAGAAATTTGATAATACGGTTTTTATTACCGGCTTTTTTACAAATGCATTGCTTGCTGCAGGACTGGTGTACATTGGCGAACGCCTGGGAATTGATTTGTATTATGTTGCTTTATTAGCTTTTGGATTGCGTGTTTTCCAGAATCTTGCAATTATTCGTAGATATTTTCTTAAAAAGTAAAAAAAGGTCGATAGCTTTCTATATTAGGAAGTTATCGACCTTTTCTGGGTCTTTCGTCATATATTTATTGAAATCATTGCATTTTCTGTGTAATAAAAAAGGGAAAATGCTACTTCTGTTGAAACATATGGAAAGAACATAATGTAGTGCTATGAGGAGCGGGCATGAAGAATCAATATCTGTTTGCGACTGATGTAGGAACAAGCTCTATAAAGGTTATTGTAGGACAAGTAAAGCCAGACGGATTACTTACTGTCCTCGGTATAGGGACTGCGCCTACAGAGGGTTTTGTTAAAGGTGTTATTGTTGATGTACAAGCGTTGGCTAAATCAATTCGCCAAGCCCTGGATTGTGCTTCAGTTGCAACTAATGTTGCAATTGGCCCCGTACATCTCGGGATAAGCGGTGATGCAGTCCGCTTTTATACCTGCCGCGGTAGTGTAGCACCCGTAATTCCTGATCGAGTGACCCAGGATGATGTAAATCGTGCTTTACGCGCTGCTATCGTCACAGGAGTACCGGAGGAATCCACTATTTTGCATACGATACCTACCGGCTATTGGCTTGATGGAGCTAAAGTAGATGCTGTAACTGCTCAGCACAAAGGTTCTCGTCTGGAAGTGGAAGTTTGCATTGCAACTCTGGATAAACGCATAGATTCTCAACTCTCAAGAGCCCTGCAGGACAGGGAGGTTGTGATTGCAGATATTCATGCTAATGCACTTGCAGCTTCTAATTTCGCTTCTGAAGCGAATCAATATATAGTGATAGACATGGGGGCTGGTACTACCGATTTAGCATTTTATAGCAGGCAGCATGTAGAGGCTGCTGCGACTTTGCTGCTCGGCGGTGACTATATTACGCAGGATATTGCTCAAGGCGTAGGAGTCAGCCGGGTTCATGCTGAGGAAATAAAGCGTTATTATGCGAAATTAAATCCTGGCCTCTACGGTCAGGATGTTATACTGGACTGTAACGATTATGGCACAACCGATAAGCATGTTGCTTATGATTTTCTTCATCATATCGTAGAGAGCAGGGTGCAGGAAATTGTTGAGCTTGTCTACGACCATACTGTACATAGCGGCCTGCGCAGTGAAGAAATCATCCTTACTGGCGGTAGTTGTTACCTGCCCAGTCTTAGACAGCATTTAGAGCAGAGCTTTGGTATTCCGGTGCGGTTAGCACCACTCGATTCTATGTTGCCTGAATATGCTTTTTATTCTAACACGGCAGTATATGGTCTGGTAGAATATGCGGTAACTCAACAGTTACCAGAGGATGCATCGAATGAGAATATACCGTCAGGTATACTGGATAGTCTTTGGGAACGAGTTAAAACATTCTTCTAAATCACACAGCTAGACAATAAGGAGGAATTATCCATGCTTGAATTTGATATGGATTTGGATCGCTTTGCTGCCATCAAAGTAATTGGTGTCGGCGGTGGTGGTAATAATGCAGTTAACCGCATGATTGCCGGAGGTCTTCAGGGAGTAGAATTTTTAGCAGTTAATACGGATGCGCAGGCTCTTTTATTATCACAGGCGCCTAATCGCATTCAAATAGGTGGCAAACTTACCAAGGGACTTGGTGCCGGAGCTAATCCGGAAATTGGTGAAAAGGCAGCTCAGGAAAGCCGCGAGGAAATTATTAAAGCTTTAAAGGGCGCCGATATGGTCTTTGTCACTGCCGGTATGGGCGGCGGGACCGGAACAGGCGCGGCACCTGTTGTAGCTGAATGTGCAAAAGAAGTGGGGGCGCTTACTGTCGGCGTAGTAACAAGACCCTTTGGTTTTGAAGGAAAACGCCGTCAGACTCAGGCCGAACGGGGAATTGCAAAACTAAAAGAAAAAGTAGATACGCTGATTACGATTCCTAATGACCGGTTAATGCAGGTAGTTGATAAACGAACGCCAATTATTGAGGCTTTCCGGATTGCCGATGATGTACTCCGCCAAGGTGTACAGGGGATATCCGATTTAATTGCTGTTCCAGGCTTAATTAATTTAGATTTCGCGGATGTTAAAACCATTATGGTTGAACAAGGTTCGGCTCTAATGGGAATTGGTATAGCCACAGGAGATAATCGTGCTACAGCAGCAGCAGAAGCTGCTATCAAGAGTCCCTTGCTGGAAACTTCAATTGAAGGGGCCAAGGGCGTACTCTTAAACATCACTGGCGGCTCGACACTCGGTTTGTTTGAAGTCAATGAAGCAGCAGAGATTATTGCCCGTGCAGCCGATCCGGAAGCGAATATTATTTTCGGTGCAGTTATTGACGAGAAGTTTAGCGATGAGGTCCGGGTTACTGTTATTGCGACCGGCTTTGATCAGCTGCCTCCCAAAATTGTTGCTGAAAAAGTAGATACACCGGTAATTGAACGTTTCAAAAAACCGGATCTTGACATTCCGGCGTGGATGCGTCGCTCCTAATGGAATAAATTGTTGAAAACCAGCCTATAAAAGGCTGGTTTTTTTATTTTTATCCTGCCATAAATTTACATTTTTTTAAAAATAAGCCTGTTATACTAGTACTAAAATTGCCTTAATGGCCATACATTTTTATGTACTTCCTAGATATAGTAAAAATCACACTAGGCAGGTAATTACGATGGTTGTTTATGGGGATATCATAGTGGCAGTCAATATTGTCATGAATGCCATAATATTATGGCTAACGGCATTGGCGGCAGGGATTACAGGAAAGGCTTGGCGAATTGCAGCTGCTTCGATAATTGGGGCCGCGTACGTGTTGATAAGTGTATTTGAATACTCAATTATTTTTTATCATCCCGTTGGTAAAGGGCTGGTATCGGTAGTGATTGTGATTATTGCTTATGGCTATTCGTCAATTCGCATGCTGTTTTTCCAGGTAGGAGTATTTTATCTTATTTCCTTTATTTTAGGTGGCGCAATTTGGGGATGGCTGTATTTTTTGCAGCAAAACTCGCCAGTTTTGCTGAGTACTGTATCTGTTGCAGTCCAATGGAGTTATTTGTTTACTGGTATATTTTTGGGAGTTGGATTAGTAGTCCTCCTTGTCCGGCGATGTTTAAGCCGAATGTATAGGAAGCAGACCGTTTATCCGGTGACAATAGAATATGCCGGAAAAACAGTGGCAACAGCAGCAATGCTCGATACAGGAAATGGATTGTATACGATTGTGGGCCGGAAACCGGTGATGCTTGTTGAGCTTGCTGTCATTAATGCTGTACTCAGCCCAATGGCGGAAGAGTTTTTAACAGGATGCCAGGCAGAAAACTGGCTAGGCAATTTACATGAATGCAAGGATATTGAATGGCTGGGCAGGGTGGAGGTTGTTCCCTACCGGGCTGTGGGAAATAAAAGTATGCTGCTGGCTTTTAGACCCGGCAGCCTTAGTATAAAAACAGATTCGGGTATATTGACAGTAGATCATGTGGCTGTGGCTATTTATAGCGGAACGTTATCCAATGACGGCACGTATCATGCACTGTTGCATCCGGATTTATTTAAGAGCGGTAAATATGAAGGGGAGGCGAATTTATGCGCATAAATTGGCTTGTTATTAAACTATATATGAAACTAAAAGTTATCGCCTTATTGCAGTCGCTCAACATACTACAACCGGATGAAGTCTTTTATGTTGGCAGTACGGAAATTTTACCGCCACCTTTGAGCAATGATGAAGAAGCTTTTTTAATGTTGAGACTTCAAAAGGGCGATAAGGCAGTACGCAGCGTTTTTATTGAGCGTAATTTACGCTTAGTTGTTTATATTGCCAGAAAGTTTGAAAATACGGGAGTTGGTATTGAAGATTTAGTCAGTATCGGCACCATTGGACTTATTAAGGCTGTAAATACGTTTGATCCGGTCAAGCGTATTAAGCTTGCTACGTATGCTTCACGCTGTATTGAAAATGAAATATTGATGTATCTCAGACGAAACTCAAAAACACGAGCGGAGGTATCGTTTGATGAACCACTGAATATCGACTGGGATGGAAATGAATTGCTGCTTTCAGATGTCCTGGGAACAGAAAATGATATTATTTATAAATCGGTAGAGGAAGAAGTCGATAAAACACTGCTTCATACAGCGATGAATAAGCTGTCCGGCCGGGAACGGCGTATTATGGAATTGCGTTTCGGGTTAAATGAGGAGGGAGTAGAGCGGACCCAAAAAGAGGTTGCCGATATGCTGGGAATCTCCCAATCCTACATCTCCCGCCTAGAAAAGAGAATTATAAAGCGATTGCGTAAAGAAATTATCCGAATGGAATAAGACAAAAATGGAGGCACCTCTGGGTGTCTCCATTTTTGTCTTTATTCCGGTATAAAACGCCACAGTAGTGGCAATAATTCTCATAGGCTATTAACTAACCATGGAAACTTATGGGAGGGTACAACATGATTGTAAATAAAGTTGAGATCTGCGGTGTGAATACAGCAAAACTCCCGGTGCTTTCCGCCACAAAGATGCGCGAGTTGTTTGAGATCATGCAGCAGGGTGAAATATCTGCCCGTGAGCAGTTGATTTATAGCAATTTACGGCTCGTTTTGAGTGTAATTCAGCGCTTTAACAATCGTGGTGAATATGTAGATGACTTATTCCAGGTAGGCTGTATCGGCCTGATGAAAGCAATTGACAATTTTGATCTTTCACAAAACGTTAAGTTCTCTACCTATGCAGTGCCGATGATTATTGGTGAAATACGACGATACCTAAGGGATAATAATCCAATTCGCGTCAGCCGTTCTATGCGGGATATTGCATATAAGGCATTGCAGGTTAGAGATTCTCTTGTCAGCAAGTTTTCGCGAGAACCCTCTATTAATGAGATTGCCGATGAACTAAAGCTGCCGCGGGAAGAAATAATTTTTGCTCTGGACGCCATACAGGAACCGATTTCTTTATTTGAGCCCATTTATCATGATGGCGGAGATCCTATATTTGTAATGGATCAAATTAGTGATGATAAGAATTTGGATATGAACTGGCTTGAAGGAGTTGCAATCAAAGAGGCGCTTCGAAAACTTAGCGACAGAGAGAAGCATATTCTCACTTTGCGTTTCTTTGAAGGAAAAACGCAAATGGAAGTTGCAGAGGAAATCGGAATTTCGCAGGCACAGGTATCCCGACTAGAAAAGGCCGCATTAGGGCATATGAGAAAGCATATATAAATGAATTTTTGAAATTAGGGGATGTCAATGAGGAAAAATTTACTTTGTCTGGGTATGGTTTTGGTAATTGGTTTTTTTATCATCAGCGGATGGGGCATGTTAATTTGGCAGGCAAGACAATCTGCTGCAGTTACAGTGCCAAATGGAGATTTAATCCGTCTGCATGTGCTGGCTAACAGCGATCATCCTGAAGATCAAGAATTAAAGTTAAAAGTTCGTGATGCTGTGATTGCTTATCTAGCGCCCTTTTTAAGTAAAGCCGGAAGTGCGGTAGAAGCTCGTGAAATGATCAATGCCCGTAAACATGAGATTATCGCAACAGCCCAGGAGGTTGTGCGAAACAACGGTGCAGCTTACAACGTTGACCTGCAAGAAGGTATCTTTGAATTTCCTGTAAAAGCGTATGGAGATTTGGTGCTTCCGGCAGGAAAATACGAGGCAGTTAGAATTTTATTAGGCGAAGCACAGGGCAAAAACTGGTGGTGTGTACTTTTCCCACCGCTGTGTTTTATTGATGCGGCAAATGCTACAGCAGTGCCAGGAGTAGCAAAAATCGATAATGAGAAAAAAGCAGATTCTGCTAAAGTGGAGCTCCGTTGGAAATTTGTTGAGTGGTTGAATAACTAGTCACTTTTATCACTTGTCCCTCATATACTGTATCGATGAATAGCAGGGGGGCGGAGTAATGCTGAAGACAAGCGATTTAAAACTGAAAGAAGTAGTCAATGTGCTTGATGGCAAACGGCTGGGTGGAATTACGGATATTGAAATTGATATTGAAACCGGCCGGCTGACAGCTATTGTGGTACCTGGGCAAGGTAAATTTCTGGGGCTGTTTGGGAGAAATGAAGACATCGTTATTCCCTGGGAAAAAATAAACAAAATCGGTATGGATGTAATTTTAGTAGAAACTGCTTCTTTTACGGAACTGAAGCACGATTAAAAAGAAATCTGCTCACCACTTGGAGTGAGCAGATTTCTTTTTTTATTGTGATGTAAAATATCGGATTTTTTTATTATTGTTAAAGGATTTATACATTATATAGCGTATATACATTGAGTAAACACAATATATTGTAATGACGTTGAAAGCAAGACAAGCCATTTCCATTATAGCAATAGAAGCATTTTTGTGTAAAGGGGGATTTTGTCGAATGCGTTGTCCCTTTTGTTATTTTCCTGAAACCAAAGTGACTGATTCACGCGGTGCTGATGAAGGGAATACAATTCGCCGCCGCCGGGAATGTCAACAATGCAATAAGCGGTTTACTACGTATGAAATGGTCGAAGAATTGCCTCTAATGGTAATAAAGAAGGACGGGCGCAGGGAATTGTTTGATCGCAACAAGTTGATCAACGGGCTATTACGGGCTTGTGAGAAGCGGTCAATTTCGGTGGGCGTTATTGAAGAATTAGCTGTTAATGTAGAAAAGGAAATCCGCAATACTCTTGATCGGGAAGTCACAACCCAGCGGCTTGGCGAAACAGTTATGCACTATCTTAAGGAAATTGATCAGGTTGCCTATGTACGGTTTGCTTCAGTATATCGTCAATTTGCCGATATTCAAAACTTTATGCATGAACTGGAAGTCTTAATGAAGCAGGTTAGCAAGCCGGATCATTCTAAATGAAAAGCGAGGAGAACGAGATGTCGAGTACAATAAAAAAACGGGACGGGCGGGAAGCATTTTTTGATGAAGGGAAAATAACAGAAGCGATTTTTAAAGCGGCTAAGGCAGTTGGTGGTGCAGATAAACAATTGGCAATGGAACTGACGCTGGATGTGCTTCGTTATCTGAAACAAACATGTTCAAGTGAAGCCATTTCCGTTGAAAACGTACAGGATGCCGTAGAAAA
This sequence comes from Anaerospora sp., assembly GCF_032013335.1. NCBI lineage: Bacteria > Bacillati > Bacillota > Negativicutes > Selenomonadales > Sporomusaceae > Anaerospora > Anaerospora sp. The sequence goes on along the minus strand of NZ_DALZUO010000014.1, from coordinate 51,842 downwards.
AATCCTAATTGAAAAAGGACATGCCAGAACGGCGAAGGCGTATATACTGTATCGGGCTAAACGTACGCAAATGCGGGAAGCTAAGTCGGATCTTATGGATACGGTGGCAGAAATTCTGGTAGAAACGAATAGAGAGAATGCGAATGTATCGAATTCGCCATCAGCCAAAATGCTGCAAATTGCCAGTGCTGCAAGTAAAGCCTATTACTTAAATCGTCTTATTCCTGAAAAAATAGCACAGGCCCACACACGGGGCGATATCCATATTCATGACCTTGATTTTTATGGTAAGACCTTGACTTGTCTGCAAATTCCATTAGGAAAATTATTATCCCAGGGATTTAATAACGGACATGGTTTCATTCGTTCTCCGAAAAGACCTGCATCTTCCACTGCATTAGCAGCAATTATTTTGCAAAGCTCACAAAATGACATGCACGGTGGTCAATCTTTTGCTTTTTTTGATTACGATATGGCACCCTATATGGCAAAAGCCAGTGATGAAGAAATTTACCAGGCCATGGAGGCCCTGATATATAATTTGAATAGTATGCATTCCCGGGCAGGGGCGCAAGTGCCTTTTTCCAGCTTGAATCTGGGGACGGATACTAGTCCTGCCGGGCGGGCAGTTATAAAAAATGTACTGCTGGCGTATGAAAAAGGCTTAGGACGCGGCGAGAATCCGATTTTCCCCAATATTATTTTCCGTGTAAAAGAAGGGATTAATCTCAATCCTGGTGAACCAAACTACGATTTATTCAAGCTGGCAATTCGGGTGGCCGCACAGCGGTTAAATCCTACATTTGCTTTTATGGATTCTTCTTTCAATAAACCTTATGGCGATCAAGTCGGTTATATGGGCTGCCGTACGCGGGTAATGGCGAACAGGCGTGGACCTGAGGTTACCGACGGGCGGGGAAATCTTAGCTTTACCACAATAAATTTACCTCGTTTAGCTATTAAAGCGGATAAGAATTTGATGAAGTTTTATCAGGGTCTTACAGAATTAATTGACCTGACTTGTGAACAGCTTTATCATCGCTATCAGATTCAAGCTAAACTTAAGGTTAAAGATATGCCATTTGTGATGGGCCAGGGCTTATATCTGGATTCAGAAAAACTGGACCTGAATGATACGATTGAAGAGACAATTAAGCATGGCTCGCTGTCTGTCGGCTTTATTGGTCTGGCAGAAACGCTTATTGCTCTTACCGGTCAGCATCATGGAGAAAGTGGCGACTCTCAAGCATTAGGAGAGGAAATTGTTGCCTTTATGCGCAATATGATGGACAATGCCAGTGAAAAATATAATTTAAACTATACCTTGCTGGCTACTCCGGCAGAAGGCTTGTCAGGCCGGTTTATTAAAATGGACAGGGCTGAGTATGGATCTATCGCTGGTGTGACAGATAAAACATTCTATACTAACTCGTATCATATACCTGTTAACCATGCGATAAGCGCGTATGATAAAATCCGGGTTGAGGGTGTTTATCATAAGTATTGTAATGCAGGACATATCAGTTATGTTGAATTCACTGCGCCTCCGGTAAACAATCTGGGGGCTGTAGAGGATATTATCCGGTTTATGAAAGAATGTGACTATGGGTATGCAGGCATTAACTTTCCCATTGATTTTTGTGATGGCTGTGGCTATTTAGGGGTAATCGATAGCGATGAATGTCCATCATGCGGTACGTCCTCAGTACGAAGAATTCGCCGTATTACCGGTTATCTCAGCACAGTTGAACGGTTCAATGATGCCAAAACAGACGAACTGAAACAACGGGTTTCTCATGCGTAAGGAGTGGGTAATATGCAGCTGAGGATTGCCGGCATTACGCAGGAGAGTGTCGTCGATGGACCGGGATTGCGTGTAGTTATTTTTACACAAGGCTGTCCTCATCAATGCCCGGGGTGCCATAACCCCCAGACGCATGATCCTAACGGGGGATATAGTATTACAGCAGCTGAAATACTAACGGTAATAGAGAATTCTCCGCTAATCAGAGGCGTTACTTTCTCTGGCGGAGATCCCTTTCTACAGCCTAAACCCTTGACGTTCATTGCTAAACAAGTTCATAAACGCGGGCTTGATATAGTAACCTATACTGGGTTTCGCTTTGAAGAGGTAGTTGCGCTTGGACTTAGACGGCCGGAAATAAAAGAATTGCTGCAAAGCACAGATGTTTTAATTGATGGCCCCTATTTGGCGGCTGAACGTGATCTCAGGCTTGCATTTAGGGGATCACGCAATCAACGGCTTATTGATGTCCCCCGATCATTAAAGTCTGGCCGTGTTATCTTGTGGGAAGATCCTGCAGCCCGTATTTGGGCATAATAAAAAACAGCTCACTTCCCAAAGTGGGCTGTTTTTTATTTATGAGATCTGGCTGGGCAGGAAAAACTATAATAACGTGTAAATTGTTAATGTGAATACAATTTGGAGTGATGTTGTTGTCCTGGTATATAAAAGAAAAGTTACAACAAGTGGTAGCCCGGGAAGAGGGAACCATTCTTTATGCACCGGGTGCACGAAGCGGGTTTGCTCTGGTTTACCCTAATTCCTATCATGTAGGAATGTCTAATCTTGGGTTTCAGATTATTTATCAACAAATTAATAGCCGTAGTGATACCGCCTGTGAGCGAGTGTTTTTACCTGATAAAAAAATGGAGCAAGAACATATTCGGACCAATACTCCGCTGCTGACACTGGAAACACAGCGTCCTCTATATGAATTCGGGCTTATTGGCGTAGCAATGACTTTTGAAATGGATTATTTTAATTTGCTTTCTGTATTAGAATTGGGAAAAGTCCCCCTGCTTGCCACAGAGCGAGAAGAAAGCGACCCATTTGTCATACTGGGAGGACCCTGTGCGACCTTCAATCCTGAGCCTCTGGCAGAGTTTATTGATGCCTGCATCGTTGGTGAGGGGGAAGAAGTTATCCATGAATTGCTTGATGCGTATTATCGCGGTAAAGACGAAGGGCTTTCACGGAGTGAAATGCTAGCTGCCTTTGCTAAGCTGGAGGGAGTATATGTTCCCAGTTTGTATCAGCCGGCTTATGGTGAAGATGGGATTATCCAAAAAATTAGGCCTGCCCAGGAAGTGCCTGCATGTGTAAGCCGCCGGTGGATTGCCGATCTGGATGCTTATCCGGCCCAGACGGTAGTCATAACTGCCGATACAGAATTTAAAGGGCTGTATCTTGTTGAAGTGGCCAGGGGCTGCGGGCGGCATTGCCGCTTTTGCATGGCCGGCTATTGTTTTAGAAGGCCCCGTACACGGTCATTGTCCAAATTGAAAAGTGCTGTTGAGGTTGCCAAAGGCCATGGACTTAAAGTTGGCTTAATGGGAGCTGCTATATCTGATTATCCTGAAATTGATGAGCTGTGCCAGTATATCGTTAATCAAGAGATGGGGCTGTCGGTAGCCTCGCTGCGGGCTGATTCACTTTCACCCCTGCTGGTTGAGGCTTTGGCTGCAAGCGGATTACGGACTATTACCTTAGCACCTGAGGCAGCAAGTGAAAAGATGAGACTGGTGATTAACAAAGGAATAACCGACGAGCATCTATATGGATCAATCGACTTAGCTGCCCGGGCTGGTATCGCTAATGTTCGTTTATACATTATGGTTGGCTTGCCGTATGAAGAGCAGCAGGACATTGAAGAAATCGTTGAGATGGCCTTGCGGGTAAAAAGCCACATGGAACAACAGGGCAGCAAAGGAAATCTGACGTTAAGTATCAATCCGTTCATTCCTAAGCCTTTTACTCCTTTTCAATGGCTGCCGATGGCCGATATTAAAATAGTTGAAAAGCGACTTCAATATATTCAGGCAGCACTGAAGGGACAGAAAAAAATTGAAGTCTTGATAGAGAATCCCCGGGAAGCGTACATTCAAGGTGTGTTGTCCCGTGGTGACAGGCGGGTAGCTTCCCTGTTACTGGCAGCTCACCGTAATGGCGGGGTAAAGGGATGGAAGAGAGCAGTAAAAGAAAGTGATCTTGATGAAGCTTTTTACCTTTATCGTGAACGCAGCACAGAAGAAATTTTGCCTTGGCAAACCTTAGATATGGGACTGAATCACCGGTACCTGGCAACAGAACTTGAGAATGCGAGTATGTTAAAACAAACTGCATCCTGCACAGAGGGCTGCAAACGCTGCGGTGTTTGTAAATAAAAGGAGGGGGAAGGATGGACCCGTTTGTTCTGCGGCGTGGAAATAATAATATATGGCACGGAATATTTCCGGCCTTTGCCCGCTTAGGTATTAAGCATGGGATCTCTACCAGACTGGGTGGTGTGAGCAAACCGCCTTTTGCTGCCCTCAATTTGGGATTGCACACCGGAGATGAGGCAGCTGATGTGGTTACGAACCGTCAGCTTTTTTGCGAGACTGTCGGAGTAGATTATGAACAGGTTGTTACAGCCGAACAAGTTCATGGCGATCAGATCCGCATAGTCGGTATGAGTGAGGCCGGGCGGGGGAGAAGCATATACGAAGAGTCCCTGCCCGGTACGGATGGATTGGTGACAAACTGCAAAGGTCTGCCGTTAATGCTGCTGTTTGCTGATTGCGTTCCTGTGCTGATTGCCGATCCTGTTCGTAGTGTAGTCGGTGTCAGCCATGCCGGCTGGAAAGGCGCAACAGCAAAAATTGCCGCAAAGACGGTTTTGACCATGCAAGGGCATTTTGGAACAAATCCTGCAGATTGCCTGGTTGCCGTTGGTCCCTCGATTGGACGGTGCTGCTATGAGGTGGATGAGCTAGTTGTTAATAAGCTGCAAACAGGTTTTCCTCAATGGCAGCAATTAGTCACTGAGCGAAGCGATAAATGGTTATTGGATTTGTGGGAAGTTAACCGGCAGCAACTGTTGGAGGTTGGTGTCCGTCAAGATAATATCAGTATTAGCGGTGTATGCACCGCATGCAATACGGAGGTCTTCTTTTCCTACCGGCAAGAAGGCGGTCAGACAGGTCGAATCGGAGCTATTATTACGCTTTAGGGGGAGAAAAAATGCCTGATAAGATCTTGGTTGTTGATGATGAACTGCATATTCGTGAACTGGTAAAATTCAACTTGCTTAAAGAAGGCTTTGAAGTGTTGGAAGCAAGTGATGGACATGCTGCCGTTAAAATGGCCCGCGCAGAAAAGCCGGATCTGGTCATTCTTGATTTAATGCTGCCCGGGTTAGACGGACTAGAGGTTTGCCGGTCCTTGAAGGGCCGGAGAGAAACAGCCGCTATTCCCATTATTATGCTAACGGCTAAAAGTGAAGAAATTGATAAAGTGATCGGCTTGGAGTTAGGAGCTGACGATTATTTAACAAAACCTTTCAGCACTCGTGAATTAACCGCCAGAGTAAAAGCGGTTTTACGGAGAAGTCATAAAGATGCTTCTCAGGTGGGGGAAATGACAATTGGTGAGTTACGGCTGAATTTTAGCCGTTACGAGGCCCATTTAGGCAAAGAAAAGTTAGAATTGACTCCTAAGGAGTATGAACTGATCAAGTTGCTTTCCACTAATGTAGGCAAAGTATTTACACGCGATCAACTGTTAGAGAAGATTTGGGGTTATGAATATTTCGGTGATACCCGTACCGTTGATGTCCACGTTCGCCATTTGCGGGCGAAGCTGGCACAGGATGCGGAAATTGCAGATGCAATCGAAACTGTACGGGGAGTTGGGTACCGGTTTCGGGATATTTAACTAAATAAATTTAAGTTATATTTCATTCCCGCCTCGGCGGGTTTTTTTATTTCTTACAGGGGTCAACCGGCATTAGTTAAGCGCTTATAAACATGCAAGAATGAACAATTTTTAAATCTATATAGGGGGCGCTAACATTTTTTGTGACAAATATATTTTGCGCGCCTCGCACTTCAGACCACTGCACCTAGGGCGTCACTTTATAAGGGCAGTACTTTTATTCTCGTAGTAACACCCAATTTAGTAGCTTACATATAATAAAACATAATGTTTTTCTACAACTAATTACTTGATTCTGTTATTTGTTTTAAATATGAGGAGGGAAGTACGATGCCAGCTTTATCGCTATACCTTGAACGTCAGTTACAGGGAGCCATAACTCCAAGCTCCAATGTGATATTTGATACTTTAATTACGAGTAGTGGTCCAATTAGTTATGATGCTCTTACAGGAGTTATAACGATCAATCAACCGGGAAAGTTCTTGATTAACTGGTTTGTAGCGTCTCAGGCATCGGCAGGATCAAATAGCATTGCTTTTTCTGTTATGACATCACAGGGGGATAATATTCGGGGTGAGTCACCTGTTAAACTGGGTGAAGTAGTGGGTTTTGCGGTTATTCAGGTGGATGGTGCGCCCCTAACACTACAATTAGTCAGCCAAACTCCAAATACGGTGTGGTATGCGCAAGTAGCAGAAGTTAAGGCTGCTCTTTCATTAACAGAGGTTCTTGAGGAAACAGGAGCAACAGGGGCCACAGGTGAGACAGGATCTACGGGAGCTACAGGGGTAACAGGAGCCACAGGTGAGACGGGAGCCACGGGTGGGACCGGAGCTACAGGAGCTACAGGAGCCACAGGTGGAACCGGAGCCACAGGTGCTGCGGGAGACATAGGCCTTATACGGCAACCATGGGCAAGCGTAGCAGTTCTTCCCCAG
>NZ_DALZUO010000014.1:0-45084 GCF_032013335.1 Anaerospora sp. | reverse complement strand
GGGAGACATAGGCCTTATACGGCAACCATGGGCAAGCGTAGCAGTTCTTCCCCAGACGGTAAGCGCGGGAGAAGCTGTTACTAATTTTGTGCTTGCTGGAGGTAATTATGCTGCATATGCAGGTATTGTAATAGATACAGTAGAAGGGAATTTTACGTTAATGCACCCAGGAATATACTATATAGAATTTATTTTGGATGTAGCGACTACAACGTCGTCACGTATAGAATTTTATATAGAAGACGGAGGTGGGTCTTTGTATAGTCAGCTCAGCGCAAATCAAACAGCCGGTCAGTATAAGAATGCAATAGTTTTATTTGTGCCTGCTTCACGCGATATCTATCTCGTGGGCGGCGATAATACTGTTGAAATTATCACTGGAAGAATAAATATATTTAGATTTGCGGATGAATCACTTGCATAACTTGCAGTTTTACAGCACCGTCTTACCTTAATTGGTAGGGCGGTGCTAAAGGTTTCTTTTTTACAACAATAAATTATAGCTGCTATCTCTTTTAAATGGGCTACTCTTTCTAATTGTGAATCATATCATTGCCTGTATTGGCAATTGCGAGGGGCGCTGCTGGTCCATAGTTGGCACACTTCTTCTTTTGTAATGTTCGAGAGTTGGATTTATTTATTAAGGATAAATCTTAATCAAAAATTAACACAAAATTAACACTATCTTTTCAGGGTTATGGTATAGTGCAAAGGTATAGTGCAATAGCGTTTCCCTGGGAGGATAATATATGGAACACAAAATTCAAGTAAATAAATTAAAATTATATTACGGTGATGTACTTGCTCTAAAAAAGATTTCCATGAATGTTGTTCAAAACAGTGTATTGGCATTGATTGGACCTTCAGGATGTGGAAAATCGACTTTTCTTAAGACAATCAACCGGATGAATGATTTAATAGATAATGTTAAAATCGAAGGCGAGATTATTATTGACGGCGTTAATATTTATCGGCCTAATATTGATGTAGTCATGCTGCGAAAACGGATTGGTATGGTTTTTCAGCGTCCTAATCCCTTTCCTATGTCTATTTATGATAATATTGCCTATGGTCCGCGCATTCATGGAGCACCAAGCAAGTCGGTCCTTGATGATGTTGTGGAAAAGAGCCTTACCGGGGCTGCACTGTGGGATGAGGTAAAAGACCGTCTTCACAGCTCGGCAATGGGATTATCAGGGGGGCAGCAACAGCGTCTCTGTATTGCCAGACTACTTGCGGTTGAACCGGAAGTCCTGCTCATGGACGAACCCTGTTCTGCACTTGATCCTATTTCAACGATGAAAATTGAAGAGCTGGTAACCGAGCTTAAGGCCCAGTATACAATTGTAATGGTTACTCATAACATGCAACAGGCGGCACGGGTATCTGACTATACAGCTTTTTTCCTCAGTGGTGAGTTAGTTGAGCATGATAAGACAGATGCTATCTTTACAAGACCTCAGGATCAGCGAACAGAAGATTATATTACGGGCCGCTTTGGTTAACAGGGGGATAATGTTATGACTACCAGACATAATTATGATCAAGAGTTAGAAGGCTTACGAGGCGAAATTCTCAAAATGGGTGAAGCTGTTTCGGCTGCTATCAGTGAAGCCGTTCAGTCGTTAGCAAAACAGAATATTGAAATGGCTCAAAGAGTGATTGCCAATGATGATATCATCGACAAAATGGAAATAGATATTGAAGATCATTGTATGGTGCTTATCGCGCGGCAGCAGCCTTTGGCCCGTGATCTTAGAGTAATTGGAACGGGTATGAAAATTGCCACTGACTTGGAGCGGATGGGAGATCATGCATATGATATCGCCAATGTAACGCTTCGAATTGCGAACCAGCCATTACTGAAACCTTTGGTTGATATTCCCCGCATGGCGGAAATGGCCCAAAAAATGTTGAATGACGCTTTACGTGCGTATGTTACGCTGGATACGCAGCTGGCAGAAGCTGTATGCCATGCTGATGATGAAGTAGATTATCTGTATCAGCAGGTATTCAGAGAACTGCTCACGTATATGTTTGAAGATCCGCGGACTATCAGCCAGGCAACGCAGTTGATCTTTGTTGCGCGCTACCTGGAACGGGTTGCCGATCATGCCACGAATATTGCAGAGTGGATTATTTATCTGGCAACTGGTCAACGCCTGCGCACGAAATAGCAATACAAAAACAGCACTGCCGCACACAATCGGCGGTGCTGTTTTTGTATTGCTATTTGCTGATATATATTTTTTATGTTAGGTACTAAGTCGAGAGGAAAATTTTGTTTATAGGCGAATATTCCATAGATGGAGGGGTTGCCATGTCTATTACCCAACATATTGAAGAAATATGGCAAAATATCGAACAAGCCAGCCTAATTCGTCAACAGCGCACTTTGGAAGAAAGACCAGTTAAACTGGTGGCCGTAACGAAAAATCATGGTACGGAAATCATCCAAAAGGCAATTGACAGCGGCATTCAAGCAGTTGGTGAGAACCGGGTTCAGGAAGCGTTGTCAAAGCAGCCTATATTAGGCCGCCAATTGGAATGGCATCTTATTGGTCATTTACAAACTAATAAAGCCCGCCAGGCAGTACCTGCTTTTGATCTGATTCATTCAGTTGATAATGAAAAATTAGCGTTGGAAATAGATCGTGTTGCTGCTAAATTCGGCAAGCGGCAGGATATTTTACTTCAAGTCAATGTTGCTGGCGAGGCAACAAAGTTTGGGATTGCGCCTGAACAGCTTCAGAAACTGGTTCATTTTGTTACCGAACTGAAAAATGTACAGCTTTGCGGACTTATGACAATTGCTCCTCATTATGAAGAAACAGAGACTGTTCGACCGGTATTCAGGGAATTACATAATTTGTTTGTGGAATTGCGGGAAGCCCGGCTGCCTAATACAAACATTCAGTGGCTGTCCATGGGGATGACCAATGATTATCAGATTGCTATCGAAGAGGGGTCAAACCTTGTTCGTATCGGTACAGGAATATTTGGTACACGTCAATAGTACAGGGAGGAATGACTATGAAATTTATGGAAAAAGTCTGGGGCAGTATTGGCTTATTTGAAACAGAAGTAGAAGAAGAAAAAGTAAAAGCGGTGGACGAACCGGATAATAAGCTTAAAAAATCTGTTGCAAGTAATATTGTTAATTTGCCTACTGCACAGCAGCAAAAACAAATTAAAGTAATGGTTGTCGAACCGTTTTCCTTTGATGATGCCCAGCATGTAGCTGATCATTTGAAGAACCGTAAACCAGTTGTTGTTAATTTTGAGAACACCGATAAAGATGTAGCAAAACGAATGATCGATTTCATTAGTGGGACAACCTATGCATTAGGGGGAAATATCCAGAAAATTGGACATGATATTTTCTTGTGTGCTCCTAATAATGTTGATGTAGCCTACAGTTCTCGTGAAGAAGGAGTTGACAAGGCTTTTTTGCCGTGGATTAACAAACCCTAAAGTGGTGTTCAGGAGGTCATATGTTTAACAATCAATATGTTGGATTTATTGGCGGCGGCGCTATTGCCGAGGCACTTATTCGCGGAATTCTAGAGGCTGGTATGCTTAAGCCGGCACAGATTCTAGTGAGTGATGTTAATCGTGCCAGGCGTGAATACTTGGAAGCTTCCTATGGTGTAACAGCCATTGCTGATAGCCAACAGCTTGCTGTGCAAGCCGATATTTTATTTCTTACTGTAAAACCGAATGTAGTTGAGCCATTGATAGCTTCAATTGCAACTGTGGTTTCTCCGAAAACGATAGTTGTTTCGGTAGCAGCCGGAGTCCGGCTTGCCACATTAGAAGAGAAGCTGTTTAATAATCCGATCATACGAGTGATGCCGAATACTCCAGTCGCAGTTGGCGAAGGAATGTCAGTACTTGCACTGGGCAGCCGGGCCTGTTCTGAGCATGGCGAGAAGGCGGCGGCTTTATTTAATGCTGTTGGTAAAACTGTTATGGCAGGAGAAGAACTTATGGATGCTGTAACGGGACTTTCCGGCAGTGGCCCGGGGTATGCTTTTGTACTCATTGATGCACTGGCGGATGCCGGTGTCAGGGTAGGACTGCCTCGCCAAATGTCGATTTTATTAGCTGCTCAAACATTGCTGGGCGCTGCTAAAATGGTTTTGGAGACAGGAGAGCATCCTGCTAAACTGCGCGATGCCGTTACTTCTCCGGGAGGAACGACGATAGCCGGTATTCATGTAATGGAACAGCGGGGCGTACGGGCTGCTCTGAGTGATGCGGTAGCAGTTGCTTGTGAAAAGTCTCGTGAAATGGGGAGGCTTAAGTGAGCGAGAGAGAAAAAATCATCCGTTATTATCGAGCCAGCGGTGATGCTGAATTAGCTGCCAAACTAATTGACCTAGCAGACAATTCCCTTCGCAGCCGTAAATACCGGGTTAGCGAATTTCTTGACCCCTATGGCTATAGTGTTGCTGAAACAATCGTTGCCCATTATCCAGGCCTTTCCTTACAGGGAGAAGGCGGATACAGTGGTGCTGAGCGGGTGCGCGTTGTTTTTATCGAGCCTGATTTTCCTGGCAAGATTGATTATTCAATTACGGCACTGTCCGTTACCTGGGATGGCCGGCATCATCAGCTTGGACACCGGGATATTTTGGGCGCACTGATGAGCCTTGGTGTAAAAAGAGAGCTCTTTGGTGATATTATTTTAGTTGGTGATAGCTGCCAAATCATTGCAGATACAACAATCGCGAATTATATTATGCAGAACTTGCTTAAAATAGCATCAGCTTCTGTACAAGTACAGGTAATCGAACTGTCTGCTGTTCAGCCTCGGGAAGAAAAAATGAAGGAAATCCGATCAACTGTGGCATCGCTTCGGCTTGATACCGTTGCAGCAGTTGGGTTTGGTACTTCCCGTACGAAAATGACCTCTGAAATAGAGGCTGATAAAGTAAAGGTCAACTGGCAGCAGGCTAAAAGTGCTTCTCAAGCGGTTAAAACAGGAGATATCATTTCTATGCGCGGACGGGGGCGGGTAGAAGTATGTGAGATTATCGGACAAACTCGTAAAGGCCGAATCAGCCTTGTGTTAAGGCGGTTCGTATAAGTCACCATGCAGGGAGGGTTGAGACATGCTAACACCATTAGATATTCATAACAAAGAGTTTAAGCGCAGTTTCCGAGGATACAGTGAAGAAGAAGTAGATGAGTTTCTGGATCGCGTTATTAAGGATTATGAGCAGTTGTACCGTGATAATATGGAATTGAAGGAAACGTTAGAGCGAATCAACAGCAAGCTGGAACATTATCAGCACATGGAAAACACCTTACACAATACGCTGGTTATTGCACAGGAAACCGCTGAGGAAGTCAAGCTAAACGCTAAGAAAGAAAGCGAATTGCTGATGAAGGAAGGCGAAGTTAGAGCGCAAAAGCTGGTAGATGAGGCGACTCTTAAAGTTCGGCGTGCACTGAATGAATATGAAGACTTAAAGAAACAAGCCAATGTATATAGAACCAGGATGTTAACCCTGGTTCAAGCACAGATGGAAATGTTAAAGACCAGTCAGGAAGATGAAAACTAATTGACTATATTTGACTTATTTTATCTGCCTTTGTATAATGAATAAGAGTATTTTGTATTGTTATATCAGTAAGAGTTATGATGGAGACAGTAGTTACAAATCTGTTCTACAGCGAGCCGGAGATTTGGTGGAAGTCCGGCGGACGATTGCAGCGAAGATCACTCCTGAACTGCAAACCGAACTGCAAGCAGGCAGTAGGTTTTGCCGGTTTACTACCGTTATTAGTTGCACGAGTGACTTTTGTCATTAGGGTGGTACCACGGGAACAAACCTCTCGTCCCTTATTAGGGATGAGAGGTATTTATTTTGGAGGTGTTTTTATTGGATTATAGTAAAACGCTGAATTTACCACAGACCGAATTTCCAATGAGGGCAAATTTGCCTGAAAGAGAACCACAAATGCTTGCTTATTGGTCTGATGAGAATATTTATGAAAAAAAATTAGCTCACAATAAAGGAAAGACTAAATTTGTGCTGCATGACGGCCCTCCCTATGCAAATGGTAATATCCACATTGGGACAGCTTTAAATAAAATTTTAAAGGATATTATTGTAAAATATAAATCGCTTCAAGGTTTTGATGCACCTTATGTGCCTGGCTGGGATACGCATGGTCTTCCAATCGAGCATGCAGCTATCAAAATCCTGGGGCTTAACCGTCATGAATTGAATCCACTTGATTTGCGTCGTGAATGTAAGCAATATGCCTTAAAGTGCCTCGATATGCAGCGGGAAGATTTCAAACGTCTCGGTGTTAACGGGGATTGGGAAAATCCTTATGTAACGCTGTATCCGCAATATGAAGCAAAGCAAATAAAAGTATTTGGTGAAATGGCTAAACAGGGATACATCTATAAAGGCCTTAAGTCGGTTTATTGGTGTACTTCTTGTGAAACGGCATTGGCTGAAGCCGAAATTGAGTATGCTGAAAAGAAATCCCATTCCATATATGTTAAATTCCCAATAATGGATGATAAAGGCAATTTGCCGGTGGGTGTAAATTCCGAGCAGGTTTATGCAGTGATCTGGACAACGACTCCCTGGACTATGCCGGCTAATGTAGCCATCTGTGTCAATCCGGAGTTGGATTATGTCTGGGTGGAAGCTGGTCAGGAAATTTATCTCTTAGCAGCCGGGTTAGCTGATTCTGTGATGAAAGCTGCCAAAATAGAAAGTTACACCATTTTGTCTACACTCAAAGGCGCTGACCTGGAGGGGATGGTTTTTTCCCACCCTTTCATTGAAAGACAATCGCCTATCGTCTTGGGTGATCATGTAACACTCGAACAAGGAACAGGCTGCGTTCATACGGCACCAGGGCATGGGCAGGAAGACTTTGAAGTAGGCATGAAATATGGCTTGCCGATCATAAACCCTGTTGATCATGCAGGGCGCTTTACTGCTGAAGGCGGAAAGTTTGAAGGGCTGCTTGTACATGATGCTAACGTTCCCGTTATTAAGGAATTGGCTGAACGGTCGATGCTGCTTGGCAAGGGTTCAGTAAAGCATCAGTATGCTCATTGCTGGCGCTGCAAAAATCCAATTATATACCGGGCAACAGAACAATGGTTTGCGTCTGTTGACGGCTTCCGCGATGCGGCGCTGAAGGCAATTGAGGCGGTTCAATGGATTCCTGAATGGGGTGAAGAGCGAATTCGTAATATGGTTCGTGACCGCCAGGATTGGTGCATTTCACGGCAACGTGTCTGGGGCCTTCCTATTCCGATTTTCTATTGTACAAAATGTAATGAACATATTATTAATGATGATACTATTCATGCTGTATCTGAGCTGTTTAGAGTAGAAGGATCGGATTCATGGTGGGCGAAATCGGCAGCAGAAATCCTGCCCTCAGGCTTTAGCTGTCCTCATTGCAGCCACGAGGAATTCCGCAAAGAAACAGACATTATGGATGTATGGTTTGACAGCGGTTCCAGCCATGCAGCAGTATTAGAAACCAATCCGGCTCTGAAATGGCCAGCCGATTTATATTTAGAAGGAAGCGATCAACATCGCGGCTGGTTCCAGTCGTCACTCTTGACGTCAGTAGCTACCCGTGGACGCGCTCCTTACAATGCTGTTCTTACCCATGGCTTTGTTGTTGATGGTGAAGGGCGGAAAATGTCCAAATCAGTAGGCAATACGATTTATCCGCAAGACGTAATTAAACAATATGGTGCTGATATACTGCGTTTATGGGTTGCTTCGGCAGATTATAAGGCTGATATTCGCATTTCTAATGATATTTTAAAACAAATGTCTGAAGTGTACCGGAAAATCCGCAATACGTTCCGCTATATACTTGGTAATTTAGCGGACTTTAATCCCGAAACAGACAGGGTTGAGTACGACAGCCTGCTGGAAATTGACCGTTGGGCATTACTTCGCTTGGAGCAAGTGCGGGAGAAAGTAACTCAGGCCTATGAAGCCTATGAATTCCATACGCTGTATCACACGGTTCATAACTTCTGTGCCATTGATCTAAGCTCGATTTATCTAGATATTCTCAAAGACCGTGTGTATACTGCTAACACGAATTCAGTAGAACGGCGTGCTGCCCAGACCACTATGTATGAGATTCTGGATACGCTTGTACGCCTGGTATCGCCGGTACTGACATTCTCAGCGGAAGAAGTATGGCAGCATATGCCTAAAGTAGCTGGAATGCCACAAAGCATCCAATTGGCCGAATGGCCGGTTTCTCGCAGTATGTATTTGGATAAACAGCTGGAAGAAAAGTGGAATAAACTGCTGAGTATTCGCAGTGAATTAACCAAAGCACTGGAACAAGCCCGCCGTACAAAGGTAATTGGTCATTCTCTCGATGCAGCTATTGCCATTTATGCTTCTGGTGAAATCTATGAGCAATTGAAGGCGTTGGGCGAAGAGCTTGCCACGCTTTTGATTGTTTCAAAAGCAAGTGTAACACAAGGAGACCAACAAGCGCCTGACAGTGCTTACCGTTCCAGTGAATTACCGCTGGCGGTAGTGGTAACTCCTGCGCAGGGAGAAAAATGTGAACGGTGCTGGATCTATAGCGATACGATTGGTACTGATACCGAACATAGTACTTTATGTGAGCGGTGTGCCAGTGTTTTGAAAGCTTAATTTTTTTCAAGTCGGTAAAGTTGTCTATGACTTTACCGGCTTGATTTTTTTTGATAGTACCGAAGATACTGGAGATACTAAATGAAGTGGAGGCCGATTTAATGGAAAAAGAGGGTAAACAGGCGGAATTCATGGCCGTTCAGCTTGAAAAATTAGTGAGGCAGCTTGAATCAATGCGTGTAGCTCAATATATGGAGCTGCTTGAAAAACCGGCTAGATTGATATTTATCAATTTCGTAGCTGGCATATCAAGGGGATTGGGCATTGCAATTGGCGCAACACTTGTATTTGCATTGATGATTGAGGGGCTGCGTCAGTTAATTCTGCTTAATATTCCTGGCATAGGAAATTTTATAGCTGATATTATTCGCATTGTAGAAAGCAAGAATGGCGGGACTTTTTAGAAAGCCCACAACATTTGCGTGCTGGTCAAGATTATTGATTAGAGGTGATCAGATTTGGAGCAGAAAAAAGTAGCAGGGTTTGTAAAGCAGCTTCAGAATGAAAAAACAAGATTGATTGAAGAAATTTCTGGTCTTGAAGAAAGCGGTTTAGAAAATACCATGGCTTATTCTGTAGGTGAATTATCTGTCTATGACAATCATCCGGCAGATATTGGTGATGAGTTATTTGAGCGCAGCAAAGACGTTGCCTTACGGGATAATGCGCATATATTATTACAGGAAGTAGAGGCAGCACTTGCCAAAATAGAGAGTGGCGATTATGGGATATGTGATACTTGTGGGAAAGCTATTTCTCTTGAACGGCTAGAAGCATTGCCGTCAGCAGCTATGTGCATCGAGTGCCAGCATGCAGCGGATGATGCCAGGCCAATGCCCCGCCCCTTGGAAGAGGCTGTACTTGAGCCGCCTTTTCAGCGTACATTTATGGATCAGAGCGGGTCTGATTTTGTGGGATTTGATGGTGAAGATGCATTGCAGGCAGTCCTTAAGTATGGCAGTTCTGATTCGCCTCAAGATATTCCTGGTTCACATGATTATAAAGCGCTCTTTCCAAATAGTGACGAGCATCAGGGCATTGTAGACAAGGCAGATGTCATTCCTCAGGACCCTGATGCTACTGAAAACAAAACCGAGCGTTAGTACCGTGTCAGCTCTAATCCAGTGAATAATGGCGGTCTATTTTCCACAACTCTTCGTTGTCGTCAGTCAACATGCATCCAGTATGCTTCCCTTCTCCGCCTCGATTTGCGAAAAATAGCCTCACCACTATCCTTCCGTTTTAGAGCTGACAAGGTACTAGGCGTGCTCGGTTTTATATTTCTTTGCCGGATGTGTATTTTGGTGATGAGGGAGGGCGGTTAACTAGTGATAGATCCGGCAACGACTAAATCTTATCTTGTAAAATTAGGCGTATTGGCACTAGCTTTTGCCGCCTATTTTTATTTGCCGGGGATTCAAGAATTTATCACTAATGGGCTGGCATACCTTCGGCTGCGAAATTTTGAGGGATTACGGCAATTTATTTTGGCGTATGGTGTTTGGGCTCCTCTGACGAGTATATCCTTAATGGCAATTCAGTCGATGGTGCCCCTTGTACCGGGAATTGCCATTACGATTACAAATGCGTGGATATTTGGCTGGGAATTAGGCGCTTTTTATTCCTGGATTGGTGCTTTGCTAGGTGCTACACTTGATTTTGGCATTGCCCGATGGTATGGCAGGCCGGTTGTCGAACGTTTTATTAGTGGTAAAATGCTTGATAAAGCGGATGGTTTTTTCAAAAAAAATGGTGTCTTGGCGGTGTTTATTACTCGTTTGACGCCAATAGTTCCTTTTAAGGTAATTAGTTATGGAGCCGGTTTAACAAAAATGCCGCACTTTCGTTTTGCTGTTGCTACTGGTATCGGGCAAACTCCGGCTATTGTCCTTTATTCCTTTATAGGCCAGAATCTAACACGCAGCTTGCGGGCTACGATTGCAGTAACTTCACTGCTGATGGTTTTAGGCTTTAGTGCGTATTATTTTCGTGATACGCTGGAAAAATATTTTTTTTCTGCTAACGATAAGGAGCCTTGATGGGGGATAAGAAAGTATTATTTTAGTGATATTAATAATTGTAGTGAACAATAATTTTTTTTTACTGTTCACTGGCAAATTTATGTTATAATGTAGTTAACAAAATATGGGGGGTGAATGAGTCAATGTACATAATTAACAGCGACTGTATTAAGTGCGGTGCATGTGCTTCGGTTTGTCCCGTAGGTGCTATTTCCGAAGGTGATGCCCAATACAACATCGATGAACAATGTATCGACTGTGGTTCATGCGCAGCTGTATGTCCCGTAGGAGCTATCAGCCCGGGTGAATAAATAATAAGTCCAGCTATTCGCTGGACTTATTATTTTTTGCTGCTTTTAAGAAATATACTACACTGACATCAAGCCGCTTTTCAGTTATTCTGGGAAGTATGGATATAGACTGATTGGATCACAATAAAATGCGCAGATTTTGAGGAATAGTGGTTTTGGGAACATAAAAAATAAACTTTAAAGCGCAGCATTTAGCTGGGCTTCTTTACGTTTGAGGAAATATTGAGTATCATGTAAATAATACCAGGAAAGCAGGTGGGAAATATTGAAAACAATTGCACTCATTGCCCATGATAGGAAGAAAGAAGATATGGTATTGTTTGTTCAGAAGCATTTGTCTATTTTACAAATGCACAATTTGGTTGCTACTGCCACTACGGGGAAACTAATCAAGGAAAACACCGGACTTGAAGTGACAACTTATTTATCTGGACCGCTCGGCGGGGACATGCAGATTGGGGCTTTAATAGCAAGCCAATCCATTGATATTGTCATCTTTTTACGTGATCCGCTGACAGCGCAGCCCCATGAACCGGATATAACGGCACTTCTTAGAGTGTGTGACGTTCATAATGTTCCGGTGGCAACGAATGAGTGCTGTGGACATATGCTGGTTGCAGCAATGCATAATCAAAATAATTAACCGGATAAGTTGTTGGATGGGAGAGAAGATATGTGCCGATATTAATATTGGCAATGGCAGTTGTAGTCATTGATCAATGGTCTAAATACTTTGTTCAAACGCATATGAGCCTGGGTATGTCCATTCCCGTTATACCCTCAGTTTTTCACTTGACTTACATATTGAATCCTGGTGCAGCTTTTGGTATCTTAGAAAACCAAAGAACATTCTTTGTCATCATCGGTCTGCTGATGATTGGTGCTGTATTGTATCTATATCCGCGCATTCCTGATAAAATGAAGCTGCTAAGATTGGGGACAGGCTTGATGATGGGGGGCGCAGTAGGCAATGTTATTGACCGGATTCAAACAGGCTATGTAGTAGATTTTTTTGATTTTCGCATTTGGCCGATATTTAATATTGCCGATATTGCTATTGTTACTGGCGTGTCATGTATTATTTATACTTTGGTATTTACCGCTGAAATAAAGGATGAGGCAAATTGAGCACCGAAAAACAGTACTGCCTGCAGGTAGCTGAAGCAGAAGAGAATCAGCGGGTTGACATTTACCTGGCGCAGCATATGGGAATCTCCCGCTCTCACGCGCAAAAAATAATTGCTGCCGGTCAGGTTTTGGTGAACAAAAAAATAATTAAAGCCAACTATAAGGTGGCCTGCAATGACAATGTGGAAGCATTGTTAGCTGAGGCTCAGCCTGCAGAAATCCGGCCTGAGTCAATCCCGCTGGATGTGGTATATGAAGATGATCATATGATCATTATCAACAAGCCGCGAGGGATGGTCGTACATCCTGCGGCAGGCAATTACAGCGGAACTCTGGTAAATGCCCTGCTGGAACATTGTCAGGATTTATCGGGAATTAACGGGGTGATACGCCCCGGAATTGTCCATCGTCTGGATAAAGATACATCAGGAGTGATGGTTGTTGCAAAAAATGACCAGTCTCATCTTAATCTGGCTTTACAGATAAAAGAACGCCACGCCAGTCGTAAATATATTGCTATTGTTCATGGAAATATTAAAGAGGAGCAGGGTGTGATTAATGCGCCAATTGGCAGGCATCCTGTTGACCGGAAAAAGATGGCTGTCGTTTTTTCAAATAGCAAGACTGCTATAACTCACTTCCGGACAATCGAAAGATTTGGCAATTATACAGTGGTTGAATGCAAGCTGCAAACGGGGCGGACTCATCAAATACGCGTCCATATGGCTCATATCGGTCACCCCGTAGTTGGTGATCCTAAATATGGTCCTGAAAAGCAGCATTTTACGATTGCGGGCCAGGCGCTGCATTCCGCGCAGCTATCCCTTGCTCATCCTGTCACAGGCGAGACGATGTGTTTTTCTGCTCCGCTGCCTGCTGATATGGAGATGATACTAGCTAATTTACGAAAAGGTAAGTAAAGAGAGGAGAATAAGAGATGCCGATTTTTACAGAGAAAACAGTAATTATGGATGCTCAGGCTATTCGCAGAGCAATCATTCGCGTTGCTCATGAAATAATTGAAAAAAATAAAGGTGTACATGAGGTTGTATTAGTAGGAGTTAGAACACGGGGAGTGCCGCTAGCCGAACGGTTAGCAGCAGAGATTGAAAGCATTGAAGGGATTAAAGTGCCGGTAGGAATACTCGATATTACGTTGTATCGTGATGATTTGTCGACACTTGGCCACCAGCCGATTGTTCATGAGACACAAATTGCAGCAGATATTAACGGTAAAAAAGTAATTCTTATCGATGATGTTTTGTATACAGGACGCACGGCAAGAGCTGCTCTTGATGCTTTAGTAGATATTGGCCGCCCAGAAGTGATTCAACTGGCGGTATTGGTTGATCGTGGACATCGCGAACTACCCATTCGTGCTGATTATGTCGGCAAGAATGTGCCTACATCCCGCAAAGAAATTGTCAGCGTTCAATTGGAAGCGGTCGATCAGGCTGAACAAGTTATAATTAAAGAAATCGTAGAATAATAAGATACCCGGTGCCATGTTCAATGTGCACCGGGTATCTATCTCACTGACACAACCTAGCTTTTTGCGTAAGAATACAGGGTTTTAATTAAATGCAGGGCAATGGACAGCGTAATAAGGATTCCAAAAAGCAGGAGGAACTGATAAAATACCTGTTCAGTTCTAGTTGCCCATGAAGTCCAGGAATTTGCACTGCTGATGGTATAGGCAGTGGGGATTGTCAATGATTTTGCAACTTCCTGTGCAGGGCCCAGCAGTAAGAATGTCAGAACAGCTGCAAATACTGCATGGAGAAAACGGGCTACCATATAGGGACCCATGCGAATGCCGGATTCGATGACGATGCTTGCAACTTGACCATGTACGGACAAGCCGCTCCAGGCGATAATGGCACCAGCAATTGCTACTCGTTGTGCAAGTGGTGCGTCAGCCTGGCTTGCGACCATGGAGCCGATGTCGAGTTCAAACAAACCGCTTACTAATGCCGGTGCAAGGGATGTGCTTATCCCCAGGAGTTGTAACCAAAATGAGAAAAAAGAAGTGAATATATCTGTTAAACCAATGACGGATATAATACGCAAAAAAACGGAAAACAATATGATAAAACCGCCAATTAGTAAGATCGTATTCATCGAAGTTTTGACCGAATCACCTAATAATTGACCTAAAGAACGTTTATCTTCCTGCCGGGCGTTATAAAGCGCCCGAAAAGCTCTAACGAGGATGTTGACAGAGGCTTTCTTCGGGCTGGCGGTTTCCAGCTGATCCCGGCTCCGGCCATGAAAGCGGAAAATAATACCAACTAGAAAGCTGGCAAGATAATGGGCAAGAGCAATGGTGGGACCAAGCTCAGGCATTGCGAACATGCCGACTGCTACGGCACCAAACATAAATAGCGGATCAGCTGTATTCGTAAATGAGAGAAGCCGCTCCGCTTCAACCGCAGTACATAATTGATTCTGACGAAACTTACAGGTGATAACGGCATCCATTGGATACCCGGAAGCAAGACCCATGGACATAGCAAAAGCTCCGACGCCCGGGACATTGAAAATAGGACGCATCAACGGTTCCAATAATACTCCAATAAAGTGAACAATGCCAAAACCCATTAAAATTTCAGATAGAATGAAGAAAGGGAGCAAAGAGGGGAAAACTACATTCCACCATAAATTCAGTCCCATAATGGCCGAGTCAAAAGCTTCTTTCGGATATTGGACCATTGCAATTGTGATAAATAAGATGCAAAAGGCCATACAATATGTTAGAAAGCGGGAACGGTAGTTTCTTCCCTTGCTCCAGACACTCATAAAAATAATCTCCTCCTTTGCCAGGCGTCTGTTACTATATATATGAGGAGACAGAGGTAATATAACTATTTAAACATTTTCCAAAGGAGGGTATTATGAGACCCAAGATTGGTTTGGCTCTTGGTGCAGGAGGCTTGAGGGGACTTGCACATATTGGTGTTTTACGTGTATTGGAGAGAGAAAAAATACCGATTGATTATATTGCCGGATGCAGTATCGGCAGCTTAATTGGTGCCTTGTATTGTGCAGGTCTTGATGCAGAAACCATCTATAAACTTGCAAAACATTTAAAGCGAAGACATTGGATTGATTTTGTTATTCCCAAAATGGGAATCATATCTGGAGACAGAGTACTGGCAATGCTTAGATTGCTGACAAAACAAAAAAAATTCGAAGACTTATCCATCCCGTTATCAGTCATTGCAACTGATCTTGGAAATGGGCGGGAAGTTGTATTTAATGAGGGTGATGTGGCAACGGCCGTACGGGCAAGTATATCTGTTCCAGGTGTTTTTGTTCCTTATCAGCTTGGAGAAATTCTTTATGTAGATGGGGCGGTGCTAAATCCGACACCGATTGACGTAGCACGAAAAATGGGCTCAGATTATGTAATTGCTGTCGATTTGGCGCACAAGGGTGAAACAGGGACGATTACGAATTTATTTGATGTGATTATCCAGGCAATTAACATAATGGAGCGGCAAATGTTTAATCAACGGCAAGAGGAATGTGATGTGCTATTAAGGCCTAAAGTTGCGCATCTTTCGCCAAGCTCTTTTGATTCGATTGATGAATGTGTGGCTTTAGGGGAACAGGCTGCTGAAGAATCTCTGCCGGAAATTAAGCGGATTTTAGATAACAGCCTTACAGAAGATGACTTGGAGAGCGAAGAAAATCAAGACCGCCAGCACGAAATGCAGGATTAGGATAACCTAAGGCATACAGATCACTTGCCAGAGTATCAAAGGTTAGCATTTTTTGCAGCGGTGAAAGGTTGACGGTATTTCGCAGGTGGCTGTCTAAGTATTTTGTTGTCTTGGTAATGAGGGGCAGATTACCGTGCTGTTTTATGTGACGCAAGACTTCCTGTCCTTTACTGTTAAAAGCTAAGACCCTTGCATAAAGAGGGCCGGCAGCGTCAAAGCGGACCAGATCGTTTTTCGTAGTTCCAAGCAAAGCGTGAACAGCTATGCGCTGCAGGCGTGTCCGGGTATAGCGTTTGCTTTTAACAAGTGAAAAAAGCATTTCCAAGTCAATTGCCTGCAGTGCACTAGCGTGAATCTTATGGTGCAGTCCTTCGGCTATTTCAGGGATCTCCTCCAGTTCTCTTAAGGAAATGGTGCGGAGCTTTGCCAGCAGCATGTCGCCAAAGAAATAGCTCTCTACAGGGCCCTTCTGGTGCTCCATCAGCTTCTGGAGCATGCTGAGGATGCATTTAGGCAAGGCAGCTGTAATTTCTTCGTCCAGTGCTTTTCTCGTCAGCAAGGCCTTGCGGATAGCGGTGGCGCTGGCAATAGTGCCACTAATCACCTGCTGGTGATAGGGCGCTTGCTCGCGGGTAATTGCAGCGGGAATGATCTGCGGCGCCCAACGGTTAATGGACCGCAGATACTCAATCGCCAGTATGTTATTTGGTGTCATTAGAAAGTCGGCCGGGAGTCCGGTTTGTGCTGCTACTGCATTTGACAGGGCTTTGGCATATGGCAGGCCCTGCTCAATGCTGGACCGGAATAATTCAGCTGTAGCTGGCTGTTCAAAGGCACTTGCTGCAGCGGACAGCATTGTCAGGTTGGCCTGTTCCGCTCCGAAGCAGAGGCAGTCTGTTCCTAATGCTGCAAGCAGCCGAATGCCGCCTGCAGCAAAATATTGAGCACTTCTTACTGCAAAAGCAAAGGGCAGCTCAATCACGAGGTCTATACCAGAGGAGACAGCCATCTCTGCCCGGGACCATTTATCAAAGACAGCGGCTTCGCCTCGCTGGACAAATTGGCCGCTCATGACAGCTACTACATGGGTACAGTTTGTTAACTGCCTTGCTTTGTCGACATGCAAAGCATGTCCATTATGAAAGGGATTGTACTCGGCAATGATACCGGTTAGCTTCATTTTGACACCTGCTGTTCGTAAGTTTTATTATTGCTGAATAAACACATTTATCTTTATTTTACAACATTTCGACAAAACGGTAATACTTAATTTAATTGGAAGGGAAAATAATAGAAGTGTCGAAGATAAAATTTTGTAAAGCTATCGGAACTTCGGCTGACGAAGTAATAAGGGGGAAAATCATTTCATGAAAGTTTTAGTTGTTAACTGTGGAAGCTCTTCTATTAAATACCAGTTATTTAATATGAGCGATGAGAGTGTACTAGCCAAAGGGTTGGTAGAAAGGATTGGTCTTGAGGGTGCTGTTCTGACTCATCAGCCTGCTGGTAAAGATAAAGTAGTCATTACCGGTGATATTAGTAACCATAGTGTTGGTATTAAATTAGTGCTCGAAGCTTTAACCGATGCCAACCATGGTGTTATTGCCAGCATGAAAGAAATCGTAGCTGTAGGTCACCGGGTTGTTCACGGCGGTGAAAAATTTGCTGATTCGGTACTTATCACTCCTGATGTCATGCGGGCATTGGAAGAATGCATTGAAATGGCTCCGCTGCATAACCCGCCGAATATTCTGGGCATTAATGCCTGCGCTGAGCTTATGCCTGGTGTTCCTCAAGTAGGGGTATTTGATACTGCTTTTCATCAAACAATGCCGAAAGCGGCCTTCCTGTACGGCCTTCCCTATGAAGCATATGAAAAATACGGCGTCCGCCGTTATGGCTTCCATGGAACTTCTCACAAATATGTATCCCAACGAGCAGCTGAAATGATGGGACAGCATATGAGCAATTTGCGCATCATTACCTGCCATCTTGGCAATGGCTCCAGTCTGGCAGCTATTAAGTATGGTAAGGCGATTGACACCAGCATGGGCTTTACTCCCCTGGAAGGCCTTGTTATGGGGACTCGCTGCGGCGAAATTGACCCGGCAATCATTCCTTTCTTGATGAAGAAAGAAGGTATGACACCGGATCAAATGGACGAATATTTGAATAAGAAATCGGGTGTTCTTGGTATATCCGGCGTTTCCAGTGACTTCCGGGATATTGAAGATGCAGCCGGTGAAGGAAATGAAAGAGCTCAGCTGGCATTAGATGTATTTGCCTATAAGGTTCGCAAATATGTAGGCGGATATGTGGCCTCGATGGGTGGCGTTGATGCAATTGTTTTCACTGCCGGACTTGGTGAAAATTCGATTGAAATGCGGGATAAAATCTGCAATGGTTTAGAATATTTAGGTACCCGCATTGATCATGCAAAAAATAATGTGCGCGGCAAAGCACAGGAAATAAGCGTAGATGGCGCGAAGGTGAAAATCTTCGTTATTCCGACAAACGAAGAGTTGGTTATTGCCCGTGACACGAAAGCTATTTGCGGCAGCTTAATCTAGTAGAATAGGGGCGGCATTGGCCGCCCCTATTTAAAAAAATGGCATCTTTACTCTTTATTTGCTGAAGCCTCGAATTTCTTGACAAACCATAATGTCGTGGCTATAATAGATTAAGGTCGAGGTGGAAAAAGATGAAAATAAATATTGCCCAGGCCAAACAGGAGATTGGCAGTACGTATCAATTTCAATTTGCCGCTTGCAGTGATCAGCTCGGCTTTGATGATGACGCTCCATGGAAAGGGAAACCCATTTTTGTTGCAGGACAAGTAATCAATACCGGACGGGTCTTAGAAGTCCAGGGTGTTATTAAAACATCGGGGACTTATAACTGTGGCCGGTGTTTAGAGCAGTTTTGTACCGATATTGAAGTTGCTTTTTCAGAGAATTATCTGGCAGCAGGTTGTGACACTGCAGAGGAAGACGCTCTTTTTTATGAGGGCGATGAAATTGATATTACTGATTTGGTTCGTGAAAGCATATTGCTTGCGGAACCGCTTAAAATTGTGTGTACGGAAGAATGCAAAGGGTTATGTCCCGTTTGCGGCACAAATTTGAATGCAACCGCCTGTTCCTGCGACAGAGACTCTGTTGATCCTCGATTGGCAGTGCTTCAAAAACTGTTGCAAACGAAATCATAATCCGATATTACATTGTTGCGAATTGTCTTGTTAAGGAGGTGGATAATATGGCAGTACCAAAGCGTAAAATGTCCAAAGCCCGTCGTGACAAACGTCGTGCTAACTGGAAATTGACTATTCCTGGTTTAGTTGAATGCACTCAATGCCACGAAAAGAAAATGCCGCACCGTGTATGTCCTGAGTGTGGGTATTATAAGGGCAAAGAAGTTGTAAAAGCAGCTGAATAAAATGTCGTATGGTGAGCATGATAAGGGCGATTATATCCCTTACCGGCTCACTTTTTATTTTTTCGATAAAGTGACTTGAATTTTTGATATCTGGTGTTATAATAATGATTAGCATTTGGTATTATTACTTGCTTATAAAAATAGGTGGTAGATTTAATGGCGCGTATCCAAAAGAAAATAAGGCAAGAACGGCTGAAAGAAAAACTACATAATAGCCCCTTTCTGACAGATGAAGAACTGGCGGCTTTTTTGGTTGTCAGTGTTCAAACCATACGTTTGGATCGCTTGGAACTGGGAATACCGGAGCTGCGTGAACGGATCAAGTTCATGGCAGAAGAAGCGCAGACCAAATTGAAAGCAATTGCCAGTGGTGATGTCATTGGTGAGCTGATTGATTTGGATTTGGGTAAAAGCGGTATATCGATTCTCGCCGTCACTCCCGAAATGGTTTTGGAGAAAACCAAGGTAGCAAGAGCTCACTATATCTATGCACAAGCGAACTCTTTGGCACTTGCAGTAATTGACGCACCTGCGGCTGTTACCGGCGTTGCCAATATAAAATATAAGATTTCAGTACATTTAGGCGAAAAGTTAGTCGCAAAAGCAGAAGTAATGAAAAAACGAGGCAATAAATATTTTGTTTGGGTTAAAACTAGAAATGAAACTCAAGAAGTGTTTCGTGCTAAGTTTATTATGGCATCACTGGACTAACGAAGGGAGAACGTATGAAAATTGCTGTTGATGCAATGGGCGGCGATTTTGCTCCTGAAGAAATTGTCTTAGGGGCAATTGAAGCCGTTAAGGAATATGATCTGGAAGTTGTTCTTGTTGGCGATGAAAATAGAATCAACCCGTTATTACAGAAGCATAGCGGTCCAGTAAGTGATCGGATCAGTGTTTATCATGCCAGTCAAACGATAGATATGGATGAGCATCCCGGCGTATCGGTACGCAAGAAAAAAGATGCATCAATAGTTGTGGCAACCCGTTTGGTGAAGGAAGGAAGCTGTGATGCTGTAGTTGCGGCAGGAAGTACCGGCGCTGCCGTAGCTGCCGCGATGTTTGGCCTGGGGCGCATTAAAGGTGTGGCTAGACCAACCATTGCAACTCCGATTCCCAATTTGACCGGCACCACTATTCTGCTTGACTCCGGAGCTAACGTAGACTGTAAACCCAAGCACCTTGTTCAAAGTGCGGTTATGGGATCGATTTATTCGGAATATGTACTGGGGATTGAAAAACCCCGGGTAGGGCTGCTTAATATCGGTGAAGAAGAAAATAAAGGCAATGAACAGACTTTAACGACCTTCCCCCTTTTAAAGCAGCTGACAACGATTAATTTTATCGGTAACGTAGAGGGCCGCGACATCCCGAAGGGAACGGTTGATGTCGTTGTTTGTGATGGTTTTGTCGGCAATGTGGTATTGAAGCTTGGTGAGGGACTCGCCAGTGCGATCATGCAGCTAATTAAAGAAGCGATTAAAGGTAGCGGATTGTTGACAAAAATAGCTTCTCTAGCTGTTTTGCCGGCACTTAAGGGCTTAAAGAAAAAATTAGATTATGCTGAATACGGAGGAGCACCCCTGCTTGGTGTCGATGGCGGTTTTATTATCTGTCACGGCAGCTCAAAAGCAAAAGCAATAAAAAATGCTATTCGGGTAGCTCATGAAATAGTAGAGCAAAAAGTAATTGAGCATATTCGAGACAGTATTGCTAAGGAGGGAATTGTTACCAATGAAAACGAATGACAGAAGTGTCGGTATTTTAGGAATTGGCAGTTGTGTACCGGATAAAATTCTTACAAACAAGGATTTGGAAGCAATTGTAGAGACATCTGATGAATGGATCGTTGACCGGACTGGTATCCGTGAACGACGCATTGCTGATGAGGCTACAGCTACCTCTGATCTTGCAACAGGAGCTGCGAAGAAGGCTTTGGCTGATGCTGGCGTTGATGCAGCAGACATAGATTTGATTATTGTGGCAACAGCAACTCCGGATATGTTTTTTCCATCTGTTGCTTGTTTAGTCCAAAATAATTTAAAGGCTACTAAAGCGGCTGCGTTTGACTTGGCTGCAGGCTGCTCCGGCTTTGTGTATGGTCTTGTTACCGGTACTCAGTTTATACAAGCAGGGCTTTATAAAAAAATATTGGTAATTGGGGCGGAGACTCTGTCCAAAATCTTGAACTGGGAAGACCGCAATACCTGTGTACTTTTTGGTGATGGAGCAGGCGCGGTAGTTTTGGGAGAAACTGCTCCAGGCTATGGTGTTATAGGGGTGAATCTTGGTGCTGACGGCTCTGGCGGAGATTTGCTTAAATTGCCTGCCGGCGGTTCGCGCTTGCCCGCATCAGCCGAATCTATCAGCCAAAAACTGCATTTTGTTCATATGGATGGGAATGAAGTTTTTAAATTTGCCATTAAAGTTATGGGCGAAGCTGCTAATGCTGCCCTAACGGATGCCGGACTTACTGCCGGTGATGTTAATTGGCTCATTCCTCATCAAGCAAATATTCGTATTATCCAATCAGCTGCTAAGCGTTTGAAGCTGCCCATGGAGAAGGTTTTTGTCAACGTACACAAATACGGCAATACTTCTGCGGCCTCTATTCCTATTGCTCTTGAGGAAGCATTACAGTCTGGTCAGATCAAAAATGACGATATTCTTGTCTTAGTCGGTTTCGGTGCAGGATTAACATGGGCTTCTTGCGTCATAAAATGGTGCAAGGAGGATAAAACTATTGTTTAATAGCAAACTATGCCAATTACTAAATATCAAATATCCGATTTTACAGGGTGGAATGGCTTGGGTGGCTACGGCTGAACTGGCTGCTGCCGTTTCTAATGCCGGTGGGCTAGGTGTAATTGGGGCCGGACATATGCCAGCAGATGTGTTGCGCAATGAAATCAAAAAAACAAAGGCGATGACAACAAAACCGTTTGGTGTAAATATCATGCTCATGTCGCCTTTTGTCAAAGAAGTTATGCAGGTAGTCATTGATGAACGGGTACCTGTTGTAACGACTGGCGCTGGTAATCCGGGCGAATACATTCCTCGCTTAAAGGAAATTGGAACCAAGGTCATTCCTGTAGTAGCTTCAGTTGCACTAGCTAAACGTCTAGAAAGAATTGGTGTAGATGCAATTATTGCTGAAGGCATGGAAAGTGGCGGTCACGTAGGTGAGGTTACAACTATGGCTTTAGTGCCTCAAATAGCTGATGCTGTGTCGGTTCCGGTCATTGCCGCTGGTGGTATTGGTGATGCGCGGGGAATGATTGCTGCTTTTGCATTAGGTGCTCAGGGTGTACAGATTGGTACTCGTTTTGTCGCATCGACAGAATGTATTGCCCATCCTAACTATAAAGAAGCTATCTTGAGGGCTAAAGAGCGTTCTACCGTGGTAACAGGCGTATCTACGGGGCATCCTGTACGGGTTATTGCCAATAAGCTGACAAAAGAGTTTTCACGCATGGAAAAAGAAGGTGCCACTCCTGAGGAGCTTGATAATCTGGGAGCGGGGAAATTGAAAATAGCAGCCCGCGAAGGCGATGTACAAAATGGCTCTGTTATGGTTGGTCAAGTAGCTGGTTTAGTTCATGATATTAAACCGGTAGCCGAAATCATAGAGGAAATTGTTCAGGCAATACCACAGATTATTTCAGGTATCAATACGACTATTGATGCAAAGTGAGAGGGTGAAGCTATGAGTCAAAAAGCATTTGTTTTTCCTGGTCAGGGATCACAAACAGTAGGGATGGGCAAAGAACTGTATGAACGTTTTGCGTCGGCTAAGGCTGTATTTGACATGGCTGACGAGGCGCTTGGATTTTCTATAACCAAAATGTGTTTTGAAGGGCCTGAGGAAGAACTGCGTAAGACATTTAATACTCAGCCTGCTATTTTGACAATGAGTATCGCTTGTTACGAGGTATTAAAAGAGCATGGTATTGAGCCTGATATCGTAGCTGGTCATAGCTTGGGTGAATATTCGGCGCTAGTTGCCGCAGGTTCGCTTGAGTTTGCTGATGCTGTGCGCTTAGTCCGTAAGCGGGGGCAGTTTATGCAAGAAGCCGTTCCCCTCGGCGAAGGCAGTATGGCTGCAATTTTAGGAGTAGAGCGCGATCTTGTTGTTGAAGTATGTCAAAAGGCTCAACAAGAATTTGGCGCTGTTCAAGCTGTCAATTTTAATTGCCCCGGGCAGATTGTTATCGCCGGGCAGGCACATGCCGTTGAAAAAGCAGTTGAACTGTTAAAAGCAGCTGGTGCAAAGCGTGCAGTTATGCTGCCGGTAAGTGCTCCTTTTCATAGTACTCTTATGCAGCCGGCAGCTCAAAGATTAGCTGGTGAGCTTGATAAGATAACAGTCCGTGATGCGGCCATTCCTGTTGTAGCCAACATTAACGGTGAAATTGTAAAAACTGGTGAGGCGATCAAAGCATCACTGGTTGAGCAAGCCGCTAATCCTGTTTTATGGGAAGACTGCGTTGCTCAGATTGTAAATCAAGGGGCAGAAAATTTTGTTGAGGTCGGTCCGGGCAAGGTTCTATGCGGTTTTACCAAGAAGATTGCGAAGGATGTTACCAATCTCAATGTAGAAGATCTTGCATCTTTACAAAAAACCCTTGATTATTTCAAGGAGGTTCGTTAAAATGCATTTAGACAGTAAGGTGGCAATTGTTACCGGAGCATCGCGCGGTATTGGCCGGGCTGTGGCTCTTGCCCTGGCAAAGAGCGGGGCGAAGCTGGTCGTTAATTATGCAGGCAATGCCAAAGCTGCACAGGAAGTCGTTGATACGATTGTTGCACAAGGCGGTCAAGCGGTTGCCATTCAGGCTGATGTTGCGAATGCCGATGCTGTGGAATCATTAGTAAAACAGACAATTGAGCATTTTGGACAAATTGATATATTAGTTAATAACGCCGGTATTACCCGGGACACATTACTAATGCGTATGAAGGAAGCTGACTGGGATGCGGTAATGAACACCAATCTAAAAGGGATTTTTTATTGCACAAAAGCTGTTTCACGAATTATGATCAAGCAAAAAGCTGGCAAGATTATTAATATGACATCGGTAGTAGGGATTACCGGAAATGCCGGGCAGGCTAATTATGCAGCTGCTAAGGCCGGAGTTATTGGTTTTACGAAATCAATGGCTAAAGAGCTGGCGTCCCGGAACATTACTGTAAATGCAATTGCACCGGGCTTTATTGCCACTGATATGACAGATGTTCTGTCTGAACAAGTAAAAAATGATTTGGCTCAAAGCATTCCGCTGGCCAAATTAGGAGCTCCCGAGGATGTTGCTAACGCTGTCGTTTTTTTAGCATCTGATTATGCGAACTATATTACTGGGCAGACTTTAAATGTTGACGGCGGTATGGTAATGTAAGAGTGAACAATTCGTTTTTGGAAGGAGGTGAATTTGATGACCACTTTTGATAAAGTGAAAGAAATCGTAGTAGAACAGCTTGGCGTTGATGAAGCCGATGTAGCTATGGATTCCACGTTTATTGACGACCTTGGCGCCGACTCTCTGGATATAGTAGAGTTGATTATGGCTTTTGAAGAGGAATTTAACATTGAGATTCCTGATGAGATCGCTGAAAAGATCAAGACTGTTAGAGACGCTGTCGAATACATAGACAAAGAAAAGCAAGGCTAAACGCATTACCGTAAAAGAGAAAGTCCCGTGGAAATTGTTTCGCGGGACTTTCTTAAAGGTAAGGGCTGCATTGAATGGAGGAGTTATTCTTGAAACTTCCGGAATTGAAAATAGGTCATCTTGTGGCCAAAGTACCTATTATTCAAGGCGGGATGGCTATTAGAATATCCACTGCCCGTTTGGCCGCTGCTGTGGCGGAACAAGGGGGCATCGGTTTGATAGCTGCATCCGGCATGCCTTTTGATGAACTAAGGCACGAAATTCGCTTGGCACGTTCGTTAACTAAAGGAATTATCGGCATTAATGCAATGGTTGCTGCCAGAGAATTTGCTGGTCTTGTCAAAACTGCAATTGATGAAGGTATTGACCTGGTTGTAGCAGGTGCTGGTTTTTCTCGCGATATATTTGGTATGGGCAAAGAGTCGGGTACTCCTGTTGTTCCAATCGTGTCATCTGCAAAGTTGGCTAGAATATCCGAATCATTAGGCGCTTCAGCCGTTATTGTTGAAGGAAAAGAAGCTGGTGGACATCTGGGTACTGATCAATCGATACGTGTTTTATTGCCTGATATTAAGAAGGCCGTAAAAATCCCGGTGATTGGTGCAGGCGGTGTAATCAGTGGACGAGATATTGTTGAACTCCTGTCGTTAGGCGCCGATGGCGTACAGATGGGAACGCGGTTCGCTGCGAGTGTCGAGTCTAATGCTGCTCCGGCCTTAAAAGAGTTTTATTTAAAGGCTAAGCCGGAAGATGTGGTTTTAATAAAAAGTCCGGTCGGTCTGCCAGGGCAAGCTGTAAAAAATCCCTTTGCTACGAAAATTATTGAAGGTACTGCACCGTTGCCTGATTCCTGTGATGCTTGTTTAAAACATTGCGAGCGCAACTTCTGTATCATAAAGGCGCTTATTCGTGCGCAGCAGGGTGACGTGGAAACAGGTCTTGTTTTTACAGGCGAGTACATTCATAAGATAGATGAAATTCTTCCTGTTAAAGAAATATTTTCCAGGCTTCTCAAAGAAGTGGAAGAGATAAAATAACCGCGAGGTGGAAAAAGTGAAGAAACGTGTTGTGATCACAGGACTTGGCGCAATTACTCCTATCGGTACCGGTAAGGATGAGTTTTGGAATGCCTTATTGGACGGCAAGTCAGGTATTTCCCGTATTACCCGTTTTGACCCCAGTGACTTTGCTACGCAGATCGCTGGCGAAATAAAGGATTTTGATCCAGGCAAGTTTATGGACAAAAAAGAAGCAAAAAGAATGGATCGCTTTACTCAGCTTGCAGTTGCTGCGACTAAGCTGGCTTTTGAAGATTCAGGTATGGATTTAGAAGCCGAAGATAAGAACCGAATTGGGACTTTGATTGGTACAGGCATTGGTGGAATGGATTCGCTCCATGACCAGTATAAGGTGTTATTTGATAAGGGACCGAACCGTATCAGCCCATTTTTCGTGCCGATGATGATTGCTAATATGGCTGCGGGCCAGACTTCCATTACTTTTGGACTGCAAGGTCCTTGCAGCTGTGTAGTGACTGCTTGTGCTACCGGAACAAATGCAATCGGAGATGCTTTCAAAATTATTCAGCGTGGCGACGCTGATGTGATGGTTGCCGGCGGTACTGAAGCGGCAATTTCACCTAGTGCTGTTGCTGGATTTTGCTCCATGAAAGCGATGTCAACCCGTAACGATGAACCGCAGAAGGCTTCGAGACCGTTTGAGAGAGATCGCAGCGGTTTTGTAATGGGTGAAGGTTCTGGTATTGTTATTATTGAAGAACTTGAGCATGCACTTGCCCGGGGCGCCCGGATTTATGCTGAACTAGTAGGATATGGCAGCAATGCTGACTCGTATCATATCACGGCTCCTGCTCCTGAAGGCGTTCAGGCGGCAAAATGCATGGCGATGGCTTTAAAAGACGCTGGTATTGCACCTGAAGAGGTTGACTACATTAATGCTCACGGAACTTCAACTCCGCTGAATGATAAAAATGAGTCGTTAGCAATTAAAAGCTTGTTTGGCGAGCATGCTGGCAAATTAGCTATTAGCTCCACAAAATCAATGACTGGCCATCTATTAGGGGCAGCTGGTGCTGTTGAATGTATTGCTACTGCATTGACTATTTATACTGGTAAAGTACATCCGACCATCAACTATGATAATCCCGATCCCGAACTTGATTTGGATTATGTACCTAATGTGGCCCGTGAGAAAACTGTTAATGCAGCGCTTTCTAACTCCTTCGGCTTTGGCGGACACAATGCGACTATTCTGTTGAAAAAATACGAAGTGTGATTGTGACCGGTAAAAAAGGAATTGAGAGTCAGAGGCTTGCCCAGATAAAAGAGTTTTCCCGTCTTTTGCAAATTCCTTTTCAAAATTATGAGCTGTTGCACCAGGCCTTGATTCATACTTCCTTTGCGAATGAAAGTAAAGAGCCTGGTGTGCAGCATAATGAGCGATTAGAGTTTTTGGGAGATGCGGTACTTGATCTGGCTGTTGGAGAGGTATTGTTTAGGCAATTTCCTCATCTGCCCGAAGGCGAATTGACCAAGGCAAGGGCTCGCATTGTCTGTGAGCCGACCTTAGCTAATAGTGCTACAAAACTTGGTATTGGCAGTTATTTACTACTGGGTAAAGGGGAAACTGCTTCAGGTGGACGGCAGCGGATATCCATTCTTGCTGATGCCTTTGAAGCTGTTATCGGTGCAATTTATCTGGATAGTGGCTATACAAATGCATGCCGCTTTATTGTTGACCACTTGCAGGGAGAGTTGAACCTGGTTAAGAGTGGTGAATATGCCAATGATCATAAAACATTGCTGCAAGAGGTCATCCAACGGCAGGGAGAACAGAAAATCTCTTACGATGTTATGAATGAAGAAGGGCCGGATCATGACAAAACGTTCATGGTTGCGGTCTGCGTCAATGGCAAACCTTTAGGGTCAGGTCAAGGCAAGAGTAAGAAGGAAGCGGAACAAAATGCAGCCAAGCAAGCGCTGGAAAAGTTCAACTTATCGAATTAGCGGGAGTGGCTGGTGCCACTCCTTTTATTATTTGGGAGAGTACCGTCCAATAAGATAAGGGTGATGAATATTATTAAACACTATATTATTCCGATCTTTATTCCCCACTATGGCTGTACTCATCAATGTATATTCTGCAATCAGCAAAAAATAACCGGCATGACTACAACGGTTGATGCCGATTATGTGCAGCACACCATTGAGGTGCATTTGCAGCGAATAACGGAACAAAGGCATGTGGAAATTGCTTTTTATGGGGGCAGCTTCACTGCTCTCCCGCTTGAGGTGCAGCAGCAACTGCTTGACCTGGCCTATCAGGCGGTGCAAAAGGGCAAAGTCAACGGCATCCGCTTATCCACGCGTCCTGATTGTATTAATGAAGAAATTGTTGAAAACCTGTTGAATTTTGGTGTTACTGTTGTCGAGCTTGGAGTTCAGTCACTTGATGAGACAGTACTTGCCGAAGCACAGCGGGGACATAGTTGTGATGACGTAACAAAGGCTGTTGAAATCCTTAAGCGACGAAGAGTTTCTTTTGGCATACAAATTATGCCCGGGCTGCCGGGTGAAGACTGGTACAGTCTGCTGTTCACAGCTAATAAAGCGGTTGCCCTCAAGCCTCATTTTGCCCGGGTGTATCCCACTATTGTTATTGATAAAACGGAATTAGCGGCACGTTATTTGAGCGGACAGTATCAGCCGTTATCATTGGAGGAAGCGATTCAAAAAACAGCGTTCTTAAAGTTGTTTTTTGAACAGCATCATATACCGGTCATTCGTACGGGACTGCAGGCAACTGAGGAACTGGACAACGGCGTAACGGTACTCGCAGGGCCTTATCATCCGGCTTTTGGAGAATTAGTAGATGGATATCTATTTTTTCAGATGCTGCTAAAGGCACTGGAAGTAATAAAACCTGCATCAGATCCCCTTGTTATTCGTCATCACCGGCGGGATCACTCTAAGATAAGAGGAATTAGCAATTGCTATTTTAAAAGATTGCAGCAAGCGGCCCAAAGGCCAATCAAACTGATGGAAGGCTGTTTGCAAGAAGGCGAAATCAGCATTGAACAAGGACCTACGCAGCAAATTCTGAGCCGTAAGATGTTATTTTTCACGTAAATGATCAATAGCAGGAATTTTTAGGAAATGCGCTGAATATTGTATAGCATTAGCCCTGACCATCAAAGGAGGTTAAGTAATGGAAGTGCTCAAAGTATCAGCGCAATCCAATCCTAAATCTGTAGCAGGCGCACTGGCTGCAGTGCTCAGAGAAAAAGGAACAGCAGAAGTGCAGGCAGTAGGCGCAGGGGCAGTTAACCAGGCTATTAAAGCAGTTGCCATCGCTCGCGGTTTTGTTGCTCCTAACGGTATTGATCTGATTGCGATTCCTGCATTTGCTGAAATTAACATCGATGGAGAAGAACGTACTGCTATTCGTTTTATTGTTGAGCCACGGTAGTTATCAACTGCTCGGAAACCTGTTTGCTTTAAGCAAACGGGTTTTTTTATTGTAACCCTATGCAGGACGTGGTAAAATTTTAGAGATAACATTGTATGTGGGGGAATCGGTTTGCTACTGCGCAGATTGGAGACATATGGCTTTAAATCTTTTGCCGAGAAAACAGAAGTAGAATTTGGCTCCGGCATAACTGCGATTGTGGGGCCTAATGGCAGCGGAAAAAGCAATATATCAGATGCTATTCGATGGGCTTTAGGTGAACAAAGCATTCGTACTTTGCGGGGGAGCAAGGCAGAAGATGTAATATTTGCAGGCAGTACGAAACGAAGAGCACTTGGAGCTGCAGAAGTCTCATTGGTTTTTGATAATAGTGACAATCGTTTGCCTATTGATTTTAATGAGGTTACGATTACACGGCGGGTTTTCCGTTCCGGTGACAGTGAGTACTATATTAATAAATCTGCCTGCCGGCTAAAAGATATTCATGAATTATTGGCAGATACCGGTTTGGGACGGGATTCCATGTCGGTTATCGGGCAAAATAAAGTAGATGAGGTATTAAACAGCAAGCCTGAGGAAAGACGGTCTCTATTTGAAGAAGTAGCAGGAATAACAAAGTTTAAACAGCGCAAGAAAGATGCGCTGCGCAAGATGGAAGAGACCAGCAATAACCTCAACCGGGTAGATGATCTCATGACCGAAATTGAGTCGCAGCTGCAGCCAATGGCAGAGAATGCAGAGCGCACCCGTACTTATAACAGCTTGCATCAGGAGCTTGTTGCTTATCAGGCCACACTGCTGATGAATAAGCTGACAAAAGCGGAAAAGATGATCGCTAGTGCCCAAATGGAATCTACAGAAATTACGGACCGTGAGTTTGCGGCTGCTGCGCAAATGGCTGGTGCAGAAGCCGAAAAAGAACGCTTAGCCAGTGAGCTTTTGGCAATTGAAGAGAATCTGATTAAAATAGATGCTGAGATCGTAGAACGCAGTACCGAATTAGAGAGAGTCGAAGGTAAGAAAGCTGTTTTGGCAGAACGGATTCGTCAATCAATTAAGGCTCAGGAGAGGCTTAACCAGGAATCGGGGCGTTTCTCACAGCTGCGGCAGGAGCTGGAAGCTAAACTGCGCCAGGAAGAAACTAATACAGCTGCTAAGGCAGCGGAAAAAAACCAGTTGGAAGAACGTTTAGAGAAGCTCACTGCTGAATATGACCAAACAAATGAAACCGCTCAACTATTGGGCAAGCAAATTGAAGAGGGGAAAGAACAGACTTTTACTCAGCTTCAGCGCATCGCCAATGAGCGAAATGAGCTGCGAGGCGCCGAACGGGACCGGGAAAGATTACTGCTCCGTAAGGCAAGCCTGGAAAAAGAGCAAGCTCAATACGCTGAGCAGCTTAGTGAAAGTCAAAAAAACAGCAGATTATTGGCAGAGGAACAGCAAAAACTGACTAGCTGTAAGAATGAACTGCTTGGTGTTCAACGTATGGCCGACGAGCGGAAGCTTGTTCTCGATAAGAATTTACAGGAGGCCATAAGAGCAGAACGAAGCTTAGCCGGACAATTGCAGGAGGCAGCTTCTCGGCTAAAGATTTTGACACAAATGCAGGAAGAATATGATGGATTTGGACGTGGCATTAAGCAGCTGCTCAAAACGCGGAGCCCTTGGCGCAATCAAATGTGTGGAGCGGTTGCCGAACTTTTTACTGTTGATGATCAATTTGTAGTAGCAATTGAAACTGCCTTAGGCGGTGCCTTGCAGCATATCATAACGGAAAATGAAGGAGCGGCAAAAGCTGCAATTGACTTTCTAAAGGTCAATAAATTAGGCCGGGCTACATTTTTGCCGATTACGACAATCAAGCCGTCTGTACCCCGTGCAGTGGAAATAACTGCAGCTGAACAGCCTGGCGCAGTTGGTTTTGCTGCCGATTTGGTTAGCTGTGATGTGAAATACAAAACAGTGTTAAACTATTTGCTGGGCCGTACGGTTGTGGCAACAAATATTGATACAGGACTGGAGATTGCCCGGAAGTCTTCGTTTTCGGTACGGATTGTCACATTAGACGGGCAGCAGATTAACCCGGGAGGCTCGCTGACGGGGGGCAGTGTCAACCGCAGAGAGAATAGTTTCTTAAGCCGTGTCAATGAGATTGAAGCCCTAAAAGTTCGCCATTTTGAATTAAACGAAAAATGGCAGTCTATAAAATCCGAGGAAGCTGATTTAAAAGTGCAAGCCCAAGAACTGGAGCATGAGCTGCGGGCGCTTGCGCGGCAACAGCAAGAGGCTGATGTTCGTCAAGCTGAACTAGCTGTGCAATTGGAGCGCGCGAGTAGTGACAGCAGCCGTATGCAGCAGGCGGTACTGACCTTGCAGAAGGAACTAGAGGCTGCT
Source organism: Anaerospora sp. (assembly GCF_032013335.1). Classification (NCBI taxonomy): domain Bacteria; kingdom Bacillati; phylum Bacillota; class Negativicutes; order Selenomonadales; family Sporomusaceae; genus Anaerospora; species Anaerospora sp. The sequence goes on along the minus strand of NZ_DALZUO010000014.1, from coordinate 13,232 downwards.
CTCAAGGAGGACGAGTTGCTTCAACAGCGCTTGTCTGAAATCCGCATAAGCGTGCAGAGGCTTGAAATGCATGATTCAGACTACAAGGGGCAGGTCCAATTATGGCAAGTGAAGTTTAATGAACTGCAAGCTGCTAAAGAAGTACTTATGATTGAAGTAACGGAAATAAAAATTATTTTAGCGGGTTTGCAGCAGCAAATTGAAGCGTTGGTTTATCAATGCCGTGGTTATAATGAGCAATTGACTCAATTGCAGCGACAAATGGAAGATGCCGGTAATGAACTTGTCCGGACCACTACGGAGATTACTTGTGCTGAGGAAGAGATTGCTCAGCTTACGGTATTACAAAGTGAGGTTGCAGAGCAAAAGAGTATCTATCAGACCGAGCGTCAAAACATGTATAGCAAAAAAATGAATGTCCTGTCAGCTGTACAAAAGAATGAAAAAGATATTCGGGATTTTCGGCGTAAATACAGTGAACTGCAGACGCGTGTACATGATATGCAGCTTATGATGACGAAGTATCAATTTGAAGCTGCGCATTGTCAGGAGCAGCTTGAACAGTTCGGTTTAACGCAAGATGATGCGAAGCTGCTTTTACGGCCCGGATCTTATGAGGAAATAAGCGGCAGCATCAGAAACCTGGAAGCGCGTATAGCCGAATTGGGGCCGGTAAATCCTGGAGCAGTGGAAGAATATGAGCGTTTAGCTGAAAGACAGCATTTTTTACATACGCAGAGCGGGGATCTGCGGTCTGCCAGAGATTATTTGGTATCGATTATCCGGGATATAGACCAGACAATGTCCAAACAGTTTACAACTGCATTTGCCGTTATTAATGAAAAATTCGGCGAAACTTTTTCCCGCCTTTTTGGTGGAGGGACAGCTAAACTGCAATTGCTGGAACCGGAGAATGTCTTAGAAACAGGAATTGATATCCTGGTTCAGCCGCCAGGAAAGAAACAGCAAAACTTATCGCTGTTGTCCGGTGGTGAGCGAGCACTGACAGTCATTGCGCTGCTATTTTCGTTTCTGGCGTACCGGCCTGCGCCCTTCTGTGTAGTTGATGAGATAGACGCGGCTCTGGATGAAGCGAATGTTGAGCGTTTCAGCAGCTTTTTGCGTGATTATGCAAAAGATACACAGTTTATCGTGGTTACTCACCGGAAGGGAACAATGGAGGCCGCTGACGTCATGCAAGGTGTAACCATGGAAGAGTCGGGTATTTCCCGGCTGCTTTCTGTCAAATTTATGGATAAAGCTGTTTAGTCAAATAAGGAGGGTACAACTTGGGATTTTTTGATAAACTCAAACAAGGATTAGAGAAAACCCGTAAAAGTTTTACAGAGAAAATTGAGCAATTGGTTACTGGATATGCCAAAATTGATGATGAATTTTTGGACGACCTGGAAGCAGTTTTATTGTCTGCCGATGTAGGCGTACAAACGACGAACAAGCTGATGGCTGATATTCGGGCAGGTATTAAAAACAAGGAAATTGAATCACCCGAACAGCTTCAGCCTTTTCTTCAGCAACGCATAAAAGCAATATTAGAAAACGGTCTCGCTGAAACTCAGCTAGCAGAAGAAGCACCAACCGTGATTATTGTTGTTGGTGTAAATGGAGTAGGCAAGACCACAACGATTGGTAAATTAGGACAGTTTTATCATGAACAGGGGAAAAAGGTTCTCTTCGCTGCCGGTGATACTTTCCGGGCTGCTGCCATTGATCAGTTGGATATCTGGGCAACCCGGATTGGAGCAGAGGTGATCAAACACAGTGAAGGATCAGATCCTGCTGCTGTGGCCTATGATGCTGTACAGGCAGCCAAAGCACGAAAATCGGATGTTGTCATTATTGATACTGCAGGGCGGCTGCACACGAAGGCAAATCTTATGGAAGAGTTGAAGAAAATTCGCAGAGTAGTATCCCGTGAGATTCCTGAAGCGCCTCACGAAACTTTATTGGTGCTTGACGCTACTACCGGCCAGAATGCGATCAATCAGGCGAAGATTTTTGGCGATGCCGTACAATTATCCGGTGTTGTACTGACGAAACTGGATGGTACGGCTAAAGGCGGCGTGGTGATTGCGGTAAAGGCAGAGCTGGGAATACCGGTGAAATGGATTGGTGTTGGTGAAGGAGTCAATGATTTGCGCCCTTTTACACCCCAGGAATTTTCCGAAGCTTTATTTGCTGACAAGTAAATATACTTGACAAGCACGAAAGACTCAGCTATAATCATATGTGTAAAGGGTTTTTACTTGTCAGAGAAGGTTGGTAACGATGCTAGATAGAGTATTTCGTATTGGCCTGTTGTTCGATTTTTATGGTGCCTTGCTCACTGACAAGCAGCAATATTGTCTGGAAATGCATTTTTTGCGTGATTTGTCATTATCGGAGATTGCGGATGAATTAAGCGTTTCCCGCCAGGCGGTACATGATATTTCCCGGCGTGCCGAGCAAATTTTGGAAGAGTACGAAGCAAAGCTGAAGCTGGTTGAACGGTATCAGCGAGAGCGGAATTTACTCGGAGAAATATATAGTTTAATCAATAGTCTACCGCCAGAGGCGGCTGAGCTACCTCAGATACACCTTACCCTCGAAAAACTCGAACAATTGCTGGATTAAGAAAGGCGGGTATGCATGGTTTTTGAAAGTTTGGCCGACAAGCTGCAGCAAACATTTAAAAAGCTGCGTGGACGGGGGAAATTATCGGAAAGCGATGTAAGTGAAGCACTGCGTGAAGTACGTATGGCTTTACTGGAAGCAGACGTTAATTTTAAAGTAGCAAAAGAATTTGTCGCCCGTGTTAAAGAACGTGCTGTTGGGCAAGAGGTTTTGGGAAGTCTGACGCCAGCTCAACATGTAATCAAGATTGTTAATGATGAATTAACCGAGCTGCTGGGCGGCACACAGAGCCGTATCAGCATTTCCTCCAGACCGCCAACAGTCATTATGCTGGTTGGTTTGCAGGGGGCCGGTAAAACCACAACGGCTGGTAAATTGGCCAATCTCTTGCGAAAGCAAAATAAAAAGCCTCTATTGGTAGCGGCTGATATATATCGCCCGGCAGCAATAAAGCAATTGCAAGTACTTGGCGAACAATTGGATATTCCGGTCTTTTCCCTGGGCGATAAGGAGAATCCTGTAGCTATTGCTGAAAAAGCAATACAGCATGCAAACGCTTACGCCCGTGATGTTGTTATTATTGATACTGCCGGCCGCCTTCACATTAATGAAGAGTTAATGGGTGAGTTAAAATCCATTAAGCAAAAAGTAAAACCGCATGAGATTTTACTGGTTGTTGATGCGATGACCGGTCAGGACGCAGTAAATGTTGCCGAGTCTTTCAATGAGGCACTAGGCATTGATGGCGTAATTCTGACAAAACTGGATGGCGATGCCCGCGGTGGTGCAGCATTGTCAATCAAATCAGTTACTGGCCGGCCAATTAAATTTGCCGGTATGGGTGAGAAGCTGGATGCACTGGAAACGTTCCATCCTGACCGGATGGCATCACGTATTCTGGGTATGGGTGATGTCCTCAGCCTTATCGAAAAAGCGCAGACTTCCATTAATCTTGAGCAAGCTCAGGAGATGGAGAAAAAGCTGCGTAAAGAATCGTTTACGCTTGATGATTTCCTGGATCAGCTGCAGCAGGTTCGTAAATTAGGTCCGTTAGACCAAATCCTCGGCATGCTGCCTGGGATGGGAAACCTGAAAAAGCTGAAAGACGTGGAGTTTGACGAAAAAGAGTTAAAACGCGTTGAAGCGGTTATTCAATCAATGACTAAGAAAGAACGCCGTGATCCATCTCTGATCAATGGCAGCCGTCGCAAGCGCATTGCCAGCGGCAGCGGGACGAAGGTCCAGGATGTAAACCGGCTGCTTAAGCAATTTGCTGAAGCACGCAAGATGATGAAGAAGTTTCAGGAAATGCAAAAGTCTGGTAAGAAACCTGGAGGGTTTAAGCTGCCCTTCATGCGATAGTCATGTAGTGCATTTTGTAAAGGAGGTGATTGTAAATGGCAGTTAAAATTCGTTTAATGCGTATGGGTGCTAAGAAAAGCCCTTTTTACCGTTTGGTAGTAGCTGATTCCCGCTCTCCTCGCGATGGTCGTTCCATCGAGACTTTGGGCCACTATGATTCAACTACTGAACCGGCTGTAATCAAGATTGATGAAGACAAAGCGATCAGCTGGTTGCAAAAAGGTGCTCAACCTACCGATACTGTTAAGTCCTTATTAAGCAAAACTGGTATCATGAAAAAATGGGACGAACTGAAGCGTAATAAGAAAGAGGCGTAATAACTATGAAAGAATTAGTGGAAGTTATCGCCAAAGCTTTAGTAAAGAATCCGGATCAAGTCAATGTAACAGTTGTTGAAGAAGACAATTCCACTGTTCTTGAGTTGCGGGTAGCTTCTGATGATATGGGAAAAATCATTGGTAAGCAAGGCCGGATCGCCAAAGCTGTCAGAACTGTAGTTAAGGCTGCGGCTACCCGTGAAAACAAGAAAGTAGCAGTGGAAATTGTCTAAGAAGGTGGAGCGGACATGGATAATATGACCTTGAAATGCCCGGTAACTATTAAAGCAAAAGTGACGGAAGATCTGAAATCCCGTTTAGCAGCTGAAATTCAAGATGGTATTAAAAAAGCTGACATTGAGTTGCAGCAAATTGAATTCCACGCCAAACGGGTAATGGCCGAGCAGGCCAAACAGGATGCACAAGGACTAGTAGCTTTACGTCAGCAAATTGAAGAGGAAAAGCAGAAGCGCTTTGAATTTAAGAATCATATGACAGAAAAATTGAAAGAAACTGCTCAACTTGAAATTGGTGCTGAAATTGTTCAGGGAACTATGGAGCGTTTTATCACCGTAAGTGTTGGCGATGATTTACACAAATTAATGGGCAGTGAGATTTTACTGGAAGACGGCAAAGTCATTGCCTTTCGTAGCTAATCGTGGCTGATGATAAAGTCATTATCGGAAAGATAGGTGCCCCGCACGGTGTGCGGGGTGACGTCCGTGTTATTCCGCTTACTGATTTTCCCGATCGGTTTCACCAATTAAAAACGGTGTATACTGATGATGGGGCAAAACTGACTGTCGAAAGTGCCCGATTTCATAAACAGTTTGTTTTGGTTAAATTCCGCGGCATTGATACCATGAATGATGCAGAACTGCTGCGGGGCAAACTAATAAAAGTAAGACGTGAAGATGCAGTGGTATTGCCTGAAGGGCACTACTACTTTTTTGATATTATCGGCTTGTCGGTTTATACCGAAACCGGCGAACACTTAGGTGAGATAACGGATATTCTGCAAACAGGCAGTAATGATGTTTATGTTGCAGAAAGAAAAAATGAAAAGCCATTGTTGATTCCTGCCTTAAAAGAGGTAGTGCTTCAAATTGATATTCCAGGGAAAAAAATGATTGTAAAGCTCCAGGAAGAATGGGATGATCATGAGGATTGACATTGTTTCCTTGTTTCCGGAAATGTTTGATGGCCCTTTTGGACATAGTATCATTAAAAGGGCCCGTGAAGCGGGAATACTGGATACTGTTATTACGAACCCCAGGGATTATGCCAGGGATAAACATCGGATTGTTGATGATACTCCTTTTGGCGGAGGCGCCGGTATGGTCATGAAGCCTGATCCCATTTTTTTTGCTGTTGAGGATATTCTAGAAAAGAGCAGCAAAGAAAAATGCAGGATTCTTCTCATGTGCCCCGGCGGAACAACCTTTACGCAGGAAAAAGCAAAAGAGTTAGCTACGTATGAACAGCTAATTTTATTGTGTGGTCATTACGAGGGTATTGACGAGCGGGTACGGGATCATCTGGTTGATGAAGCGTTGTCAATTGGAGATTTTGTATTAACCGGGGGAGAATTACCGGCAATGATTGTGGTAGATGCAGTGGCCCGAATGTTGCCGGGAGTATTAGGGGCGAGTGATTCTGCAGAGCAGGATTCTTTTTATAATGGGCTTCTTGAATATCCTCAATATACAAGACCACGCGAATTTCGCGGCTGGCAGGTACCAGATATCCTGGTCAGCGGCGATCACGCTAAAATTGCCCGATGGCGCCGCAAGCAATCGCTTAAGAACACCTTACTGCGGAGGCCTGATTTACTAGAGTCTGCTAAGCTAGATCCTGGTGATCAAAAATTGCTGGCAGAAATACGGGAAGAACAATTTGGAGGCTAACGTGTCGGCATCGCTATATATTGGATTAGTTCATTACCCCATTTACAATAAGCGTGAAGAGATTGTTACTACAGCAATCACTAACTTTGATATTCATGATATTGCCCGAACTGCCAGAACCTATGATGTGAAACAATATTTTGTGATTCATCATATTGAAAGCCAGGTAAATTTGGCGCAAGAAATTATTGATCACTGGCGTAATGGGTTCGGCAGTCAATATAATCCGGATCGGCGGGAAGCATTCCGTATTTTGGAGATCTGCCCGTCTATTGAGCAGGCTGCAGCAGCAGTAGAGCAACTGGAAGGCATAGCGCCGTACATTGTAACAACTGATGCAAGGAAATATGCCAATACAATTTCTTATCCTGCCATGCGCCAGGTAATCAACCAGGGAGAACGGCCTGTATTGCTGCTGTTTGGTACTGGCTGGGGAATTGAGCAATCCGTAATGGAAAAGTTCGATTATATACTGGAACCCATCTATGGACCGGGTGACTATAATCATCTCCCTGTACGGTCTGCCGTGGCAATCATATTGGACCGTCTTCAGGGTGAGGCCTGGTGGCAGAGTTAGGCCAAGGGCTTGTGCTATGCTTAAGTATATGTTACAATAATTGACGTGTAATACGGATGGTCCGCTGCCTGCCAATAGGAGCAGGGTACGAACATCAAGTATAAGGAGGAAATATAGTGGATATTATCAGAGCTCTCGAACAAGAACAACTTCGTCAGGACATCCCTTCTTTCAGACCAGGAGACACCGTTCGTGTCCATGTAAAGGTTATTGAAGGAACTCGCGAACGTATTCAGGTATTTGAAGGCGTTGTTATCAATCGTAAAAGTGGAGGCGTTCGGGAAACTTTTACTGTAAGACGTGTATCTTACAATATTGGCGTTGAACGTACATTCCCAGTTCACTCTCCCCGTATCGACAAAATCGAAGTAATGCGCAAAGGTATCGTACGTCGGGCTAAGTTATACTACCTTCGTAATCTTACCGGTAAAGCAGCGCGTATTAAAGAAAGACGTTAGTATCATAATAGGGACTGTATACAGTCCCTATTCTTCATTTGGTAAGGAGGATTACTTTGAGCAACAGTGCATTAGGCCAAGAAGTTAAAGACTGGGTTGTTTCAATTCTGATTGCCCTTGTACTGGCCTTTTTTATCAGATATTTTATTGTTGAGCTTTATATGGTTGAAGGTCCATCCATGCGTCCTACACTGGTCAATAGTGAGCGACTGGTGGTTAATAAGTTTATCTATCATTTTAAGCAGCCCGAAAGAGGGGATGTACTGGTTTTTCGTTATCCCCGCGATCCTAGCCGTGACTTTATTAAACGAGTTATTGCTGTTGCCGGTGACACGATTGAGCTTAAGGACGGACGACTTTTTCTAAATGGTCAGCTCTTAAATGAAACATATATACTGGAAAAGACCCGGGGATCTTATCCTCTGGCGACTGTTCCGGAAGGAACTATTTTTGTTATGGGTGATAACCGGAACAACTCAGAAGACAGCCGGTTCCGGGATGTTGGTTTTGTGCCGTTAGATATGGTTAAAGGAAAAGCGGTCATGGTTTTCTGGCCTCTTGATCACATAAAAACCCTTCCTTAATTGCACACTAATGAAGAAAAAGCCGTTAAGGTAAAGGACGTGTTTCCGTGCATATAAATTGGTTTCCTGGTCATATGGCGAAAGCGCACCGTATGATACGGGAGCATTTAAAACTTGTTGATGTGGTAGTGGAGTTACTGGATGCACGTATTCCTATCAGTAGTGCTAATCCGGTAATTGATCAAGTCGTAGAACAAAAGCCGCGTATTGTGGCTTTGAATAAGGCCGATTTGGCAGAGCCGGAAGAGCTGGAGAAATGGATACGCCATTTTCGCGGACAGGGTTTCCAGGTAGTTGCATTGGAAGCGGTTAGCGGTAAAGGGGCCAAAATGCTTGTTAATCAGGTTGAGGCAGCGGCCAGTATCAAAATAAAGGCCTGGGAAGCAAAAGGCATGAGGGCACGAGCAGTCCGAGCGATGATTCTGGGAATTCCGAATGTAGGCAAATCCTCTTTAATTAATAAGTTATTGGGGACTGCTACTGTGCGTACCGCTGATAAACCAGGTGTTACCCGAGGTAAACAATGGATTAAAATAGGCAAGAATCTGGAGTTGCTTGATACTCCCGGCGTGTTATGGCCTAAACTCGAAGATCAGGAAGTAGCCTTCAAGCTTGCGGTGACGGGCGCAATTTCTGATGATGTGTATGATATGGAAGATGTTATTGTTCGATTGCTGATGCTGCTACGTGAGCAGTATAGCGATCGATTGATTGAAAGATATAATCTTACAGCTCCACTCCCGGAAGATGCCGAAGACTTATTAAGGCTGATAGGCGAGCGCCGTGGCTGCTTGCGAGGCGGTGGGATTGTCGATTTTGAAAAAGTACGCCGGATTATTTTAAATGAATTCCGAGCGGGAAAACTCGGTCAATTCACCTTGGACAAGGTTACTACGAATGACGAATAATAGACTGGCAGTTATTGCCAGTCTATTTGTTTTTTGGTTACTAAAAAGGATTTATCGGCTGCGGCAAGAATATAACTAACTTATAGTTGTACTAGCCTAAGTATGGAGGATACCCTTGAATATTTCAAACCTAACGGTAAATGAGGTTGCCCGTCTGCTGCAGCAAGACTGTGACGAAGAATTGATTGGAAGGTTGAAAGCGGATAATCGTATTTCGATTGCTAAGCTAATTAGCCGGTGGCAGCAAAAAAGAGAAAGAATTGCCGCAGAGCAAGAGCGAATCCGTCATTTATATGCTTTCGAACGTGAGCTCTATGCGCAAGGGTACCAGTATATTGCCGGAGTAGATGAAGCTGGCAGAGGTCCGCTGGCTGGTCCGGTAGTGGTCGGTGCTGTTGTACTTCCCGCTGAGTGCCAATTGCCCGAATTAAATGATTCCAAGCAAGTAACCCCGGCTCGCCGGGAAGAACTATATACTGCCATTCATAACTGCGCATTATCAGTTGAGTATGCGGTTATTGATGTTGGCACAATTGATGAAATCAATATTTATCAGGCTACTGTCCAAGGAATGTATCAGGTCTTAGCAAATCTTACGCTACAGCCACAGGCGGCACTTATTGATGCGGTACCCTTACGGGAACTAAAGATTCCTTATCAATCCATAATTAACGGCGATGCACTTAGTGCTTCCATCGCAGCTGCTTCTATTGTGGCAAAGGTGGAGCGTGACCGGTTAATGCTGGAATATGACAGGCTTTTTCCCGAATACGGATTCGCTAAGAATAAAGGGTATGCAACGAAAGAACATCAGGCGGCACTGCATCGCTTTGGTCCTTGCCCAATTCATCGCAAGAGTTTTGAGCCTGTGAAATCAATGTTAACCACAACGCAAGAACTAGCTCTTTTTTAGTTTATTTCACCGGTAAGGGAGTGGGAATCATCGATAGAGAAGGAAAACACATTCCTAAGCCGAAGCAGGCTGTAGCAGTACGGTACAGAGAGGATAAAGACAGTGCTCCCCGTATTGTGGCCAAAGGAAGCGGATTTATTGCCGAACAAATTATTAATACAGCCGTACAGCATTCTGTTCCACTTTATCAGAACAGTACTATGGCGGGGATGCTGCTGGCGGTAGAACTGGATAAAGAGATTCCACCTGAATTGTACAAGGTTGTGGCTGAAGTTTTGGCTTACATATTCCGAATTGACCAACGACTAGGTCAACAACAATATAGGAGGTAACAATGCGCCGGATTTTGCTGGAAAATATAACTGCCGGTATGAAGCTTGCGAAGCCTTTATACAGTGCTGACGGACTCATATTGCTCAACGCCGGAGTGGAGTTAAAAGAACATTATTTGGCCAGACTGCAGGAATTGGACCTTACCTATGTATATGTAGACGATGATTTAACCGCCGATATTGATATTCCCGATGTAGTGAGTGAAAAGGTCCGTATGGAAGCTGTCATGAACTCTAAGGCAATCCTGGAAAAGATCCGGGTCGGCAAAGGAGTAGACGCGACGCAGGCAAAGCAGGTCACCAATATGCTTGTTGACGAACTTAGTCTTAATGCAGGAGTATTGCTGAACTTTATTGATATGCGTTCAAAAGCGGATTACTTGTTTACCCATTCGGTAAATGTATGTATTATTTCTATTATGACTGGCATTAGGCTGGGATATGATGAACTGCGCCTTCGTGATTTGGGCATCGGGGCATTGCTGCATGACGTAGGCAAGACGCAAATTTCGTCGGATATAGTGAACAAAACTGGCCGTCTGACAGCTGCTGAGAATGAGGAGATTAGGAAACATCCTCATTTAGGCTTCGAGATTCTGCGTAAGAATCCTGATATCAGCCTGCTGTCTGCCCATTGTGCATATCAGCATCATGAGCGTTTGGATGGCTGTGGCTATCCACGGGGCTTGAGAGAAGAGCAAATTCATCCTTTTGCTCAAATTGTTGCCATTGCAGATGTGTATGATGCACTCGTATCGGATACTACTTATCGAAAAGCAATACCTGTTTATGAAGCACTCGCTATTATTCTTAAGGCAGGTGGCAGCTATTTTGACACTGAACTTGTCGAGAAATTTGCAGAAAATATTGCGGCTTATCCGATAGGAACGGTTGTTAGATTAAATAATAATCAAATTGGAGTAGTTGTTGATATTTCCCGCGAATCTAAACGTCAGCCTGTTGTTCGTATTGTGATTGATGAGCATAAACAGCGGGTAACGCAATTAATTGAAATTGATTTATCTAAGCATGCACAATTATATATTGCTGATGTAGTAGAACGATAAATTTTTCACTAATTAGTTAAAAACCGACATCCTTATTTTGCAGGATGTTGGTTTTTTTTAGGGAATAACTTCAAAGGGGGAATGAATATGAATCATCTTGAATTTGGAGAACAAGGCGAACAACTGGCTGCAGACTATCTTCAGAAACAAGGCTATCAGCTGCTTGCCCGTCGCTTTCGTACTAAAATTGGAGAAATTGATATTATTGCCCAAAAAGGCGGGACAATCGTTTTTGTTGAAGTGAAAACGCGAAGTTCTTTTTTTTATGGTACTCCTGCTCAGGCTGTCAACCGGAGAAAGCAAAGTAAGATTATTACTGTGGCTCTTAATTATCTGAATTATATAAATAGTCATAATGCGCCTATCCGGTTTGATATTTTGGAAGTCACGAATTCTGGGCATGGTATGACCGTAAGTAATCATATCGCAAATGCTTTTGGTCGATAGTGTAGCGAACGATTCATAGGAAGAATGGTGGAAATTATGTTTGCACAAGTGTTTGGGTCAACCATATTGGGTTTAAATGGAATGCTGATTACAGTAGAAGTAGATATTGCTAATGGTATTCCAGGTCTGGATATTGTCGGACTTCCTGATGCGTCTGTTCGTGAGTCACGAGAGCGAGTAAAGGCTGCTATAACGAATTCAGGGTTTGAATTCCCAACCCGGAGGATAACCGTTAATCTGGCACCGGCAGATATAAAAAAAGACAGTTCGGGACTTGACTTACCGATTGCTATCGGAATCCTGGCAGCAAGCGGGCAAATTCCTGCGGCTAGTTGTACCAGGACTGCGTTTGTTGCAGAATTGTCGCTGGATGGCAAACTTCGCGGTGTATCGGGTCTTTTATCTATGGCAATGAATAGTATTGCCAGCGGCCTTACGGAAATAATAGTTGCTCCCGACAATGCCAGAGAAGCACTCATTGCCGGCAAAATAACGGTTTATGCGCCTGCTGCTCTTGATCAAATTGTGAGTCACTTGCGGGGCGAAGTGCGCATCGGTACCGTTGAGCGTAATTTTGAAGCAATTGAAGAGCAAATCCATGAAGAGGATTTTGCGGAAGTACAAGGTCAAATGGCAGCTAAGCGGGCACTTGAGATTGCCGCTGCAGGCGGTCATAATGTACTCATGATAGGGCCTCCTGGCTCGGGAAAAACAATGCTGGCCCGCCGCATAACGACTATCCTTCCGCCTATGATACGGCAAGAGGCATTAGAAGTTACTAAAATATATAGCGCAGCGGGGCTATTTAAGAGTCACCATATCATTACATCACGCCCCTTCCGCAGCCCGCACCATACTGTTTCGCAGGCAGGCATGATCGGTGGAGGTACAATTCCCCGTCCGGGAGAGGTAACTTTAAGTCATAATGGTGTGCTTTTTTTGGACGAGCTTCCCGAGTTTCCCCGGGCAGTACTGGAGGTACTACGCCAGCCACTGGAAGATGGTGAGGTGCATATAGCACGAGTGAATGCAGCCTTGTCCTATCCTGCTGAATTTATGCTCATTGCTGCAATGAATCCCTGTCCGTGTGGCTATGCAACGGATTCAGAAAAACAGTGCACTTGCAGTCTGAGTGAGATACGGCGCTATATCAAAAAAATATCCGGTCCGTTATTGGACCGGATTGATTTACATGTGCATGTTCCAAGACCGAACTACACAGAACTAACTACAAGCATTCCTGCCGAAAGTTCGAAAGGAATTGCTGAACGTGTGTCGGCTGCGCGCAGAATTCAATTACAGCGCTTGGAGAAGTATGCTATTGCCTGTAACGCTCAAATGGGTCATAAGCACTTAAAAGCAACGTGCCACCTTACCGAGGAAGCTCAATTGATTCTAAAACAAGCTTTTACAAAAATGAATTTAAGTGCCCGTAGTTATGATCGTATGATAAAAGTAGCTCGTACAATAGCGGATTTAAGTCATGCAGAGCAAATTGAAGCTGTTCATATTGCTGAAGCAATTGGCTTTCGCAGTCACTTACAGCCATTATAAAAAGCATGTAAAGCATAGCTGCTTGCAGTAGAGGTTGATTCTTTGGAGGTTATTCATGATTAGTCTTGTTGAGAATTGCGGAATAAAGCGAAAGGTAGTAATAGGGTTTCGCTTAAAGTGTGAAAAATGCGGGGCGGAAGAAGTGGAGATAATCAACCACCGTGCCTGTGAAATG
>NZ_DALZUO010000013.1:0-108358 GCF_032013335.1 Anaerospora sp. | reverse complement strand
AGCAGAGGACTGAAAATCCTCGTGTCGGCAGTTCGATTCTGCCCTGAGGCACCATGTTACCTGGAGGGGTTCCCGAGTGGCTAAAGGGAGCAGACTGTAAATCTGCCGGTTTTCACCTTCGAAGGTTCGAATCCTTCTCCCTCCACCACTTTTGTATTACATGCTTTCATGCGGGTGTAGCTCAATGGTAGAGTCCTAGCCTTCCAAGCTAGCTGCGTGGGTTCGATTCCCATCACCCGCTCCATATAATCTTTATGCGGCCGTGGCGGAACGGCAGACGCGCTAGTCTCAGGAACTAGTGGGAGCAATCTCGTGGTGGTTCAAATCCACTCGGCCGCACCAAATGATGCAATAAAAGGAATTAGCCCAGGATTACGGGCTGATTCCTTTTTTGAGTTTTTAGATGTAATAGTAACTATTATGTATAATAAAGAGCTCAGACCGGTAATACTACAATATTGCACTTTTATTGTCCGGAAAAATATTTATTTTAAAAATAGGTTTTAGTAGGTCCTAGTAGTTTATAATAAAAAGGGTACTTAAATTATAGTCTTAACAAGGGGGTTCGTTCAGAGTTGGAAAAAAAGCATGCGGGTATTATAGGAATTGGATCTTATGTACCGGAAAAAGTAATTACAAACGGTGATTTAGAAAAAATAATAGATACATCTGATACCTGGATTGTGGAGCGTACCGGAATTCGGGAAAGACGTGTTGTTGGTGCAGAACAGGCAACATCAGATTTAGCCACTATAGCCGCTGAGCGGGCTTTGGCTGATGCCGGAGTCAGCGCTGAAGAGCTTGACTTGATTATTGTTGCGACTGTAACTCCTGACATGGTGTTTCCATCGGTTGCCTGTCTGGTTCAGAATAACTTGAAAGCTGTTAATGCGGCTGCTTTTGATCTCACGGCCGTATGCTCCGGTTTTATGTATGCTCTCGTGACCGGCAGCACATTTATTCAAACAGGAATGTATAAAAAGATTCTCATCATTGGGGCAGAAGCATTATCGACAATTACTGACTGGACAGACCGCAATACGGCTATCCTGTTTGGTGATGGAGCCGGCGCTGCTGTTTTGGCGGAGGTTCCTGAAGGATTTGGTGTTCTTGGAGTTCATCTAGGCGCTGAAGGTGCCGGCGGTGATTTGCTGAAAATGCCTGCCGGTGGATCCCGCCTTCCTGCAACTGCGGAAACGGTGGCGCAGCGTCTTCACTACACCCGTATGGATGGAAATGAAGTATTTAAATTTGCGGTTAAAGTTATGGGAGAGGCCGTAAAGCAGGCACTCGAAATGGCGAATTTGACAACCGCAGACATTGACTATCTGGTACCCCACCAGGCTAATATCCGGATTATCCAGTCTGCTGCCAAACGCGTTGGCATGCCGATGGATAAAGTCGTTGTCAATGTTGACAAATATGGCAATACTTCAGCAGCTTCCATACCAATTGCGCTTGATGAGGCTGTTAAAGACGGTAAGATCAAAAAAGGCGACACAATTGCCATGGTTGGTTTTGGCGGTGGGCTGACATGGGCAGCAAGTATTGTCAAGTGGTATAAGTAGTTAATATAAAGGACCTGCGTGGTATTTGGTGCTGCGCAGGTTTTTTTTACCGGCTTTGAAGTTTGTACGTAATTTATTATATAATAAAGGTATTGAAGTATGCGGGGTGGAGAAATGACGGCACCAATGTCTATGTATCATTCAATTGCATTAGATTTAGCACAGCGAATTATTAACGAAGAATTTCCGGTTGGCGCAAAGATTTCAGGCAGGACGCTATTGGCAGGTAATTATAATGTGTCTTCTGAAACAATTCGCAAAGCGGTTGCCCTGCTTAAAGATGGCAATGTCGTATCGGTAGCACAAGGCAAAGAAGTGGTGGTGCTGTCTGTGGAGCAGGCACTGCGCTTCATTGAGCATTCTAAAAACGTAGAGTCGGTATATTCGCTAAAACAGGAACTGGAATTGCTTCTGGAGAGAAAACACGAAATTGATGTGCGTCTTGAAGAGGTTTTTACTAATATCATTGGCTATTCTGACCGCCTCAGGAATCTGACTCCTTATAATCCGGTTGAAATCAGAGTTCCTGAATACTCTCATTTGCCGGGAAAAACGATTGCCGATGTTAAGCTGTGGCAGCGCACAGGCGCTACCTTAGTTGCAATCCGGCGGGGAACGGAAGTGATTATATCACCGGGACCTCTTGCTGATATTCAAGTAAATGACCGATTAGTAGTTGTCGGTAGTGCTGACGTAATTCAGCAGGTAACCCGCTTTATTCAGGCCATTGAGTAAGTTGAGGGCGCGGGTGAATAGCTTTTATTGACAGGGGACAGCATTGACAAAGCGGACATAAAGTGATAATATTAGTAATATAACTTCATATATGCGGTTGTGGCGGAACGGCAGACGCACCATCTTGAGGGGGTGGCGGAGAGATCCGTGTGAGTTCAAATCTCACCAACCGCACCATCATAGCAACTAAGGCTTCTAGGACAAAGTCAGAAGCTTTTTTTTAGTTTTATGAGGAGAGTAGTACGTTTTCCCCGTAGCCTGGGCAATCTAAACTAGCAGCGACGGAGGAGTTACAATGAGCATGGAAAGACCTGATGTTAAAACCTACAAATTGACACCGGAAGAAATTGAAAAACTACTATCCGCTAAATTTGGCACAAAAATTGAACCGGTCAATAATGCCAAGCTTGCAAAACAGCGGCAGCAGCGTGCACGGCGAGACGAAAATAAAACCGAATAGTTTTATGCGAAAACCTTCGATACCTTATCGGAGGTTTTCGTACTTATTTGTAAGAGAAATACCAAAAGCAGTGACACCGTTAGTCTTGGTTCGCAGCAATAATCAACTATAGTGATAGGGGGGGCGCCAGAGCGTTAGGGCATGATGGAGATGAGATGATAATGGACAGACAAATGGAAACGGGGCTGTTACGATTAACCGCCCAAATAGTGGAAAATACCATTGAAGCGTTGACATTAACAAAATATATGAGTCCTAGTCAGCGGGAAGCCGCAACAAGAGAAGCTACGGAGATTGTGCTTCTCACAATGCATAATACGGTACGTCTGCTTGATCAGGAAGAGGACAAGCCCACAGCTTTTGAGTGCCATAAATAAGTAAGGCCTGACACCGAGGCGCCCCTGTTAATCGATACGAGATTAATTCATGGGAGAATAGTTGAAGGACTTTTCCTAAGTTTGTAGAATTTTGATGTAAAAAAGCATGATTTGGTGATATAATGAATAAAAATTTTCAATTAGTGCAAACCCTGTTTATTATTGTCGTATTTTTTCTTACCGGCTGCGGCAATATCTCTAAGCAACCTGAGTCCTCAGAAGGGCCGAAAGGACAAACGTCTATTACAGTAAGAGACAAAGCTCCTGCAGCCTCTCTCTCGGTGCCTCGCGGAATTCCTGTACTCATGTATCACAGCATTGGCGATGAACGAGATAATGATGCCGTTATCTCCAAAGAAAGATTTGTCGAGCAAATGGATTTTTTATACAAAAACCATTACAATCCCATTACTTTGGATGAGCTAGCCGGCTATATCAGTGAAGGGAAAGCCTTGCCTGAAAAACCGGTTGTGCTTACTTTTGATGACGGCTACCGGGATACTTTTGATGTGGCTATGCCTATATTAAAACAATACAGATTTCCCAGCATGGTATTTATTCCTGCCGGGGAGGTCGGTACAAATTTAACATGGGAACAACTCAAGGAAATGAAGGCATCTGGAATGCAAGTCGGCTCGCATAGTTATTTTCATAGAGAGTTGGCAAAGCTTTCTCCAGCAGAGCAAGCTGAAGAAATTGCAAAATCCAAACAAGTACTTGATCGCAACCTAAATCAGGATACCCGTTGGTTTTGCTACCCGTATAGCAGTTATAACGACATTACGCTTAAGCTTCTGCGCGAAAAAGGGATGACGTTTGCTGTAACGACTAACGCTGGCTGGGCCAAAAAAGGTGATAATCCTTTAGTGTTGAATCGAGTCTGGATAGGCAATTCTGTGGATCTTAAGCATTTTGAAGAACGACTAACCAAAGAAGACTATTCTATACTTTAAAATAGTCCAAAAAACAAAGAAGAGGGCGAGCGATGACGAAACTAGCCATTGCCTCAAATATATACTTTCGCTTCATTATTATTAACCTAGTATTTTTACTGATTACGGCACCGTTTATCACTCTTTTCGGACCGTTTGATAACATTAAACGAAGTGTGGTAGGAGCTGTTCTAACTTCACGTCATCCACACTATATTACATGGATCTTCTCTGAAAAGGAAATTAAAGAGATTGTGGGAGAATTTAACCCGACTAACCAGCCTAAGCAGGACTTGTTTCAGTTTACAAAACGGGAAACGAGTTCGCTTCGACTAGTCAACATTAATGCTACCCGTTTTACTGGTTATATGCTTGAGATTCCTGACCCAACCCGCGTCAAGGCGGCTACTGCTCAGGATATACAAGAAAAAGGCGATACTACCAGTTCGATTGGAATTGCTAATAATGCAGTAGCTGCTATTAATGCCGGCGGGTTTTATGATCCAAATGGTACTGGCACGGGAAGGCTGCCATATGGAGTAATTATTAATGAGGGCAAATTCCTGATCGGCGGCGATATAAAAGAGCAGGTTCAGCTAATTGGAGTAACTAAGGCCGGTGTTTTAGTAGCCGGTAATTATACACCTAAAGAAATGCGGGAAATGAATGTAGCAGAAGGGGTTTCTTTTGGACCACCGCTTATTATTAATGGGAAAAAACTCATTAAGGATGGAGATGGTGATGGCGGCTGGGGCGTTGCGCCGCGGACCGCTATTGGTCAGCGTAAAGATGGAACGATTTTGCTTTTAGTCATTGACGGAAGGCAGCCAGGCTATTCGCTGGGGGCAACTCTATTGGATGTGCAAAATATTTTGTATGAGCAAGGTGCCTATGTGGCAGCTAATTTAGATGGTGGATCTAGCACTACACTGTATTACAATGGAAAAGTAGTGAATAAACCTTGCGATATGCTAGGTGAACGTATGATTCCCACCGCTTTTATCGTAAAATGATGAGGAGGGCAGCTAGTGAAATCAAGTTATAAACTGGCAATATGGCTGTTGGCAGGCCTTTTGTTTCAGGCAAGCTTTTATTTTTATCTGGATCGGGTATTGTTCGCCCCTGCTACCTCATTTCAAGTTAGTGCAGTCACAGAAGCACATGCAGTTGTAGACGGGAAAACCTATTACTCCCGAAATAAACACTATATGGCAGTTGTGAAAGATGAGTCTGTAGAAATCTATGGGACGTCACCAAAAGCATTGCTTCGTTCAATTCCCTTGAATAATCAAAAGGTATCGTATTTTAAATGGCTGGAAGATCGCGATTTGGCGCTTATGGCCGTTTATACTGATAATACTGCCAAAGATGCTACTAAAGTTGTCCTTACTCAAATTAATCCTCATTCTGATGGACATCAGTTATCTACTACGATTGACAAACTACCGACAGGCAGTAAAATTACAGATGTCGCTTATTCAACGGCCACTAACGTCATATACATGCAGGTTTTAGTTGCAAGCGGTCCTGAACAATATCGGATTTATCGTACCGATGCTAATCAGGATTTAAATCGGGTCTATCTTTCAGGAACCCGCATTGGCCGGATTGGAGTTCTCTTTGACCAGGACTCGCTCATTTATGATAATTTGGCAGAAGGCATTGTTTATGTACGTAATGGTGACGGGAGCTGGCGAGTTATTTCACCGTACGGTGCAAAATACAATCTGGTTGGCGTAGATGGCAAGAATAATATTTATCTGGCCAAAGTGAATGCTCAGGGTTTAGCGGAAACGGTGCTTAAAGGCAAGCTGAAAGTGGGGTTTGAGCTTGACCGGACATTGACGAAGCCGACAGATGTACGCTTTTTAACAATGGAGGCTGCTGAAGCAACGGTGAAGAAATAACAAAAGACTTGGAACAACTGTTCCAAGTCTTCTTTTATGCGGGTATGTGCAGGACATCTTTCTTTTCATGGTGAAACTTAGTATACAATCCATGGGAGGTGCCTAATGTCTAATCTGAGAGTGTACAGTATGATGATTTTAACAGCGCTGTTTTGGTCAGGTGCGTTTATTACCGGGAAATTTGCAGTACGTGAGTTCCCGCCTTTTGCACTCACATTTTTCCGCTTTTTATTTGCCCTGCCTTTTATTTTTACCATCCTATATTATAGGCGCCAAGAGCGCTGGCTTCCCAAGCGGGACGAATGGCTGCCTCTGTTATTACTTGGATTTGCGGGGACTTTCTTGTATCATAGCCTGTTTTTTGCGTGCCTCCAGTACACAACCGCAATTAACTCATCGCTGATTGGCTCAACAAATCCAATGGTGACAGCATTATTGGCAGCTATATTTTTAGGAGACAAGATTAATCGAGTACGACTGGCCGGCTTTTTATTGTCCTTTTTTGGTGTTTTTTTGGTCATCACTGGTGGTGACTGGCAAGTAATTCAGCATCTCAGTATAAATACGGGAGACATTTTAATGTTTGGTGCCGTCTGGAGCTGGGCTGGTTATTCCATTCTCAGCCGGAAGGTCATGCAAAGATATGACCTGTCTCCCTTGATGATTACCGCTTATACATTTCTGGTGTGTACAGTAGTGGCTATTCCTTTTGTTATCTGGGAGCAGCCGATGACGTACCTTCCCGATACTACCTTAGGGGGATGGCTGGCAGTTGGCTATATGGCTGTTTTTGCCTCTGTGATTGGATATCTTTTTCAGCTTATTGCCATCCAGGAAATTGGTGCGTCCCGGTCAGCGATTTTTATTAACCTGGTACCAGTTTTTACTATCGGCCAGGCGTGGTATTTTCTGCATGAGCCGGTTACAGTAGTAAAAATAGCTAGTGCCATTATTATCATTTCGGGAGTATACTTAGCAGTAAGGCCAGCTGATGCTAATCGGGATCAAAGACAAGCTCCTCACCATCACCTGGAATAAAGAGGTTTTTAATCTGCCGTTCCCTAGCTAAAGCTCGCAGCTCATTGCGAGTCAGCAGGCAATGGTTGAACGCTTCCATATGGACAGCGATTACTTTGGCCGCCGGAACATAACGGCACAGTGTAATTACGTCTTCGCTGTCCATGACGATTGGTCCTCCCGTCAGAAACTGGGCGGCACCGGTATTAATTACCACAATATGCGGGCGGTAGCGGTCAAGTGCGGCTTTCGTGTCGTTGCACCATATTGTATCGCCGGCAATATATAAGGAAGCCCCCTGATGCTCAAATACAAATCCTGAAACCGGTCCCATGTTCACCCCAATTGTACCTGTTCCATGCTGGCCGCTTGTTCGGCTAATCGTTATGCCATCCCAATGCAGGCTGCTAGCAATCGGGTGAGGCGTAGTAAAGGAGAAGCTGCGCAGCTTTTCCTCATCGCCAGGCTGACAAAACAAGGGGATAGTTTTAGGCAGAAGCTCCTTAGCACGTTCATCAAAGTGGTCGCGATGTAAATGGGTGACGCAGGCTGCATCGGCAGTAAGCAAATCGGAAAGCGGCATGGTCAGATCAAGCAGTGGATTTGGCTTTGGGTTGGGAGAATTGTCTACGGCGCTCATTGTCCCTGCTGAGCTCAGCATAGGATCAATAAGTATTCTTTTGGCTCCTAAAGTAACTAGCAGCGTTGCATGGCGAATTAAACGGATTTTCAAATCATCCTGCCCCCTTATCATAGTCTTATCATAAGCATAGCCTATAGTGACTGTAATCTCTAATAGGCACGCAAGTCAAAAGCTGGCTGTCGCTTACGTCAGGAAAGGAAATGAACAATTATGCTTGATTATATCGATTATGAAATTATCGAATATCTAAAACGTAATGGAAGGGCTCAATGGAAAGAAATCGGCCGTCAGATTCATCTTACCGGACAAGCTGTTGCCGATCGGGTTCACCGGCTTGAGGATCTGGGGATTATTGAACGGTATACAGCTATTATGGATGAAAGTAAGCTAGGAAAACCGGTTATTGCTCTAATTACCATCTTTATGAAGACTACGCTTCATGATGAACTGCGGCAGTTTCTTAAGAGCCGGACAGAAGTAGAAGAAGTGCATCGTATCAGCGGAGAAGGCTGTTATTGGTTAAAGGCCTGCTTTCCTGCTAATTCAGATTTAACCAGCTTTTTAAATTTACTGCTGCGCTACGGAAATTACCGTGTAAACTTATCGATTGAAAAGCTGGAATAGAGATTATGTAAGAAGATATTCGGATGAAAGAGAACATATTTGTATATAGTAAATACTATCTGTATTAAAGGAGATTATAGTGACCGCCAAGCGTTTTTTAGTTATTCGGCTTAGCTCAATTGGGGATGTATTGCATTGTACTCCTGTTGTACGAGAATTGAAGCAAGCCTTTCCTGCTGCACATATAACATGGGTCGTTGGCCGGGGGGCGGCAGATTTGCTGGAAGCTAACCCTTACATCGATGAGGTCTATGTATGGCCGCGGGAAAAATGGGAAGATCATATGCGCCATGGCCGTTTTGCTGAGGCCTGGAAGCTGTGGCAACAGCTTCGTCTTGATTTGCGTGCCCGTAATTTTGATATTGCACTTGATGTGCATGGCCTTTTCTTAAGCGGCATGGTGGCACTAGCCAGTGGTGCTAAAAGGCGCATCGGCCTATCAAACACGCGAGAACTGAATAGCTTATTTATGACGGAAATAGCGCCTGCTCCAGAAAGCGAAAGCCATATGATTCAGCGGTATCTCAGCATACTGCAGCCTTTCGGCATTAAGCCTGGCAGTTACAATATGACGCTGGAATTAACGAAACCAGATATTGACTTCGCAGAGCAGTTTCTGGCCTCGGCAGGGATCAAGCCGCAGCAAAAGCTTGTTGCACTTATACCGGCAACAACATGGTCTGCCAAAAACTGGCCTCCCGAATATTTTGCTGAGCTTGCCGATGCACTAGCTCAGCATGCGAGAGTTATGCTGTGTGGTGGTCCGGCTGACCGCTGCCTGGCGCAACAAGTATTGCAGAAAACGAGCGCACCTGTTATTGATGCCGTAGGACATACAAATTTGCCTCAATTGGCTGCCTTACTGAAAAAATCTACCGTCGTTGTCACTGGTGATACAGGACCTTTGCATATGGCGATAGCTATGGGAATCCCTACTGTTAGCATCTTCGGACCCACTAATCCTAATCGCTTTGGTCCGTTGGAACAAGGCCATTCTGTTTTGGAGGCAGAGCTAGGCTGCAGGACTTGTCATAAAATGAAGTGCCGCTTCAATCATCAGCAATGCATGAAGGATGTTCTGCCTCAGCAGGTAATACAAGCTATTAAGCCCTATCTGCACTAATTTAAGTAGGAGGTTTTTGTGAAGGTAGATTTACATATTCATACGACTGCATCAGATGGATCTTGGACGCCGGAGCAATTAGTCTCTCAAATACAGCAAGCTGGAATCTCTTTTTTTGCGGTCACCGACCATGATACTGTTGCTAATGTTACCGAAACTGAACAATTAGCAGCAACTGCAGGAATTGGCTTTTGTACAGGAGTGGAAATATCCACGACGCTAAAAAGGCAATCATTTCATATTTTAGGATATAAAATTAACTTGCAGACAGCAGCGTTGCAGCAATTACTAAAACATAATTATGAGTTAATGGAAGAAGCAGATCACGACAGTATTAAGAAACTAATTGCTGCAGGTATAAAGTTGGATTATCAGGAATATGTCGACTATCAGCATAATCCTGCCCGGGGAGGATGGAAATCCTTAAGCTTCTTGATTGATAAAGGCTTATGCACAGATGCGAAGGACTTTTTTGCTAATCTCTTTACGCCACTTGCAGGAATTACTTTCCCTGAGTTTCCATCGCCTGTCAAGGCGATAGAAACGATCCGCCAGGCGGGAGGAATTCCGGTGCTGGCTCATCCGGGCAGCGCTTTTCACGGCACTGAATTGGAAGAAACGTTAAATTATTTTGGCAAGGTTGATATCGCCGGTGTTGAGTGCTATCATCCCAGCCATAAAGCAGAAACGGTGCGTGCTGCTATAGCATGGAGCCGCCGTCACAACAAGCTGATTACCGGCGGTTCTGATTGCCATGGCGTGTTTTTGCCTGATCGCCGATTGGGTTATCCTGACATCCGGTTGAATGAACTCACATTAGAATCAATTTATCCGCAATAGATAGAAGAGACTCCCGGCTTTAAGCCGGGAGTCTTTTACTTCGCAGGTATTTTGTTATAACCTTTATTACCGTAGGGCTGTAGTTTGAGCAGCCACTGTTCTTCTAATTTGTTTAATATTTCTTTACAGTCGGGCGATTGAATATCAGCCGGCTTTAACTCTTCCAATATCTCAAAAGTAAAAGAAGTCTCACCGTAAGTCTGCCAGTCCTGCTGTAATTGGGAATTGCGATGACAGTTCATTTTCAATTGAAACCGGTTGCTGTTCACAGAGCCGTCTAAGTTAAGGCTGCTGCCGATTAGAAGTTTGCCGTTAGCAGTATTGCGTATTTGATAAATCCCGGTAGGACGCGGTGTTTCCTTATAGCGGGTTTTCAATTCTTTTTTTCTATCCATAAAAATACACTCCTTTATTATAACATGACCCAATACTGGGAGCCATCGGCAATGCGGTCCATGAACCCATACTCGATTAAATAACGCCGCAGCGTTACGTAGTCGGAATGGACTTTTTTTAGGATGGCATTGACCTCTTTTTCTGAATAGCGGCAGTTCGGATCAAACCGCTTGATAATATGCCGTAAAACAGCTACTTTGCGTTTTTCTTTACCAGGAAACTCACTTAATGGACCTGCTAAGCCTTCAGGAAAATAGGCACGTAAGATTTTTTCGTTGTCCTCTTCTGTCATAGCATATCGTTCATCAACCATAGTAGCGGTCTTATGAATGGTGATAAAGGAAGACTGCTGCGCAGGTTTGGCAGTTACCATTCCCATAATGGCTAAAAATACTTTTGCCTGCTTTTCTTTTTCTCTTAACGTAAAGCGGTGATTGCGGATAGTGGAAGTGCTGCCACTTCCTGTTTCCCGGACAATATCGGCATCAGTTCGGCCTTCGTAAAAGTGGGTAAGCAACGTTTTCTGATGATCCGTTAAACCGGTAAATTTTTTATCCAGGCTCAACAAGTAGGCAAATGTTGAAGAGTGTTCACGATAAATATGAAGCTGTATATATTTTTCAGCCTCATAATAGGTGGCTTCGTCAGCGTAAATAATACCTTTAATTGATTTGTGGCCGCAGATGAGGCACATATATTCCTGGCTGTGCTCGCAATATATATATCCTTGCTGCAATTCGGCAACAGAGGCATTCCAAAACAAATCAGATAGCTGTTTCATATCAAACCATCCTTATCTATGTTTATTTTATCTATAGACATATTACTATTTCGTCTATAAAATGTCAACAAACCAATAATTGGAGTAGCTTTGTAGTACAGTATTCTTTGTTAAATTTTCATGCGGCAAGAATTCCGAAAGGGATAATGGCTGGCAATAACAAATTATGTATATACGTATTTTGGAAATGAACGAATTCTTGCAAGGTGAGAAATGAGCAATAAGCAGGCTCCGTTGCTGATAGACCAGGTCAATATGGATGCAATCGATCATTATTGTAATAAAATTTATTTTCGCGATGAGTATACAGCCAGGCATGCTGAACATGTTGCTGAATTGATGGCCGGCCTTGCAGCTTATTTGGACTTTGCACCAGAGCAGATTAATTTAGCATACATGGTAGGCTTGATGCATGATGTAGGAAAAATTAATACTCCTGAGCATATCCTGAATAAGCCAGGCCGTCTGACTGATGAGGAATTGGCGGTTATGAAGCAGCATGCCCAGGATGGTGCTGAACTATTAGGAACCATAGCGGGTATGGAACCAATTGTGGAGATTATACGCCACCATCATGAGCGGTGGGATGGTAAAGGCTATCCCAAAGGGCTGAAGCAAGAGGATATTCCTCCATACAGCAGAATGTTGTCACTCTGTGATGCTTTTGATGCAATGACCAGCTTACGGTGTTATCGAAGCCCAATTTGTTTGAAGGCTTGTTTGACAGAAATTACCAGTTGTGCCGGTGTTCAGTTTGATCCGGAGCTTTGCCGCCAATTTACGGAGTTTATTCGTGAACATTTTGGTTTTTATGAATAAGGAAATAAAGGATAAAGGGGTTTGTTTTATGACGAAATTAGATTTTATTTATCAGCGCCACAGCGTACGTAAATTTAAGGACCAGCCGATTGCGGCTGAACACTTACAAGAAATGATCAAAGCAGCTACTTATGCTCCATCAGGGAAAAACCTGCAGAACTGGCATTTTGTTGTTGTTACTAACAAAGAAAAAATTGCTGCCATTGCCAACTTGGTAATGGCGAAGAATGAGAAACTGGCAGGATATATTAAGGATGATGCCAAGGCAAAGGCGTTACGGGCCATGGTACACTACCATACCGTTTTCAAGGCCGCGCCGGTATTGGTCCTCGTTTACGCCGGTCCTTACCCAACAGTGGCCGATGATTTATTAGCAGCAGGAGTAATGCCTGTCAACGAGGCTTTGGAGTATGCCAGGCCAAATCCGGCTGTACAGAATATTGCAGCGGCATTGGAGAATCTCCAGCTAGCTGCTGCCAATCTCGGCTACGGAACCTGCTGGATGACTGGACCTACCTACGCTGCACAGGAAATCAGCGAATATATAGGGTTTACCAAAGCTGGCTATTTTCTTGCTGCCATGTCACCATTAGGGGTACCTGACGAAGGTAAGTGGGCGTATCCGCCCCGTAAGCCGGTAGAAGAGATTTTGACAATTATTGAATAAACGTAAGGAACGCTTATTGCCTCTTCTGGCAGTAAGCGTTTTTTAAAATGCAAATCGTGTGCACTGGAACCGTCCCCATGCCAGGAAAAGTTAAGGTGCCGTAAAAAGAGGTTTAGTAAATTTATAGTTAAAAATTTTTATGTGATTTTACTCAAAAGAAGCAATAACCTCTTAGCCTTCTTTTTTGCGCAGCCAAGGTATTTTGCCGCATTGCAGTAGGTCAAAATTACCAGAAAATATCGTAAAAGCTCAAATGTCTGCATAAACATGCATAATCATTAATTAATGGCAATTATCTCTCGAAAAATCACTATTGCGCTTATTTGCGATAGCATATAAAATAAAGCGATGATAAAAATTAGTAGTGTATTTGAGGAAGGGATGATTGCATGACAGTACCTGTAACTTTGCTTGGCATTGGACAATGGCTTGGACAAACCCGCTTTGGTACTAACTTAGCTCCAGATGCATTGCGCAGTGCAGGTTTGTTAAAACGCCTGCAAGCGTTATCAATAGAGATAAACGACGCAGGAGATGTAGCAATTGCATCTAATGCTCATGAGGGGCATCAGTGTGAATCTTTTCGTAATGGCAGACTGATTGCTGCTGCCAGTGAAAAGATTGCAAAAAACGTATCAGAGATTATCGATAGTAAACGGATGCCGCTAATCATAGGCGGTGATCATAGTATTTCTGTTGGCACAATAGCAGGTATAGCACAACATTATGAAAACCTGGGTGTTATCTGGTATGATGCACACGGGGATATGAATACGACTGAAACAACGCCTAGCGGTAATATACATGGCATGCCGTTAGCTGCAAGTATGGGCTTAGGTCATCCTGCACTAGTCAATGCAGGTGGCTATGCCGGCAAGGTAAAAGCCGAAAATATTGTACTCATCGGAGTTCGTGACCTTGATGACGGTGAGCGTCAGCTAATTGAGCAAAAGCGTATTAAGGTGTTTACTGCTCAGGATGTAAAACGGCTCGGCATGAAGAATGTCATTTCAGAGACAATCGCTTATCTAAAGGAGCGCGTTGATGGCATTCATCTCAGTTTTGATCTTGATGGCATTGATCCGAAGGAAGCGCCGGGAGTGGGTACGCCTGTCCGGAGCGGAATCAGCTTTGCCGACAGCCTGCAGGCGCTAAAGCTGCTATTTGCATCGCGGTGTATTACTTCAGCTGAGTTTGTTGAGTTAAATCCATTATTAGACGAGGAAGAACAGACCGTTGCGGCAACCGTAGCACTAATCAGTGCGTTGTTCGGCGAAACGGTAATGCAGGCTTCGCAAAGTTTCATCAGCCAGATAGGGCAAGGTGCGGGTAATACAAGACGAAGCTGCTTGTTATAAATTGCTATGAAGTTTATAATAGTGGTAAAGTATAGCGAAGCAGGTGACAATCATGGCCAAATTAACCATTAAAAAGAATCTCAGTGATGCCGATATGTTTGTCGGACATAAAGAGATTATTACTTTTGAGAATAGCCCAGTAGAAGAGGAAGCTGCTAAACCAGTTAAACCAGTCGCCAAAAAGCAGCAGCCTGATTTTCACAGCTCTTTTTTCACACCCGAATTACAGGAGAAAGTCGGGAAAGGTCTGCTAGAAATTAAAATGCAATTGTTTAAAGAAGGCATTGTTGATTTTGATATTAAAGTAAATCGCGAAGGCACAAAACTGATTCTTTCAGCTATTCCTGTCAAACCCGCAAAAACAGACCGGCAGCCCAAATAACAAAAACGGCATTGACATGAGGCTGTGGTCATGCCATAATAATATACAATTAAACAGGTACCTTTAAGACAGTCCTGCGAGGCTGGCAAGGGAACGGCTCTGGTGTGCATTTTGCATACTTATAACAAAAGCCAGAGGCTTTCTGCCAGGAAACTGCAGAAAGCCTTTTTTTGTTACCTTGGTGCCTGCAAATAACAAGGAGGAGAGAGGCAACATGGAAACAAGAACGACAGCAACAAACGAACCACAGCAATTATCAGGTGTAAATCAGCAGACAGAGGCGTATCTCTGGAAAATACTGGGAGCATCTGTGGCAGGGTATGCAATGGACGGATTGGATATGCTTATTCTGTCATTTGTTATGACTGCGGTAATGGGATCTTT
Organism: Anaerospora sp.; assembly: GCF_032013335.1. Lineage (NCBI taxonomy): Bacteria > Bacillati > Bacillota > Negativicutes > Selenomonadales > Sporomusaceae > Anaerospora > Anaerospora sp. Next base: position 93,345 of record NZ_DALZUO010000013.1, on the reverse strand, counting down.
TGGGCTTACGTTAGCGCAGGGTGGACTAGTAGCAACAGTTACACTTATCGGCGCGGTTATGGGTGGTTATTTATTTGGTATATTAGCGGATTACCAGGGGCGTGTTAAGGTCTTTTCGTGGACCATCCTGATTTTTTCTGTTTTTACCGGACTAACAGCTTTTGCAACCAGTTTTACAGAATTAAATATTTATCGATTCTTGGCGGGTCTGGGATTAGGCGGAGAGTTCGGTATTGGTATGACGCTAGTGACTGAGACCTGGCCGAAAGCTAAACGCGCACGGGCAACTGGCGCTGTGGCAGTAGGCTGGCAGCTAGGCGTGGTGTTAGCAGCCGTAGTAAGTGCTTATGTCCTTCCTAACTACGGCTGGCGGGCTGTATTTCTGGTAGGCGCTTTACCTGCTGTCTTTGCTGCGTGGTCCCGTTATGGTCTGGCAGAGCCTCAGATTTGGCTGGATAAGCAACAGCAGAAAAAAATGCTGCAGGAGAAAGTAAAGAGTGGACAGCCTCTTACTGAGCAAGAAACTGCAGCATATAAAACCAGCACGACCTTTCCTTTGTGGCATTTATTCGCTGACAGGAAAACTTCTACCACAACTTTTGGACTGACCGTGATGACAAGTGTCCAAAATACAGGCTATTACGGAATTATGATCTGGCTGCCGACCATTTTAATGCAAAAGCACGGACTTTCACTTAACAAGACCAGCTTGTGGATGATTGTTACTGTTATCGGCATGATTGCAGGAATCGGAGTTTTCGGTTATATAGCCGACAAGATCGGTCGCCGGCCTGCTTATATTTCCTTTCAATTAGCTTCGGCGGCAGCAGTGTGGGCCTATGCCAATCTGTCCGATCCGATGCATTTGCTGGTTGGTGGTGCCATTTTAGGCTTCTTCTGTAACGGAATGATGGCGGGATACGGTGCACTGCTATCAGAAAACTACAGTACGGAAGCACGTTCAACAGCAGAGAACTTTATCTTCAATACGGGACGGGCGGTAGGTGGCTTCGCCCCGCTTGCAATCGGAGCATTGGCTGCCCAGTACAGCTTAAGCGGTGCACTGGCATTGCTGGCTTTTATCTATGTGGCAGCAGCCGTTAATGTATATTTCCTGGTGCCTGAGACAAAAGATAAAGAACTGGTATAGGAGGAATAGATGATGATTACAGCGGATAAACGGCTAATTGTCGCTTTGGACGTTAATTCACTTGATAAAATGAAGCAACTGGTAAACGATCTGGGAGCAAGCGTGAACTTTTACAAAGTCGGTATGGAATTATTCTATAGTGCCGGTGAGCAGACGGTCGAATTTTTGCGCAGTGCAGATAAAGAAGTGTTTTTAGATCTGAAATTGCATGACATCCCCAATACTGTTGCCTGCAGCGTAGCAGCACTAACCCGGCTGGGGGCTTCCATTATCAGCCTTCATGCAGCGGGCGGGCGGTCGATGCTGGCGGCAGCCGCCAGGGCGGCTGCGGAAGCTGCCACCGTTAACGGCGTTCCCCGGCCTAAGCTGGTAGCAATTACCGCTTTAACCAGTCTTGATGAAGCCGAATGGCAAGAAATTGGCGGTCAGCTGCCTATTAGCGAGCAGGTGGTAAAGTTGGCTTGTCTGGCCCAGTCAGCAGGTATTGATGGCGTTGTGGCTTCTCCTCAAGAAGCACCACTTATTCGTAAAATGTGCGGTTCTGAATTTTTAGTAGTGACACCAGGCATTAGGCCCCAAGCGTCTGCAACTAATGATCAAAAGCGCATCGCCACGCCAGCTGATGCCATTCAGGCAGGCGCCAGCCAGTTAGTAGTAGGCCGGCCGATTACAGCTGCTGCGTCGCCTGTGCAGGCCGTTGAAGAAATCGTAAAGGAAATACGGGGGGAATCATAAATGACCGAAAATGATGTAAAACAATTACTAGTCGAAACTGGAGCTATTTTGGAAGGGCATTTTCTGTTAACCTCCGGTTTGCATAGCCCGATGTATGTAGAAAAATTTCAGGTTTTGCAGTATCCGGAGCATACGGCCAGGATGTGTGCAGCCTTAGCCGAGCAGTTTGCCGATGAACAGGTGGAATTGGTGATCGGGCCGGTAACCGGTGGTATTCTGCTTGCCCATGAAGTAGGCAAAAATTTAAAAACAAGGGCTATTTTTACGGAACGGGAAAATGGAAAAATGACCTTGCGGCGTGGTTTTGTTATTAAGCCTGGCGAGAGGGTGCTGATTGTGGAGGATATTGTTACGACAGGCGGCTCGGTCCAGGAAGTGCTTGAGGTAGTACGAGAGCACGGCGGAATTCCAGTCGGAGTTGGACTGCTGGTAGACCGGAGCGGCGGAACGGTCGATTTTGGTATACCGGCAAAATCACTGTTGCAATTGCAGGTGCAAACTTATCAGCAAGACGACTGTCCGCTATGCCAAAATCAAGTGCCGATGACAAAACGGGGCAGTAAGAATATAAAATAAAGGGGATAGGGGATTTCGAAGCAGTTGTGTCGAATTAATTGGCAAACCACAGAAAGCGAGCAGGGCCTATGAATTTCGTTGCAATTGACTTTGAAACAGCTAATCGTTATCGCTCCAGTGCCTGCAGTTTGGCTGCCGTTACAGTAGAAAATGGAAAAATAACGAGAACTGCTTATTCCCTCATCCGGCCGCCAGAGCTAAAGTTTGATTATTGGAATACCCGTATTCATGGAATCCGGGCTGAAGATGTAGCAGATAAACCTTCTTTTGCTGAATTATGGGAGAAAATCAGACCCCATTTAGAGGGAAAGATTGTGATTGCCCATAATGCCCCTTTTGATATCAGTGTGCTGCGTAGTGTAATAAAGGCGTATGATCTTCCGATGCCCCGTTTTCAGCATGCCTGTACGATTGATATGGCAAGACGAGTCTGGCCTGATCAGCCAAGTTATAAATTATCAGCGCTGGCAGATAATTTTGGGGTGTCCTTCGAGCATCACCATGCTTTGCATGATGCTAAAGTATGTGCATTTCTCGCTATTAAAGCGGCTGAGAATAGGCAGATTAATCATTTTACCGAGCTTTTAGAGACACTCAGTATTAAATTAAAAGAATTTTGAGCGCGCAGCTCTTGACAAAAATAACCATTATTGCCTACAATCATAATAGAGTAGTGAAATGACAAAGAGGTCGCTTCAGAAAATGAGGCGATCTCTTTTTTATAGTTGGGAGGAGCAAATTATGCTTTGGTTTGGCAGGAAAAAGGCGATTCAAAGACTGACTGACAGTACGGCTGAATACGCTGCAGGCAGAATGGCAGGCAAGCTGAAGTCAAGTGATTATCCTAGTGAGTTACAGCCATTAGTGACTAATATTGGGTTATTAGCGGATATGCTGCGCCAATTTACCCAGGACACCCAAGCCTCATCCGGTCAAGTTGCATCAGCAGTCAATCAGGTTAATGAAGCAATCACCAATGCAGGATTGTTAGCACAAGACATCCGTCATGAAGCTGCCCGTACCCGGGAACTGTCGACCGCTCTTACCCGGGAGGCACTAGCAGCTAATCAGCAAATCGGTGAGGTTATGGAGGCTGCCCAGTCTATTTCTTCAATTGCCGGAAGTATCTATCAGGATAGCGGAAAAACGAAACAGAGTGCTGAGCAGGGCTTTTTACAAGTCGGTGAGGTAGCCAATGCTATGTCAGACATTCAGCAGGCATCATCTGCTCTGGAAGAACGCATTCGTTCCTTGATGCAGGTTGCCCGCCAAATAGATGCTTTTTTAAACACGATTCAAGGTATTTCCTCTCAAACGAATTTGCTTGCCTTAAATGCCAGTATTGAAGCTGCCAGAGCAGGCGAACACGGACGCGGCTTTGCGGTAGTGGCACAGGAAATACAGAAGCTGTCTGATGCCAGTAACCAGGCTGCTAACTCGGCTAATGGTCTGCTGGTGCAAATTGATAAAGGGATCATGGAAGCTGCAACTGCCGCTGAGCAGGGGGCCGGATCGGTTGAACGCGGTATGCAAGCCATGACACAAGCCGAGAAAAGTTTAAAAGATATTGTTGCTGCTACCAGCCATGTAGAAGCTCAGCTGGCTGAAGAGAGTGCCGCCCGTCATAAACAATTACATGCAACCAGCGAGGCCACGCAAATGCTGGCAAGTATGACGGATCTTTGCGCACAGGCAGCTAAGCATATTGACAGCATGACAGCAGCGCTGGAGAATCAGGCTGAGCATTTTAATGAAACGCGTAATATGGGAAGAATTATGGCCGGTGTGGCCGATGACCTTGTAAAAACAACTGGTGCAATTATGCTGGTTGCCATGCAGGATAGCGAGCAGCAGGCATTAAAAGCAAAGATCAACCATCTGAAAGACATAATACTGAAAATGGTCAAAGACTCGCGTATTACTGATTTATCTATAAAAGGGCATGAACAAGCTCTGCGTGAATTATTGGATGCAGGTTATGGATTGGAGGCAGCCTGGACAAATCAGCCTGACGGTCACTTTATTGTTTCCTTGCCATCTGCGGGGATTGCCAATGCTTCTTCGCGAGAATGGTTTAGAGAAGCACTTAAAGGGAAACATTATATTTCTGAAGTCTATGTTTCTGCTATATCCCGGCAGCCTTGTATCACGCTGGCAGTGCCTATTCGTAATTACCAGGAAATAGTAATTGGTGTTCTTGGCATTGATATCCGTTTATAGCAGGATTTTAGAAATATTTGGTGAAACTAGAAAGAGGTAAGTCTTTCGGAGGTATAGTAACCATGAAATTTACGCGAGTAGATGCTACCATCAGTACAAATAAGTTAATTGAATCTAAAGAATTTTACATGGATCATTTTGGATTCCAGTTAGTTTATGAAAGCGACTGGTATATTGAATTAGTAGGTACGGAAATTCCTGCTGGTATTAGCTTTACCCTGCCTCAGCGGGAAGCGGGAGAATATTTTAACGGAAAAGGCTTAATCCTTTCTTTTGAAGTTGCTGACGTAGATTCCGAATATGCCCGCTTGAAGGCAGAAGGAGTACCTATTCTACAAGAAATGCAGAATAAACCATGGGGAGAGCGCAGTTTTGTTGTTGATGACCCCAATGGTGTTCACTTGTATATTTACAAATCGATTCCTGCTACACCTGAATACCAGGAAATCTATGAATCTTTTCAAAAGAAAGCATAAGAATAGTAAAAGGCAGATTGCATGTCGTTTAGACTGCAATCTGCCTTTTTTATTTATTCCTTAGTAATCAGCCGGACGGCGCGCTCATAGAAAATATAATCCCAGAACCATTTCCAAAAGACAAAAAGACGGTTGCGAAAGCCTGCCAGGCGGACAATATGGACGCCCGTCCATAACAGCCAGGCAATCAGGCCCTTTATCTTTAAACTGCCGATTTTAGCTACTGCTGAATTGCGGCCTATGGTGGCCATTGAGCCCAAGTCATGAAATATAAAAGGTTCACATTTATCATCCTGCAGAAGCCGCCAGATGTTAGAAGCCGCTGCAGAGCCCTGCTGGAGGGCCACAAGAGCATTCATCGGGAGCGGTTTGCCATTTTCCTCGCAATGAGCGGCATCACCAATAACAAATACTTCGGGATGCTCAGACAATTGAAGAGTTGGTGTTACAATTGCCCTGGCCAAGCTGCCCTGGTTTACGCCAAGCATGTCGATCAGTCCTGCAGCGCGTACGCCGGCAGCCCATATAAGGGTTTGAGCCGGAATGATTTCTCCGCCTTTTAAGGTAACCCGTTCCCCGTCAAAATCGGTAACCATTGCTCCAAAACGTACTTCCACATGCTTTTTCCATAGTGTCTCGGTAGTAAACTCCTGCAAGTCCTCAGGCACAGCAGGTAATAAATTCTGCCCTGCTTCCAGCAGAAGGATGCGCACTTCTTTGAAATTTAGGCGAGGATAGTCTTTTGTTAATACTTTATAAAATAGCTCCGACAAAGCCCCGGCGGATTCAACTCCGGTTGGTCCGCCGCCAACTACAACAAAGGTGAGCATAGCACGGCGCTTATCGGCATCGTTTTCCTGATTGGCCAATTCAAACCGCTCCAATACGTGGTTGCGAATGGATACGGCTTCTTCAATCGTCTTTAAGCCGAAGCTGTGAGCTGCTACCGATCGCAGCCCGAAGAAATTATGAGTGCCGCCGGCAGCTATGATCAAATAATCATAGTGTAATTCGCCGGTTTTAGTCACAAGTCGCTGCTCGGTTAGCTTTACATCAATGACCTCGGTATTACGGAAATTCAGATTATCCTGCCCCCGCAATATGGCCCGAACGGGATGCGCGATATCCTCCGGTGATAGTCCTGCAGTTGCCACCTGATACAACAGGGGTTGAAACAAATGATAATTTTGTTTATCAATTAATGTTACCTGCACCGGGGCATTATCTAAATCCCGGGCAGCCTGGAGACCGGCAAAACCGGCACCGATGATAACAACATGGGGGGTTTCTTTCGCGTGTGTTTCCTTAGACACAAGTATCACCTCATAAAATGCCCTGAACGTTACACACGATTTCGCTAGCGGAGCTGAAGAATCCTGCTTAGCGGAAGACAACCTCATTATTGACAAAAGACTCAATTCGTACAAGTGATTCTACACGATAGCCTGCATCCAGTAATTTCTCTCTGCCTTGCTGGAAGCTTTTTTCAATAACAATGCCAATGCCGATTACTTCACTGCCTGCTTCACGGACGAGTGTAGCCATACCAAGAGCAGCTTCACCGCTGGCAAGAAAATCATCAACAATTAGGATACGTTCATTGTTGCCAAGAAATTTTTTCGAGATGGTAACATCATTGCTCTCTTTTTTAGTATAAGAATAGACTTGTGTGTGCAAAACATCGTCTGTCATTAAAATCGATTTTTTCTTGCGGGCAAAAACGACGGGGACTTTGAGATATAGTGCTGTCGTAAGTGCTACTGCAATACCGGAAGATTCAATTGTAACTACTTTAGTTATACCGTCGTCCTTAAAGCGCGCGGCAAACTCCTCACCAATCTGCATCATTAACTGGGGATCGAGCTGGTGGTTTAAAAAAGAATCCACTTTAAGTACGGCGTTATTTAATACAATGCCCTCTTTAGCAATACGCTGCTTTAATAATTCCATAATGCGTCCTCCATAACTTATTGTCGCTGTAATAGCTCAATGAATTTTTTTGCTGCCCGAGGAACGGGCAGATTGGCTGTAGTTACGATCCCTAACTGGCGGCTGGGAATTTCGGCTGTAACATCAACTACGAATAATTCTCCTGCCGCTAATTGGTTGCGTACATATTCTTTGGCAATAAAAGAAATTCCTAAACCGATTTTAACTAAATCTACTAATAAATCAATACTGCCTACTTCAAATTCCGGTACTAATTTAACTTTGTTCTTATGCAGCAGCTCTTCAAAATAGTCCCGTGTGACAGAGTTACGCTCTAACAAGAGCAGCGGATACGCTTCTAATTCGGCAAGCGATACTTTGCGTCCAGCAAGAGAAGCAAAAGCGGGGCCTGCTACAAATACATCCTGAATAGCTTGAAGGGAGGTTACCTGCAAATTTTTATTCCACTCATGACCTTCCCGGGGCAGATTGACAACACTTAGGTCAACAGCGCCTTTTTTTACCAAGTCAATACAGACCGGTGAGGTACGGTTTGATACTTTAATTTTGATTTCCGGATAAAGTTGGTTGAATTGCTGAAAATAGGGTAATAAATGATATTTGCAAATCGTGTCGCTTGCACCAATATGCATCTCACCTTGTTTTAAGGCTTGCAGTTCCTTAAGACTGCGTTCACCGGAACCAATTAAATTGAAAGCTTGTTCGATATGTTGAAATAGCAATTCACCTTCCTGCGAAAGGCGAACTTGTTTTGTACTGCGGATAAACAAGCGGCAGTGCAGGGTTTCTTCTAAAGATTTAATAGATTGGCTGACTGCTGACTGAGATATGCGCAATTCAATAGAAGCATCGGAAAAACTGAGATGTTTTGCTACATAATAAAAAACCTTATACAGTTCAAAGTTAGTCTCCATATTAGTTCTCCTAATCGGAATTTAAGTAACATTAACTTTACTAATAAGTATATTCTGGGTATAATGGGTTTGTCAAAAAGAAAATGTGGCATAGCCACGGAAAATCAAGAGGGGGATGCCAGTTTATGCCGCAAAAAGTGAGACGGATTCTGGTGGAAAAAAAACCGGGATTTGATGTGGAAGCGCAAAGTCTTTTTCGTGATTTACAACATAACCTTGGCATTACAGCCCTGGAGAATGTTCGCCTTATTCATCGCTATGATATAACAGGGATTAGCGATGATGTGTATAGCCAGGCTAAGCAAACCATATTCGCTGAACCACCGGTCGATTTTGTGTATGACCAGGCAATTGCCGTTAAGCCGGGTGACAAAGTTTTTGCTGTTGAATTTTTACCGGGCCAGTATGATCAGCGTGCCGACTCTGCTATGCAGTGCATTCAATTGCTTACGCAGGAGCAGCCGCCAGTCATCCGCTCAGCCAAAATGATGATCTTACAGGGACCGCTGGATGAAGAGCAATTTAATGCAATTAAGAAATATTGCATCAATCCTGTTGAGGCGCGGGAAGCTGCATTGGAACTTCCTGCCACGCTTGATTTGGAATGGGAACGGCCGGAGGCGGTGAAAACGCTGGCAGGCTTTACTTCCTTACAGCAGGCCGAATTAAGCGCTTTGCGGGATGAGCTGGGGCTCGCTATGAGCGAGGCAGATTTAGTCTTTTGCCAACAGTATTTCAACAACGATGAAAAACGGGACCCGACGATTACGGAAATCCGGGTTATTGATACTTATTGGTCTGATCATTGCAGGCATACTACCTTTCATACAACGCTAACCGGTATTGAAATTCAGAAGGGGCGTTATACCATTCCGGTTGAACAAGCCTATCGGCAATACCAGGAAGCCCGCGAGTATGTTTACGGGCAGACAGATCGTGATATAAACTTGATGGATATTGCCACTATTGGCATGAAACAGCTGAAAAAGCAGGGACTGCTGTCCGACCTTGATCAATCGGAAGAAGTAAACGCTGCCAGCATTGTTGTTCCGGTTGATATAGATGGCCGTATGGAAGAGTGGTTGGTTATGTTTAAGAATGAAACACATAATCACCCTACGGAAATTGAACCCTTCGGCGGAGCCGCAACCTGCCTGGGGGGGGCAATTCGTGATCCTTTATCGGGCCGTTCCTATGTTTATCAGGCTATGCGCGTTACAGGAAGCGGCGATCCCCGGGCTAAGGTTGAAGATACTTTGCCGGGAAAACTGCCGCAGCGGAAAATAACTGTAGGCGCGGCTCAGGGCTATAGCTCTTATGGTAATCAAATTGGGTTAGCGACTGGCCAAGTTGCAGAAATATATGATGAGGGCTTTATTGCCAAACGCATGGAGATTGGCGCTGTTGTTGCTGCCGCTCCGCGGGATAATGTGAGACGGGAAAAGCCTATTCCCGGTGATGTAGTATTGTTGGTGGGTGGTAGAACCGGCAGAGATGGCTGCGGTGGAGCAACTGGATCTTCCAAGGAACATACTGTTGATTCATTAGCCTCCTGCGGAGCCGAAGTACAAAAAGGCAATGCGCCGACAGAACGCAAAATTCAGCGCCTGTTTCGTCAGCCCGAAGCAGCGCGGCTCATTAAGCGCTGCAATGACTTTGGGGCTGGCGGGGTCGCTGTAGCAATCGGTGAATTAACAGACGGGCTGGAAATATGCCTGGATGCTGTGCCCAAGAAGTACGAAGGACTTGACGGAACGGAATTGGCGATTTCCGAATCACAGGAACGGATGGCTGTTGTTGTGGCAGCCCAAGATGCAAGTCGCTTCAGTGCAATGGCTGATAAAGAAAATCTTGAAGTTACTATCGTTGCCACTGTAACGGATACAAATCGTTTGGTTATGCTTTGGCGCGAAGAGAGCATTGTTAATCTCAGCCGTGATTTTCTAAATACCAATGGTGTTAAGCAGAACGCTGAGGCCATGATTGCGGCTCCATCCGAAACAGAAAACTATTTTGCGATACAGGCGGTCGCTGGGACGACAGATCTGAAAACAGCCTGGCTGTCTAATTTGCGGGATCTTAATGTGTGTAGTCAAAAAGGACTGGTCGAGCGCTTTGACAGCACCATTGGTACTGGGACAATACTAATGCCATTTGGCGGTAAGTATCAATTGACCCCGGCAGAAGGAATGGCAGCAAAAATTCCGGTGTTAAGCGGTGAGACAACAACAGCCACAACGATGGCATTTGGTTATAATCCTCAGCTTGCTAAGTGGAGTCCTTTTCACGGTGCAGTTTATGCTATAGTGGAGTCGGTAGCGAAGTCTGCAGCAATGGGAGCAGATTACCGGCGTATCCGGCTAACTCTCCAAGAGTATTTCGAAAAACTAGGGACAGACCGTACCAAGTGGGGAAAACCGCTGAGCGCCTTACTAGGGGCTTTACATGCAGGGCAGCAGCTTGGGATAGCGCCTATTGGCGGTAAAGACAGCATGTCCGGGACGTTTATGGATTTGAACGTGCCACCAACGCTTGTTTCGTTCGCACTTGCTCCAGCTAAGGCTGATCATATTCTCTCTCCTGAATTTAAGCAAAGTGACAGTGTAGTCGTTCTCTTACCGCTGCAGCGGGATAAGGAAGAAATGCCCTGTTTTGCTACTTTACACAAAAATCTGGCGAAAGTCAGTCAACTGGCTGAGAGTGGTAACCTGCTGGCAGCCCAGACGGTTCGTATGGGCGGGATCGCGGCCGCCATTAGTAAAATGGCATTTGGCAATCAAATCGGCTTTAGCTTTAAAAATGAAATAGCAAGTCAAGCATTGTTTCAGCCTGAATATGGTTCATTTGTTCTGGAAATAGCTGGTGATGCCGATTTATCTTCGCTTTTGGGTGATGTTGATTATCGAGTCCTCGGACAAACTATCTCCAGACCGGTTATTGTCGTTGATGAACAGGAAATAGCATTAGAAGAAGCGATTGCTGCCTGGCAGCAGCCGCTGGAAGAAGTTTTTCCGGTAAATTGTCCTGCTACTATTCATCAACCGGATATGGCAGAATGGACGAAACGCAATACGCGCAAAACAACTATAAAATTTGCAAAACCACGAGTACTCATTCCGGTATTCCCAGGTACAAATTGTGAATATGACTCAGCCAAAGCTTTTTCCTTGGCAGGAGCAGAAGCTGAGCTGCTTGTTTTCCGTAATTTGACGGCAAGTTCTGTGCAACAGTCAATCGATGAATTAGCAAGGCGTATTGGCCAATGTCAGATACTCATGCTTCCCGGCGGCTTCAGCGCTGGTGACGAGCCTGAAGGTTCAGGTAAATTCATTGCTGCCGTTTTTCGTAATCCTCAGGTCAAAGAGGCAGTTACCGGCTTACTGGAGCAACGGGATGGCCTAATGCTGGGCATTTGTAATGGTTTCCAGGCACTTATCAAGCTTGGACTAGTACCTTACGGCAAAATTTGCGATATGACTGAAAAAAGTCCTACATTAACCTATAATGCAATCGGGCGGCATGTGTCCACTATCGTACAAACCAAAATAGTTTCCACCTTGTCCCCCTGGTTTGCTGCTATGTCAGTTGGTGACATTCACTCTATTCCTGTTTCTCACGGAGAAGGGCGTTTCACTGCCCCGCCGGAGATTATGGAGCAATTGATTTTGCAAGGGCAAGTTGCAGCTCAATATGTTGATTTTGAAGGGATGCCTACGTATACCAATAGCTTTAATCCCAATCAGTCGTTTTATTCCGTCGAGGCTTTGACCAGCCCTGATGGAAGGGTGCTGGGGAAAATGGCTCATTCTGAGCGCAGCGGCAATCATATTGCCAAGAATGTTCCAGGTAACAAGGACCAAGCATTATTTAAAGCTGGTGTCCGGTATTTCCAATAAAATAAGTTGCTTAACTAAATGGAAGCGTCGCCGGCAGGCGACGCTTTTTTTAGTCCGGTTTCATTAAATTTCGTCTGAACAATTCCGTAATGATAGAAAGAATGATAATATGTAAGCAACAGCAAGGCGGATTCAAGGGGTGAGATTTGGCATGGATGACAGGATAATTGCATTGCAGCAACGGGTTGCCGAGTTGGAAGAATTGCTAAAAGAGAAGCACCAGGCCAATATTGACCAAACAGCTGCTGAGTTTACTGATCATAAAGCTGCCCAGGAACAGCTTCATAAATTAATGGTAGCTGTCGAGCAGAGTACCTCCGGAGTTGTGATCACAGATGCGCAAGGTAATATAGAATATGTGAACCGGCAGTTTGTGGAAATGACGGGTTATTCCAGTTCGGAAGCAAAGGGGCAGAATCCGCGCATCTTAAAGTCTGGCGAACAAGAAGCTGAGGTATACCGCGAATTATGGGATACCATCATTTCCGGGCGCGAATGGCGCGGTGAATTCCATAATAAACGCAAAGATGGCAGTCTGTTCTGGGAGTCGGCAGCAATTTCTCCAATTCGTGATTCTTCCGGTATTATTACTAACTTTCTGGCAATTAAGGATGATATTACTGATTGGAAAAAAGCGCAGGACGAACTTCAGTTTGTTCATGCCCAAATGATTGAATTATTCAATTCGGCACCGGATGCTATGAGTGTGATTGATAGTCAGCATACCATCATTCTTGTGAATAATACCCTTGGCAAGCTGATGGCTATTAATAAAGAGGAAGCGCTTGGCCGCAAATGCTATGATTTTTTTCTGAATGATTTGTGTCATACTCCCCAGTGTCCTCTGGTGCGAATTATGGCTGGTGAAGAGCGGATTGAAGCAGATATAGAACTTAGAAATGGTCAGGACCGTAAAATTCCCTGTCTGTTTACCGCTATTCCCTATCGGCCGGCCGGTCAACTGATTGGTGTAATTGAAACTTTTAAAGATATGACGGAACGAAGGCGGGCAGAAGAAGCGATGCGTAAGGATTTTTTGCTAGGATCTAAAATTCAACGCGAATTTATTCCGCCGCCAGTGTCGAATGAGCAGATCACAATTCAGCCCATATACGAACCCTATAATCATGTTAGCGGTGACCTTTGCGATTATATTTGGGTAAAAGAAGGACACCTGTTCGGTTATGTCATTGATGTTATGGGACATGGGTTAGCTACTGCGCTGCAAACTACAGCCTTACGGGTACTGTTCCGGCAGGCGGCAGAGAAAGAAAACTCACTTAGCGAAAAAATGGACTGGATTAATCGTGTTGCGATATCCTATTTTGCTGAAGACTCTTTTGCGGGAGCAATTTGCTTTGAATTAGATTTTAATAATATGACATTAACCTATGTTGCAGCTGGTATTAATTTTTTCCTGGCAAGCAGTCGTGAATTGCAAGGCGTTGTAACAGTCCCCGGCTCTTTCCTGGGGATTACCGCAGATGCGGTTTTTGAAAGCTATACAGTTCCAATACGGTATGGTGATACGTATTATTTTGTTACTGACGGTATATTTGATCTAATGGATGACCAGGTGATTGCCAATGTTGGCAATTTTGACGCTACGATGAAAGCACTGCGGGCTAAGGCAACAAGTAGTAAGCGATGGGATGATGCAACAGCGCTGGGGTTAATGATCAAGGCAAAATCAAGCTGGCCAATTCGAATCAATATGCCCAACAAAGAACAGTTCTATAGCTCCCGCAGCCACATTCGGCGAGTACTCCAGCAGCTTTGCGGTGACAATGCAGGACTTTTGGAAGTTGCGGTTAATGAAGCTATTAACAATGCAGTTCATTCAGCTGAAAAAAGTGATGCTTTTTTCGTTCAAATAAAATTAAATTATCTTGGACGGCGGCTGGTGGTTCGCGTCAAAGATAGCGGTGCCGGTTTTTGCGGCAATAAAGCCGTAGCGGAAATAGACCCAGTTAACTGTGACTTATTTTCAGACGTGTTTCTGAACGAATCAGGACGGGGGATTATGATTATGAAAACACTTTTGGACCGGGTAGTTTACAATCGCCAGGGAAATGAGATACTGCTTGTCAAACGAATCGGATCAAGAGGTTAATATGAATAAGGTGGTGCAGGCGATGTCTTCTATTCATGGTGTTTCACTTCCCACTAATGCCGTTTCTCAAACAGAAGAACCGGTAACCGGAACAAGTAAGGCAGAAACCGGGAGCGAACAGCCTGTTGCAAATAAGTTGCCTTCTACAGCCGCTAGTGATACAAGTGCAGTCGGTGAGGCAATACGCAGCACATTGCGTGAGCTCGCGCAGACGATGGATAAACGCAATCAATTGCTGCAGACATTACCAGCTAATATAAAGGAACAGGTGCAGGCGCTGCTTTTGCATTCTGCCGCTTCACAAAACTTGCTATCACAAGGCTTGTTTGCTGCTGTTAACCTTCAAAAACAGACGGCTCAGCAATTGCTTGAAATGGCTTTTGCACTGGAAACGGCGGCTGAGCTTCCAGAGCTTACTGGAGAAAGCGCAACAATATTAGAAAGTGTGACGCAAAAATTAGGTACCGGTAATGCAAGTCAAATTGCCAAACAACTTGTAAGTCTCGCGCGTCAGTTAGTTGATCTGCCCATAGCCCCTAAGGCAGTAAGTACTTCTGGGCAATCGAGTGGATTGCCGAAGGATGGTAACACACAGACTTTGCCCAATGCGCAGGTAACGGCCGGTCAGATGGCTGGAGTGAAAAATGCAGTACCACTGCCTGGAATGACTAATCCATTCAATCCCGTTTTGTCGACGCAGCCAGGCACCACGGCGCCCGGCGAACTGGGCACAGCAGTACCGGGCCAACCAGGCACAGCAGCGCCCAGCCAACCAGGCACAGCAGCGCCCAGCCAACCAGGCACAGCAGTACCCGGCCAACCAGGCACAGTAACGCCCGGTCAACCGGGCGCAGCAATGCCGGGCCAATCAGGCACAGTAACGCCCGGCCAACCGGGAACAGCAGCGCCAGGCCAATCAAGCACAGTAACACCCGGCCAGCCGGGAACAGCAGCACCGGGCCAATCAGTCACCACAGCGCCCGGCCAACCGGGAGCAGCAGCCCCCAGCCAGCCCGGTACAGCAACACCGGTGCGACCAGGCATGATAACGCCCGGACAAGCAGGCACAATCGTACCTGGTCAGTCAAGTACGTCCATTCCCGGTCAGTCAGGTGTAGCCGTGCCCCTAGAACAATCGGGTATGCCGGTGTCTGAACAGCCAGCCGGGGCAGTCTCCGGACAACCAGGTGTGGCGACATCGGGGCAGTCAGAATCAGGAAGGACATTTCCTAGTCAGCAAAATAAAGCAATAGTTGCTAACTGGCTTAATAGTGCTTCTATTCAGGCTGGTCAGCAGTCAGACGGGGCGGAGATGGTCACAATCAAGCAGCTGCTTGCTAATTTGGCAGCTGAAGTGCCAAAAGATCAAATGGCGAAACTGACAAAGTCAGTAGAATCTCTAATGCCTCAGATTTTAAAACAAGCTGCCGCCGAGCAGGGGCTGGCGGAGTTGCCCAACCTATGGGCACTGTTGAAAATGGTAGAGCTTGATCAGTGGAAGGCAATAGACCGCAATGAACGGGCTAAAGCAGGAGTTGCTTTAAGACGCCTGGCCCAGCTGTTTGCCAAGGAAGCGGTACCACAAGGCGAAAATCAAAATACCCATACAGTACTTAGTTATTCGCTGCCACTGTATTTTGGGGATAATCCTACTCCTTATCCCGCTTATATACATATCTATCATCAACGTGAACAAGAGGACCGGGGGCAAGGTGAATACGAGACCTGGCTGCGAATTGCGCTTGATACAGAGAACATTGGCGTAGTGGATACCAGTTTTCGTCTCTATGATGGTGAAAAAGTAGATGTTCGTGTTGGACTGGGCGATTACCAAGCCGTACAATCCTTTACACAGTCCGTACCGGATATCCGTACTGCGCTGGCCGAATCGCCGCTTACCTTAAGCGTTTTGGCTGTCAGCAAACTAAAAGATGAGTGAATATTTTCAAAAGCAACAGCCTGGCACATGGTCAGGCTGTTGCTTTTGCCAGGCAGGATAATAACAGAAACCGGGGAAGAATATATAGAATAAGATTTGATCACTTGAGGAGGATGGATAATTTGCTGTTTGATACACACATGCATACCCGGTTCTCTACTGACTCTGATATGCTGCTGGAAGATGCACTGCTCAGAGCACGGCAATTGGGAATTGGCATCACTATAACAGAACATATGGATTTAGCATATCCCGGCGAACCGGCAGCCTTCACTTTTGATACAGATCAATATTTTGCGGCCTATAATTCCTATAGAAGCGAGTCGGTGCTGCTGGGAATTGAACTAGGGATGCGATGCGATTGCCTGGCAGATAACTGCAGGATTGCTCAAGCTAATTCTTTTGATTACATTATCGGCTCGATTCATGTAGTAGATAATGTGGATATTTACTGCAGTGAGTTCTATCATCAGCGCAGCAAACAAGAAGCGTATAATCTGTATTTTGATGCGATGATTGCATGCTTGCGTGAATATGACTTTATTCACTCATTAGGGCATATCGACTATATTTCCCGCTATGCCAAATATCAAGATACGGAGATCTATTATCGTGAATTTGCAGACCGTATCGATGAGGTACTGCGATTGGCAGCTACGCGAAATATTGCGCTGGAGATTAATACACGCCGTTTAGACAGCAAGGAGAGGATAGACATCATATTGCCTATTTACCGTCGATTTGCTGAATTAGGTGGTACTCTTGTCACAATTGGCTCTGATGCCCACCGGGAGAGCGAAGTAGGCCGGAGATTGAATGTTGGTATGGAAATAGCCAAGCATTGCGGTCTTACAGCAGTACGGTTCGTTAATGGAAGCCCGTTGGAAATTAAAGCATAGCGTTGACGGAAAAGAGGAATTTTGCCATTTATGGGGAAATATTCAATAACTTTGATTAATGCCAGGTGAAGGAGATAGTTGTGGTGTATAAATTTTGTCCTGCCTGTGGCGGCAAGCTACCTCAGGATGGTATTTGTAAGTTTTGCCCTCATTGCGGCCAAAGCTTACCGGTTCAAGATGAGTATGGCACACTTACTCAGCAGCCTGAGCCATCCCCCCCATTATGCAGTATCCCCACTTCAGTGTCTGAGGGGAAGCCCGCCTTTGTAAATAACCGCGAGCAGTTTAGTGTCGTATTAAAGTCGATACGCAATAAAGACAGGCTGGCCGGCAGGCTGAGTCAGGTGCTGAAACGAACGGCAATTGCTACCCGGATGGCAGTAGACTTGGCGCCGTGTCTGATTTTATACAAAAGCAAGGCTGAAGATGTTAAAAGCGCTGTAGCAATTTTTGAAGAGGAAGGCAGTGCTTATACAGTAATTAACGGTGATTTCGAAACCACAACTCCTGTAAAGCAGTTGATAGCTGGTTATCATCAACTGGACCGGGAATCACAGCTCTTATTGGAGGCGACACCAGCTGCTTTGTGGCTAGGTGAGGAGTTTCGGTTAATTATTCCTGATGTTGGATTGGAAAACGAAAGAGGTCTTCTGGTTATAACCGGTAGAAATCTTTGCTTTATCGCAAGTCAGGCGGGTAAGAGCAGATGGAATATAACTCCTTACTCCCAGATTGCCGAAATCATTGAAAAACAAGATGGCAGCGGCGGCTTTGTGGAAGTAATTTACCGGGAGTTTGGCCGTGAGGATGCTTTTTTTATAGCTGATGAATTGCTTTTCCGGCAAGTTTGTGATGAACTGCGTAATGCGATAGAGCAAATCGCATCAGTTTGAATAACACGATACGCATAAGAGCCCTTGCCAATTACGGCAGGGGCCCTGTGTTTTTCAAATAACTGCTGACCGGTATTGCATGATTTGCGGGTTGATGGGAAATATTTTATTTTCGTTTATGGAAAACAAAATATTTTAGAAAAATAAAGGGAAAATATAATGACTATTGAATACTGCACTAAATAAGTAGTGTTTGCCAGTGGATTTAAAAGAGAGAAGGTGCATAGGCAGCAACAGACTAGTGACGGCTGCACTTGTGCGAAGGTTGTAGTTTTGTTGGTTGCATAGAGATACTTTGAAAATACGCTGTAAAATTGTACGGGCAAATCCTTGCCCGTGGTTGGTCAGTTATAGTAGAATAAAATAAGTAATGGTAGCAACCGGCGACCTCGCCCTAGGTGGGAGCGAGGTTGCCTTGTTTCTTCTAAAGGGGGTTTTCTTATTAATTTCAGGGATATCGAATTAAGCGATAAGCCGGTATTTGACCGCTACTTCCGGCAGCATCGCTATGATATATCAGAGTGTACATTTACGAATTTATTTATTTGGCGCAAGGGATATGGGATCAAGTGGGCCCATGAAGAGGATATCTTGTTTATCAAGGCAGGCGGCGAGGATATGCCGTTTATGCTGCAGCCTTTCGGTGCAGATGAAAGCAATCTTCCAAGGGTTTTGGACAAAATGGCTGAATGGTTTGCTCAAAACAATAAACCATTTGTGCTTAAGGGCATATCTGAAGAAATGGTAGAAATGCTGCAAAAGGTCCGCCCAGGCTATTATGAATTCCAAGAAGATAGAAATAACTTCGATTATGTTTATTTGAGACAGGATTTAAGCGAGCTGGCAGGCAGAAAGTTTAGCTCTAAGAAGAATCATATTAACTACTTTACAACTCATTATGCAGACTACCGTTATTTACCGATGACTGAAGAGCTTATCCCTGCGTGCTTAGCGAGTGCTCAGGAATGGTATGATAAACGGCCCGATGACCATACCGGTCTGGAACACGAAAAATTTGCACTGTCTGAAGCGATGGGAAACTTTAAGCAGTTAGGGTTTCAAGGCGGGATTATTGAGGTATACGGTAAAATTGAAGCATTTACCTGTGGTGAAGCGCTTAATGAAGATACTGCGGTTATCCATATCGAAAAAGGCAATACCGATATCCGGGGCTTGTATCAAATGATAAACCGGGAATTCTGCCGCCACGCCTGGTCAGATATGACATATATTAACAGGGAAGAGGATATGGGGATAGAGGGCTTGCGGCGGGCTAAGAAATCATATAACCCAATCAAACTAATGGCCAAATATGAAGTGACTCTGGCAAAATAGGGAGGGTGAATATGGAGTTTCGTATCGCCAGTGAACGGGGACGCAGCCAGATTGAGGATTTATGGGCCTATTGTTTTGAGCCTGCGGAACATCCTTTCTTTCAGTGGTATTTTACTAATTGTTTTCGCTCAGAAAATACACTGGTTGGCTTTGAAGATAACAGCTTAGCTGCCTGTGTTCATTTAAACCCGTATCAATTATTTTTGCGAGAGAGAACGATACCTGTTTCTTATATCGTTGGGCTTGCTACGAGCCCGGAGGCCAGACGCGGCGGTGTGGCCGGTCATTTGTTGAAGGCAGCACTCACAGAGATGCGGCGGCGCAAGCACTACTTCAATATTCTTATGCCGTCAAAGGCAGGCTTTTATTATCCGTTTGGTTGGGAGTTATGTTACCATCAGCTTAAATATACCATTCATCTGGAGGAGCTGAGAGGGTTAACTTCCAGTGAAGGCCGGTTTAGCATGATTACCTGCCCTGATCAGTGGGAAATGCTGCAAAGCGTATACGAAAAATTTATGGCAGGGCGCCATGGCTTCAGCATTCGGGGGGAACCCGAGTGGCGTAAGCTTATTGCCGCTCACCTGGCTGAGAAAGGCTATATCAGTGTGTTGGAGTGTGATGGACTAGCTGCTGCTTATCTGTTTTATCAACTCCGGGATGGCAAAATAGTTGTTGGTGATATGAGCTATAGCAGTGCTCAGGCACAAAGAAGTATTCTTAACTTTTTCTATAATCATCGCTCACAGGCAAGTACTGTTGAGTTTAATACTCCTTTTAATGATAATTTGCATCTGAGTCTACCTAACCCCAAAGAGGGAGTCGCAGTTTATCCATTTATGGCTGGGCGTGTCGTCGATGTAACCGAAGGGCTGCAGGCGCTGGGATATGCCCAGCAGATACAGGGAGAGGTGACAATTGCCGTAGTCGATCAATTGGCTGAGTGGAATAACGGTACGTTTGCCATTGCCGTAAAAAACGGGCAGGCAAAGGTGCGTATTACAGACAGCGAGACTGCTGATTTAGCCTGTACAATAGGCGCTCTTTCACAGTTGGTTTTTGGCCGGCTGAGCGCACAGGAGCTGATTGCCGGTGGGAAACTTATGGGCAAAGATGCTACTAAAATCGCATTGCTGGACCAGTTGTTTCCGAAGCGCGACAACTATATAAACGAATATTTCTAACACTTAACGAACAGGGGGCTTTTTTATGGGAAAACGTACAGTTATGATGCTGCTCTTCGTTGCAGCCGCGCTGCTATTAACAGCCTGTGGCGGTGCTCAGTCTGCTCCGCAGGCAAACCCGCCTGCCCAAAGCAGTACGCCGGCAGCAGATCAAGCAAAGCAGCCACCGGCGCAAGCTAACAGTATTGCTAAATTTGAAACCAATAAAGGTAACTTCACTGTAGAATTATTTGAAGACAAAACTCCCATTACCGCCAAAAACTTTATAGACCTGGCCAATAAAGGGTTTTATAATGGAACTCTCTTTCATCGTGTAATTGACAATTTTATGATTCAGGGCGGGGATCCGCAAGGCAACGGTACCGGTGGTCCAGGCTACACGATAGCTGATGAGTTTCATCCGTCCCTCAAGCATACCGGACCGGGACTGTTGTCCATGGCTAACCGGGGACCCAATACGGGCGGCTCACAGTTCTTTATCACTCTTGCTCCGACACCCTGGCTGGATAATAAGCACGCTATTTTTGGCAAGGTAATTGAAGGGCTCGATGTAGTACAAAAAATTGGTAAAGTAAAAACTGGTGCCAATGACAAGCCTGTTGAAGATGTGGTCGTTAAAAAGATAACAATCGAGAAGCGTTAAGTACGATGAGTTGTGCTTTCACCTATATTGTAGAATGTGCCGACGGCAGCCTTTATACTGGATGGACAACAAACCTTGAACAACGGGTGGCAGTTCATAATGCCGGAAAAGGTGCCCGTTACACCCGCAGCCGATTGCCGGTAAAGCTGGTGTGGTGGGAAGAGCAGCAAGGAAAAGAAGCGGCCCAAAGCAGGGAAGCCCGTATTAAGCTTCTCAGCCGGCAGGAAAAATTGATTTTAATTGGCCAATAATAGAAAGGCAGTCTGCACCGGCAGACTGCCTTTTTTATTCATTAAAAATCAGATTATTGCTTTTTGGTAATTGCAGGGAAATCTCTGTAAGACGAGAAGGTAGTAATAGTAACAACCCCATAGAAAGCCGTATATTCAGATGAAAAACCGGCAAATTAGTAATACGTCTGCTAATCCAATAAAAGTCGCCCCGGCGGCAAAAGAGGCAGGAGGTAAACAATGAAAACAGTTAAACTTGCTTATGGAAAATCAAGCTTAGAGGTGGCTGTTCCTGATCAGGCAGTCGTAATTGAGCCCCGTCACTTGACAGCAATGCCTGATGAAAAGGCTGCGGTTTTGGCTGCATTGAGACAGCCTATCGGAACGGCGCCGCTAAAAGAGCTGGTAAAAAGCGATCAGACAGTCGTAATTGTTATTTCTGATATTACCCGTCCTACACCTAATCACAAGCTGGTGCCCTGGCTGCTGGAAGAGTTGGCTCAAGTGCCCCAAAAGAATATTACAATCATTAATGGACTGGGCAGCCACAGAGCCAATACAAAGGAAGAACTCGTCCAAATGCTGGGCCGTGAAGTAGTGGACACTATCCGGGTTATCAACCATGATGCCTTTTCCAAGGAGCAATTAATAAAAGTTGGAACTAACATTCATGGGTCAAATGTGTTCTTTCATAAAGAATATGTCAAAGCTGATTTTAAAATTGTAACCGGCTTTATTGAACCGCACTTTTTTGCAGGATTTTCAGGCGGTCCCAAAGGGATTTGTCCAGGGATTGCAGGAATTGAAACGATTCTCGACTTTCATAATGCCAAAATGATCGGTCATCCATTGAGTACCTGGGGAATTATAGAGGGCAATATTCTTCAGGGAGCTGCCACTGAGAATTGCTTAATGGCCAAGCCGGATTTTATGCTTAATGTAACACTCAATGGTGATAAGGGGATTACTGGAGTGTTTGCAGGAGATGTAATTGAGGCTCATCGCCAGGGTTGCAGCTTTGTAAAGGACCATGCCATGTATGAGGTAGATGCGCCGTTTGATATCGTAATTACAACAAATTCGGGCTATCCTTTAGACCAGAACTTATATCAGACGGTAAAAGGGATGAGTGCCGCTGCACAGATTGTCAAACAGGATGGTGCTATCATTGCTGTTTCCGAGTGTTCAGACGGGCTGCCCGATCACGGCAACTATGCAAAAATTCTAAGGATGCGCGAAACACCGGAAGAGTTGCTGGAAATGATTAATGATGAAAAGTTCTCTATGTTTGACCAATGGGAAGCACAGGTTCAGGCTATCATTCAGCTTAAAGCAGATTGCTATCTGTACTCTTCTTTAGAAGAAGAAACTGTCCGTCAGGCTAAACTAAAACCGGTAAAAGATGTAGAGTCTACACTTAACCAATTAATGAATGCTCATGGCGACAATGTAAGAATAGCAGTGCTGCCATTAGGCCCTTTAACAATACCTTATGTCAAATAAGCAATACTAAATAAAACAAGCGGCCCTGTTTAATGCTTAAGCAGGTTCCGCTTGTTTTTCTTCTGTTTTTTTACTGTACACTCTAAGAAAGGCTTCAACTACCAAAGGATCAAACTGGCTGCCGGAACAGCGGCGGATTTCCTCCACTGCTTCTTCATGGGAACGGCCTTTGCGATAAGGACGGTCAGAGACGATTGCCTGATAGCAGTCGGCTACGGCAATAATACGCGACCCTAAGGGAATGCCGGCTCCTGCCAGATTATCCGGATATCCTGCACCGTCCCAGCGAGCGTGATGATGGCGAATCATCGTAGCAATTTCGGTTGGTGAAGGAATACTGGCAATGATTTTTGCACCTATTGAAGGATGAAGCTTGATGAGATCATATTCATCGGAAGTTAGCTTATCAGGCTTGTTGAGTACCTGATCGGGAATGCCGATTTTGCCTACGTCATGTAAAATAGAAGCTACATTCAGCTTGAATAACTCTTCCTGTGACAACTTTAGTTCTCGAGCTACGTCCATGCTGATTGTTGCCACTTCGGACGAGTGTCCAAAAGTATAGTTGTCTTTTGCTTCCAACGCATTGGTTAACGCCTCAATAGCCGGAATAAGCATGAATTCCCGCTCGTAGTTTTCGGTAAGCGAGAGATTGTGCATTCGGACAGCCAAGCGGGTAATGTCATCATTGCTTTTGGGGGCAATACTATTTTTAGCCAATTGATCGACATGTTTGTTAAAGTGGACTGCCAGGAAATAAGCAATTATACCGATGAGCAGCATGCCTGCTGATAAGGTTAGCAGCGGCCAGTGGGGGACTAAATAAAAACTTCCGGCAGCGAGGAGAACTGTTATCAGCGCCAAACCTTCAAAGGCCAAAAACAGCTTAAGTTGCAGCGATAAAGCGAGACGAAGATTGAGCATATTTAGCCTCCACCATGTATTGTAGAGTGTATTCGCTTTACGCCAGGCTATTCCTGCCAAATTAAGGCTGAAGGTACGGGTTTTTTATGCTTTTGTGACGATGCTCCTTGTTTTTAAGGAAGATGTTACGTCAATTTATAATTTGTTAACTTAACCAATCGTTTTGTGCATAAATAGCGAGTATTGTTTTCATACTATAAGTAAGGTAGGAGGTAATTATATGCGCAACAAATCACAATCAACAATCGCAATTATCGTTGTTTTAGTCGTAGCAATTGCAGCGGGAGCATACTTACTACTGCGCTCTCCTGCCCCAAAACCGATGCCGGCTCCTAGTCCTGCGCCGACAGAGCCGCAGCAGCAAGCACCGGCGCAGCCTGAACCAATTGCAGGTGTGCCACAGTTCAATAAAAGTAAATACACAAGTGAGCCTACAATTAAAGTATGGCGTGCAGATAAGGGCGTTATTGAGTCAATGAAACTGGAAACCTATGTGGAAGGTGTCATTGCGCAGGAAATGCAGCCCGATTGGCCGCTAGAGGCTCTCAGAGCCCAGGCGGTTGCCTCACGGACGCTGACGATGAGTGCCATTGAAGCGGGAACGATTCGTCGGTTGCATAATGCTGATGTCAGCACCTCCAAAGAAGAACTGCAAGCCTTCGCACCGCAAAAGGTCAACGATACGGTTAGAGAAGCGGTACGTTCCACTAGAGGACAAATCTTATTGTACGCTGGTGGATTGGTGAATTCTATTTATAGCTCTCATAATGGACAAATCGCTGCAACAAAAGAAGAAAGCTTTCCTAAAGAAATTGAACATGCCACACCTTATTTTCAGCCGGTCACGGACAATAGCAATCAGTATGCTCCGGCCAATATTTCTTCATGGTCAGTCAAAATTCCCGGATCTGAAGTTGCCCGTGCCGTAGGCTATAGTGGCAAGCCTGGTGATATAACCATTCTCCAGAAAGGTCCCTCAGGAAGGATACTTTATATTGGTGCCGGCAATAAAAAGGTATATGGTTCTGAGTTCCGCAAAGCAGTGGGATATGACCGTCTGAAGTCAACTTTAATTACGGAAATGACATATGACGGCTCCAATTTTACCTTTAAGGGTCTTGGCTGGGGCAATGGTGTAGGTATGTCCCAATGGGGTGCTTATGCTTATGCTAAAAATGGTGCTAAAGCTGAAGAGATTCTAAAGCATTATTATGTGGGTGCTGATACTGTTAAACTATGGCAATAAAGGTGCTCCACATCCGGTTACAAAAAAAGCATTCAGCAATGAATGCTTTTTTACTGGCGTTAGGAGGTTGGAAGGACAATGGACCAGCAGGTATTATATCCGCCCCATCATTATCTTTATCAGGCTGGAGGCAACCCGGCAGTGGAATTGCTGCGTCAGGTTGTTGTCAATAATCAACTCGAACTGATAAACATCCGCAATACTCCTTTCCGTAAGAGTGTAGAAGCGGAGAAGGTGATTGCCAGTGATATGAAAGAACTGGGATTTTTGCATTCTGTTACTAATCGTAAGCATAGCTCGCTTTTTAAGGCAGGCTTAAATTTTGAAGTAGATTTCTTTCATCCTCAACATCAAATTGCAGTGGAAGTAGAAAAAGGTGAAATTAATAATATCTGGAAAAACATTTGTAAGTTTGCCGAATCACCAGTCATTCGACACGGTGTATTATTAGTGCCAGTCATTCGGCAAGGGCAGCAGGTGCAGAGCGAGTTTTATAAAAATACCATTAAAAGACTGTGCCACATCGAAAAGGTATTTAGTCTAATTGACAGTTTATTGCTCATTGGGTATTAAGGGAGATGCAATTTTTCTGCGGTTATGCATATAGTAGAACAGAGAGGCATTGTATTGGCAGGGCTTCTCTTAAGAGGCGCCGTTCCCAGGCGAACGGGGAACGGCGCTACGGCATTTTGACATACAAAAACAGAAAAAAGTACTGTCTGCAGCCAGTTAAGAGCAAGCGTCTCACTGGCTGCTTTATTCTATTGGTAATAAGCAGAGAAGACTGCCAGATTTTTTTTATGGATTTTATTTAAAATGACCTTTATTAAGAGCTAGTAAATAGGCTATAATATGATATTGAGTTATTAATTGACAGAGGTGGCAGAAATGACTAATGTAATTGTCACCGTCATCGGCAGTCAGCGGGATGGGGCAGGCGATGAGCAGAGTATTGAATTGATCACTACCGGCCGGCATTATCAGAGGAACGGTGTTGATTATATTACATATGATGAAAGTAAGCTCACCGGGTTGGAAGGAACTACTACTTTACTGAAGCTTTATGACGGCTATGTTGTTCTTGTGAGAATGGGAAATATTGAACAGCGTCAAGAATTCCGCAAAGGCGAGCGCAGCACCTGCACATATATAACGCCATATGGCGCGATGGAAATGAGTGTGGCCACCAGTGCTGTAACCGTTGCTTTTACTAATGGCAGCGGCAGCATTACAATTGCTTATGAACTAGAAATAGAAGGTCGTTGGCAGAGTTCCAATCAGCTTGCCATAACGATACGGGAGGAAAAAGAGACAAATGGACATTAAACAACTGCTTCACGAAAGTATTTTGGCAGCAGCGAATCAAGCGATAGCGGATGGAGTTATTTCAGCAGCGCAATTACCGGCTGTTGTTTTGGAAGTGCCGCCACAGAAAGAGTTTGGCGATTATGCCACGAATTTTGCCATGCAGACTGCTCGGGCTGCAAAAGCGAATCCCCGTGTTATCGCACAGGCATTAGTTGAACGGATGAAAGCGTCCTGGCTGGAAAAATGTGAGATCGCCGGTCCCGGATTTATTAATTTTTATTTAAAGCCCGACTGGATGTATGAAATGCTGGGACAGATTTTGGCTGCGGGAGAAAACTATGGATGTTCTTCTGCCGGCAAAGGCGAGCGCATTCAGGTAGAGTACGTCAGTGCAAATCCTACGGGGCCCCTTCATGTGGGCCATGGCCGGGGAGCTGCTTTTGGCAGTGCATTGGTCAACCTGCTGCGGGCTGCCGGCTATGACGTTCAGGCTGAATTTTATATTAATGATGCAGGCAATCAAATTGATAATTTGGCGGCTTCTGTCAACGCCCGTTATCTGGAACTATTGGAGCAGCCTGTTGAGTTTCCTGAAGATGGCTATCATGGAAAAGATATTATCCAAACAGCAAAACGAATTGTGGAGCAAGAAGGCTCCCGTTACCTGCTGGTGCCCTTAGAAGAGCGTCTGGCTGTTTTCAAAGAGCTTGCTTTGCAGGAAAAGTTAAACGCACTTAAAGCTGATCTGGAATCGTTTGGAGTTACTTTTGACGTATGGTTCAGCGAACGGACACTGCACGAGGAAGGTGCTATTGCTAAAGCTTGTGAGGCATTGCAGCTAAATGGCTTTATGTATGAAAAGGATGGGGCACTCTGGCTGAAGTCGACCGCCTACGGGGATGATAAAGACCGGGTAGTTATTCGGGAAAATGGTGTACCCACGTATTTGGCAGCTGATATTGCCTACCATAAGAATAAACTGGAACGCGGATTTGAGACCTTGATTAATATCTGGGGAGCCGATCACCACGGTTATATCAGCCGGGTTAAAGCAGCGATTGCATCACTTGGGTATAATCAGGATCAGCTGGAAGTGCTTATTCTGCAGATGGTCAACTTGCTGCAGGACGGACAACCAGTGAAAATGTCCAAACGGACGGGTCAGGGAGTTACGCTTACCGAACTGATTGAAGAAGTAGGCAGCGATGCTGCACGCTACTTCTTTATTATGCGTTCTATTGACAGTCAGCTCGATTTTGATCTTGATTTGGCTAAGTCGCGCTCTAACGAGAATCCGGTCTATTACATTCAATATGCCCATGCCCGGATTAACAGCATTTATCGTCAGGTCGGCGAAGCAGGCATAAGTTTTGGAGATTGGGCAGATACCAATTTTTCGGTATTGACGGTAGACGCAGAAACTGATTTAATTAAAAAGATTGGTCAATACCCGGACGAAGTAGCTGCCGCTGCACGGGAACGGGCACCACATCGCATTGCCCGGTATACCCATGATCTGGCTGCCTTATTTCATACTTTCTATAACCAGTGCCGCATTATCGGTGTAGAGCCTGAAGTGCAGCTTGCCCGTCTTGGATTGGTAATGGCAGTGCAGCGGACCTTAAAACACGGATTAACCATATTAGGTGTTTCAGCACCGGAAAGAATGTAAAAAGCGGAGCGGAGGTCGATTCAATAGATGAAAGTACAAAAACAGATGACGGATATTGAAATGGCTTTTCAAATTCTCCAGGAAGTAAATCAGCCGATGTATTTTCGCGAGCTTATCAGCAAAGTACTAGAGGCTAAGGTTGGTCGTGTTCATTCCCCGGCACAGGCAATGTCGGAGATCCATACGCAGATTAACCTCGACAGCCGCTTCCAGCATGTCGGCAAAGGCATGTGGGGATTGAATGAGTGGACGCCTCAAAGAGAAGCCAAGCAAGCGGAAGAAACGGCAAAAGCCGCATCCGGCACCAGCCAGCGTCGTGAACGGCTGTTGGAAGGAATCCAGGAGGATTATACAAATGCTTCTGCTGGACGGGAAGATACCGAATAATGTACTTGACAGTTCTTATCATAAAAGTATAAAATATTGGGCGTGTTTGGGATAATACTGCGAGAGGCGCTTATATTACAGGAGGATTTTTTTCATGGCTAAATATATTTTCGTAACCGGCGGGGTGGTATCATCTCTCGGGAAGGGTATCACGGCGGCATCACTGGGCCGGCTATTAAAAAGCCGTGGCCTGAATGTGACCATCCAAAAGTTTGATCCTTACATAAACATTGATCCGGGAACAATGAGTCCCTATCAGCATGGTGAAGTTTTCGTTACTGAAGACGGCGGCGAAACAGATTTGGATTTGGGTCACTATGAGCGGTTTATTGATATTAATTTGAGCAAGAGTTCAAATGTTACGGCCGGTAAAATTTACTGGTCAGTGATTAATAAAGAACGTAAAGGGGATTATTTGGGCAGTACAGTTCAAGTTATTCCTCATATTACAAATGAAATTAAAAGCCGCATTTACCGCGTGGCAAAAGAGGATAATGCGGATATTGTCATTACCGAAATTGGCGGTACCGTAGGCGATATTGAAAGCTTGCCATTCCTTGAGGCAATTCGTCAGGTGAAAAAAGAAGTTGGCCGTCACGACGTGCTGTATCTTCATGTAACTCTGGTGCCGTACATTGCTGCAGCCGGTGAGCTTAAGACAAAACCAACGCAGCACAGTGTTAAAGAATTGCGCAGCATTGGTATTCACCCGGATATTATCGTATGCCGTTCAGAACAGGAAATTTCACAGGACATGAAGGAAAAACTGGCACTGTTCTGTGATATTGATGTTAATGCGGTTATTCAAAATAAAACTGCTGCCAGTATCTATCAGGTTCCGCTCATGCTCCAGGAAGAAGGTCTTGACCGGATTGTCATGGAGAAATTAAATATCCAGGCCGGTAAGGCGGATATGACTGAATGGACCCGCATGGTAGATAAAATCTACAAGCCGTCCAAGTCAGTAAGAATTGCGATTGTCGGCAAGTATGTTGCATTGCATGATGCCTATATGAGTGTTTCCGAATCTCTTCGGCATGCAGGTATTGCAAACGAGGCGGACATTGATATTAAATGGGTAAATGCAGAAGAACTGGAAGATTCGGCAGTGGATTTGAAGGGACACTTTAGCGATGTAGATGGCATTCTTGTTCCCGGTGGCTTTGGCGATAGGGGCGTGGAAGGAAAAATCCGTACCATTCAATATGCACGGGAAAACAAGATTCCTTTCTTTGGATTATGCCTCGGAATGCAATGTGCAGTGATTGAATTTGCCCGTAATGTATGCGGTATGCTGGGCGCTCACTCTACCGAGTTCAATGCCGAAACCTCCTATCCGGTTATTGATTTGATGCCGGAGCAGGTAGCAGTTGAGGACAAGGGTGGTACTATGCGGTTAGGTGTATACCCCTGTAAGGTTATGGAGAATACACTGACCTGCAATGCATATCAAGATGAAATTATTTATGAACGTCACCGCCACCGCTATGAATTTAATAATGCCTACCGCCAGCAGCTTACGGATGCCGGATTGGTAATTGGCGGAACGCTGCCTAACGGCAGGCTGGTAGAAATTGTGGAGATTAAAGACCATCCCTGGTTCTTAGCAACGCAATTCCACCCGGAATTCAAGTCCCGTCCTACAAATCCCCATCCTCTGTTCAGAGATTTTGTCAAGGCTTCCTTACAAGGCAAAACACGCTAAAATTGAAGCTGCGATAGAAATAAAGGCAAGCAAAATAAAACTGTTGGATAATCCAACAGTTTTATTTTTAATACTATGTAGGTGACACAAAGTCAGTGAAAGGATGTGGTGGTATGTTCAAACGTTCGGTTATGCTGGTTATTGCCGGTATTGTACTTGTATCTCTTGGTATAATGCTGCTTTTCATGCCTTCCTTTAGTACTAAAAAGGATAAAGCTGCTCCTGCGAAGCTTGCCGTTATTCATGTGGAAGGTGTAATTCTAGGGGGGCGGGGGCAAAGCAGCTTATTTAGTGAAATTGGAGGAATCGATCAGGTTATCCGCCAATTGCATGAAGCACGTGATGACCAATCCATCAAGGCCATTGTACTCAGGATAAACAGCCCAGGCGGCAGTGTACCGGCAACGCAGGAGCTAGGCGAGGAAATTAAAAAAGTGCGGGCCGGCGGTAAGCCGATTATTGTTTCCATGGGGGATGTTGCCGCATCGGGAGGCTATTGGCTGGCGGCACTAGCCGATAAAGTCTATGCTAATCCGTCAACTCTCACTGGCAGTATTGGCGTTTATATGCCTTACACCAATTGGGAGGAACTGTACCAGAAGATTGGTGTGAGGCAGGAAAAGATTAAAAGTGGTCCCCATAAGGATATTCTATCGCCAGAGAGGCAAATTACACCAGAAGAACGGGCTATTGTTCAAACAATGGTCGATGACATGTACAACCAGTTTGTAGAAGTTGTTGCTGAAGGACGCAAACTCGATCCTGTCAGAGTTCGCCAAATTGCTGATGGCCGTATTTATACAGGCAAGCAGGCAAAAGAACTGGGACTGGTTGATGAATTGGGTAATTTCTATGATGCGATTGACGGAGCAGCTCAAATTGCAGGTATAACCGGCAAGCCTCAATTGAAAGAGTTTGGAAAAATAAATCCATGGGATGTGCTATTTGGCGCTGAAGGCAAAATCAATCTACAGCAAATACTTACGCAGCAGATAAAAAATGATTTGCCGCTAACAGCACCACTGGCTATGCCGGAACGGTGGTAGGTGGAATATGGGATATTTGCTGGAAATTCTCTATGACGTATTGTTTCAGCCTGCGGCTGCGATGAGCCAGATTGCCGGACGGCGCCTGGTAGGCAAAAGTCTGGTGGTTTTTATCGTAAGTATTTTGCTGCCCAGCTGGGCAATGTGGTTTGGCCTTAAATCAACAAGTCTTGGATATGCCGTTAACGGTATCATTGTGATGCACGTAATAGGGAGTCTGCTGCTGTGGTTCTTTGGCGCTGCCCTGCTGCATTTAATTGCTGAATTTATGGGGGGCCGCGGAACGGCTATGGGCTTGTTTGCCGCCTTGGGCTTCGCTCAGTTTCCCCGTATTTTTATGGT
Source organism: Anaerospora sp. (assembly GCF_032013335.1). Classification (NCBI taxonomy): domain Bacteria; kingdom Bacillati; phylum Bacillota; class Negativicutes; order Selenomonadales; family Sporomusaceae; genus Anaerospora; species Anaerospora sp. The sequence goes on along the minus strand of NZ_DALZUO010000013.1, from coordinate 62,059 downwards.
TCCTCTTTGGGTAGTTGCTGCTGTGCTTCCTGAGAGTATACGGCCTGTCGTGATGGGGATTACGGCGCTGGTCGTTATGTTCTGGGTACTGGCGCTTCATATAGCTGCTCTCAAAGGAGCTTATGGCATAGGGGGAGTAAAGGCTACATTGGTGCTCATCATGCCTTTTCTGGCAGTAGCCTTGTTTGTAATTGCAATAGTTACATTTGTGAGTGTTCAATTTATGCAATGGCCTCAATGGAGTTAAAGATAGGTGATTATAATGATGCGCAAAACCATAATGATGGGAGTGCTGCTGTGCTTCTTAGCTGCTGCAGCAGGCTGCGGCGGTACTAAACTGCCGTCGCAGGCTGGTCTGACGGCAGTGCCTTCCGGCAGCCAGGAAAGCTGGGGATTGCCAACAGCAATTACGCAGGAAGGAGACGGTAATGTATACCGGCTGATTACAGGTTCAGCTCTGGATGCCCCGCAGGGGCTGGAACTGGCAGCGGGCGGAAAAGGACATCTCCGGTACTCTGTAGACATTCCTGCTGATGTTGATGTAAAAGCCGCTGTTCGCCTGCAATTTCTATCAACGCAAGGGACTGGATTGCTTGAGATAGCGGCGTTGGATCAGGATAAAAAGCAATTAGCGGTTGTCGGCTGGGTATCTACCGGACCGCTGCCTGCTGATACTTCTAACAGCCACTGGACGGACAACCGTACAGGCGCTAACTATAAGGGCGAGTGGCTTACTGGAGAATACCGGCCTGCAGAGCTTCTAGCCTCCTACCTAAGAGGCCAAAAGGCCCATAGCTATCGCTTAAGCGTTGAGGCGGGGCAGGGACAGCATATCGTCATTACGCGGTTCGCTTTAGCTAATGAGCCTGGACAGGCCTTGCAAGTTATCCCTGTTACTGGCAGTCAATCAGTTATGGTAGGTGATATAGTTCGCCTGGAGGCTGATATTGTCAATCGTACGAACCGCATGATTGAACAGGCAAATATCGATGTAATTGAACCCGTCGGTTATGGGCTGTCAGTTGCAGAAAAGACTAAAACAGTTACACATCTGATGCCTGGCGAGAAACGCCGCATTGCTTGGGAGAGTAAAGCAGCGCGGCCTCACAGTGTAAATCTCGATAAGCCCTGGCAGGCTCGATTTGCAATCAATGGTCAGCCTGTAGATGGAGTGGTGGAAGTAGCGGTTGCTGATAACCGGCCAGGCAAAATTTATTATGTGATGACGGAAGATTTGGAAGCAATTGACGGTGCCGGTTATGCCAAAGCCTGGGGCAATCAAAATGGCTGGCTGGAACCGAAAGAACTGACGGTTCAGATGGTTGAGAAAGCGGAAAGGTTAAATGCCATAGCCGATACATATGGAGCAAAGTGGACCCATTATATTGCCTGGCCCTTAGTAAAAGCAGCCGCTTGGGCAGACCGTCAATCCTCAACCGGCGAATGGAAGAAAGCTGCCGCAGCTATTGAACAATCGGTGCGTGCCGAAGCGGATAAAGGCCATGAATACGGAATTCATATGCACTCCGACTATGACCCATACTTACCTGGTAATATATTATCCTATAACAAAGAGCTTGACGGAATTTGGGCAAATCATTTAAGACACGGCTGGTCGCACTCCATTGCCAGTGAAGGCAATTTCAATGATTATTCCAGCCGCACAGGCATACTCTATGCGTATCAGCGGATTATGGATGAGCTGTCGGCCGCTTCTCCCCAGGGACAGTTGGTGACGTCCAGGGTAGGCTCCTTTGATTTTGGGGCTGGTTCCGACAGTGAGGCAATCAGCACCAGCGCTTACCGGAAAGTGGGATTATGGGGTACTAGCGATGCTGACGGCAATGAGGGCGGCATCACTGCCGGTCCCTATGGCAAGGAAATATACTTTGCTAAGCCCGATGACATCAATACAGCCGCTGTGGACATTACACAGACCGGACTGGTTGAGTTCCGCCCAACACCCCGCAATTTTATTGCCTATGACAGTCAGACTGCTGAGGCTATGAATGTCTTGGCCGATCAGGGGATAACCTATTTTACTTCTGCCGATGGAGCAGTTAAACCGGGTATCCATGGTATTATCGGCTTTACCCATGCGATGTTTGTAATGGGAGAACCTGACTGGCAAAGTCTGGAGCAAGGGCAGTTTGCTGCTATCGACACTCATTTAGCTCATCTGAAAAATCGCTATGTCAATCAAAATCACCTCATTTTTGCCACTGCAAGTGATATGGTGAAAGCTTATCTTGATTATTACGCGCCAGAGCTGGTTGCCGTATATGGCAAGCGTCTGTCGCAAAATAAGCTGGGTATATCGGAATATGCTGTCGAAATTTTAGGCAGCGACATCCCGGTTGACCGCCTACATCCGCATCAGGTAAGTGTAAAAATTCCTCTTTACTTGCGCGACAGCGCATACCGGGCCGTTATTTTGAAAAATGGGGAGCCTGTTTTTTCTACCTGGGGTTTGCCTACACCCTATAATGACGTGCAATTTATTGTTGATAGCAAAGAAGATCAATATAGCCTAAAAATTTACCATAATGACGTTCTTGCCACTATTACGCGATACATTACTGCAATAAAAAACAAAATAGCAAAGAAATAATAGAATTTTTATAAAAAAGTAATTAAATTTCCAGCTTCTAGGAGGATATTTGTCAAGATGTGCGAATAGACATGTTATAAGCAATTATACAAAATTATTAGACAGAGCGAGGGACCGCACATGGCTAAAGCCAAGTCGACAGTACTGGTTATTGATGATCAGCCAGGTATTAGAAGGCTATTGACCGAAGTGCTAACGGAGGAAGGGTACACGGTTGTTACGGCCATCAACGGAATTGACGGTGTTACCAAGACCAAGGAAGTTAAACCTGCTTTAATTCTGATGGATATGAAAATGCCCGGAATGGATGGTATTGAAACGCTGCGAGAGATTAAGCGGTTAGGTCAGGGCGACCGGGTAATCATGATGACTGCTTATGGAGAACTTGACTTAGTTAATCAAGCTCGTGAGATGGGTGCTTATGGTTACATCACGAAGCCTTTTGACATTATTTCTCTTTGTCATATGATTGATGAGGCGTCGAATGAAACAGAGGTACGCCAACTAATGATTGGATAAAAGACTTCTTTTTTTTGCAAACTGTAAATGTGTTGTTAGAAACACCCAGATAAGCTGGGTGTTTCTTATTGGGCACAGAGGAAGGATTTTTTTAAAACGCTGGCGAAGTCTTTGATACGAGGAGGGATATTGAATGGTTATCCGGACAGAAGCAACGCTAGCCTTGTATTGCCCTCATTGCGGCAAACTGCAGATGCACTCTTTTACCCGGTTTAACCTGCCAGGAGCGGCTAAGCAGGAATTAGTGTGCAGTTGCGGTCAGATTCAAGCTGCCATTTCCAGTGTGGGCCGTCGTCAATATCTCTTAGATATTCCTTGTGTACTGTGCGAGACTACTCATAAAGTATGTATAGATGCCCGACGTTTTTGGCGCGCTGAGGCAGATAAATTATACTGCTCTGAAGAAAACATTGAACTTGGTCTTTTTGGATGCCGGCGTATAATTGCAAAAACATTTGCTGATCATAAAAATGAATTGGATCAGCTTCCACGGGAAGCTGAGTATGATGATGAGCATATTGATAACCCTCAGGTTATGTTTGGGATATTTAACCGCATTCATGATATGGCCGAACAAGGTGACATCTCCTGCCGTTGTGGACAGCCCGCGATTGATGCGGAAGTGCTGCCTGACTGTATTGAACTGACTTGCGGCCAATGTGGCAGCAGACGCGTAGTTCCGGCCCTGACGGATGCGGATCTTGAACAGGTAAAATCGTTGGAATTTATTCAATTGATTCCACAGCGCCGTACAAGACATAAACAGTAGGATAAACTAGCACAGAGTAACATGTAGGAATAAAACCGCAGGAGGTTTTTAGTTATGAAATTTTTTATAGACACAGCCAATGTTGCTGAGATCAAAGAAGCCGCTGCATTAGGTATTATCGCCGGAGTCACAACCAATCCTTCGCTAATTGCGAAAGAAAAGCTGGATATTAAGGCTGTAATTAAAGAAATTGCTGAAGCTGTGCCTGGTCCGGTTAGTGCTGAAGTAATTAGCACGACAGTTGCTGACATGGTTCCGGAAGCAAGAGAATTAACCAAGCTGGGAAAAAATGTAGTCATTAAAGTACCGTTGAATGCCGAAGGGCTAAAAACAGTTCATATATTGTCTGCTGAAGGAATCAAGACAAATGTGACGCTGATTTTTTCAGCGAATCAGGCGCTGCTGGCCGCCCGGGCCGGAGCTACTTATGTCAGCCCTTTTGTAGGACGGCTGGATGATATAAGCTACGACGGAATTGCATTAATAAAAGATATTGCTGATATATTTGCCATACATGGTATTGATACGGAAATTATTTCAGCCAGCATCCGTCATCCTATGCACATTCACCAGGCTGCATTAGCCGGTTCTCACATTGCTACCGTCCCTTACAAGGTATTGCTGCAATCACTGAATCATCCTTTAACCGACTCGGGGATTAAGCGATTTCTGGAAGATTGGAAAAACGCTAATTTATAACCGCTGCTGAAAGCGCGGTAAGCAATTCCCGCTTAGGGAGGCAGATCGCAGTTCTATGCATTAACCTGCAGGGAGCTGCGCCTTTGCTTGTTTTACCGCTGCTATTCATTAGCTTAAGCCGAGAGGCTGGATATATTTATTTAAACATGTTGAGGAGCTGAAGTATTATGGATCGCGAATTAGCGATGGAGTTTGTACGAGTTACTGAGGCAGCTGCAATTGCCAGCGGTCGCTGGATGGGCAAAGGGGATAAAATAGCTGCTGACCAGGCGGCAGTAGATGCAATGAGACAAGCCTTTGATGATGTAAGCATCAGTGGCAAGGTTGTTATTGGTGAAGGAGAAATGGACGAGGCGCCCATGCTGTATATTGGCGAAGTTGTCGGAGCCGGTGGTGTCAAGGTAGATATCGCCGTTGATCCGCTGGAAGGCACTAATCTGGTAGCCAAGGGCTTACCTGGTGCAATTGCTGTTTTGGCTATTGCCCCCCGGGGCGGCTTGCTGCATGCACCGGATATGTATATGGATAAAATTGCTGTCGGCCCTAAAGCTGCCGGAAAAATTGATATTAATGCGCCTGTTATTGATAATCTGACTGCTGTTGCCAAGGCGCTGGAACGTGAAATCGAGGACTTGACTGTTGTTATCCTTGATCGTCCCCGTCATGCTGATATCATTAAACAGGTTCGTGATGCCGGTGCCCGTATTAAGCTGATTGCAGATGGTGACGTATCACCGGCGATCAATGCGGCCATTGAAGGGACAGGCGTCCACATGCTGCTGGGAACAGGCGGCGCACCGGAAGGCGTAATTGCTGCTGCGGCAATGAAATGTCTTGGCGGAGATATGCAGGGCAGACTAATTCCAGAAAGCGACGCTGATATCGAACGGGCCCGCTCGATGGGGATTACGGACATCAATAAAGTACTGACAATTGATGATCTGGTCAGCGGCGATGATGCAATTTTTGCTGCAACTGCCATTACCCAAGGCGACCTTCTGAATGGTGTGCGCTACTTTGGCGGCGGTGCTCGTACCCATTCCATCGTTATGCGCTATAAAACAGGCACAGTCCGTTTTGTTGACGCTATTCACAAATACGAAAAGAAACCAATGCTGATAAAACGGTAAGTTAGAGTTAATAGGAAAGCAGGCAGAATTACAAATGTGATTCTGCCTGCTTTTTGTTGTGCGCCCGGTATGGGCGCAGCCTAACGGATAAGTGACTCAGAGGGACGGTTCTGTTGAGTCATTCGTTAGATAATAAGAGGAATTTTTTGTAGCATATCGCAGTTTGACTCCGTTATTTATGTAGATAAGCTAAAAAAGTAGGATATATCAGTAGTTTAGAACCTTCTCTTTATATCCTAAACATAAAGGGGTGGCGCAAAAACGCTTTTTTAAAAAACGTTCTGCGACACCCTTTCTTTGATATTTAGGCAAAGCGATGGGCAGAAAAAGCCCGGCTTCTACTTTTGTCATCGAAACAAAAGTAGCAAAAATTCTAGGCCTGTCTTCCAAAATGCTTGGGAAATGCTTAGCTTACTAAAATTCGTGAAACTCGCTGCGCTCAAACAGTACGAATTTCTTAACGTAAGCTAAGCATTTCCCATCCTGCGGACCGCATTTTTCCAGAAGGGCCGAAAGGAATCGAAGATAGCAGTTTTAAGTCGTTTTAGTGCGACAGTCCCTTTATGTTAAAACTCTTAAAATTTCCGGGTGAAGAATTTATTATCCTCAACCAGGCTTTCTGGTGTGTCAAAGCCCAGACGGTGCAGCAGTTCAATTACGTAGGGATTATCAATCGGAGTTGGGTAGATGGCTTTTTCGCCATAGGTGTTGACGTTATCTTTGGCAATATCTTTGTCAAGAATGGATTTAGGTCCGCCGACGCACCCGCCTACGCAGCCCATACCTTCAAAAAAGTTAGCTGTTACTTGACCAGATACTAACTCGTTAACCATAGCCTTGCAGTTTACCACGCCATCGGCCTGGCGCGTCTTGATGGCAATTTTACGGTTTGGATTGAGACGTTCGACTGTATTTTTTACGGCCTCACTGACACCACCTACCCGGGCGTAGATTCGACCGGCTTTGGACGAGTTTTCCTTCTCATTAGCAGCGAAGAGCGTTAAATCCACATTCAGCAGATCAAATAATTCCTTAGTTTCCTGAAACGTCAGTACATGGTCAATAGCACCTTTGAGGTCAGGCTCTTTTGCTTCTGCTTTTTTTGCGACGCAGGGGCCAATGAATACAGTGAGGGCGTCGGGATGGAGGATCTTTACCGTACGTCCGGCTGCAATCATCGGCGATACGGTTGCCGGTACATGGGGCATTAAATCGCTGTATATTTTGCGAATCATGGCAATCCACATGGGGCAGCAGCAGCTTGTTAACTGATAATCGCTTTCTGAATTAATGTTTTGATCAAACTCCAGCGCTTCCTTCAGCGTCAGAATGTCAGCAAAAACAGCGACCTCAACCATGCCGTCAAAGCCCATCTGTTTAAAAGCATTACGCAGCATCCCCGGGGTAACTTCATCGCTAAACTGACCAATAAAAGCGGGTGCTATTAGTGCATAAGCCAATTTCTTTTTGCCATGGAGCGATTCCATACATGCTTGTACATCTTTGGAAATCTTTACTCCGCTGTCAGTTGCTTTGGTGACGCAGGCTTCCAAATTCCAGAATACAGGATGAATATCAGGAGTGAAAAGACAATTTAACTGACTTTTATCAAAATCTTCGAATAGATCTTTTACGGGAGTACCATTATCCTGATCTGACAAGGATGCTTCCTGGATTTTCTTGTGTAAATCTTTAAATGTCTCCATGTGTGTAAAGGCTCCTTTTTCTCTATATATTATTACTAGCATTTCCATGTGAATTTCTCTTATTAGATTATCATAGTTATTTTAAAACTGAAAGCAATTCGGTTATTTTGTGAAGTAGGAAAATGAGAAAAATGAGTAAAGACAAGCCGGAGTACTCCTGTATCGTTAACACTTATCATGTGCGTTAACCATCTTAATATTTATGGTTGACAATGTTTGACCTCCATTTTATAATCAAACTTAGTTACTGCGTACGGTGTAGTGCTGAATACAGATAAGAAACGGCAGGGAGTTTATTATGGGTGAAAAAAATAAAGTTGTAAATTTCGTTTATCCGGCAATGTTCGCAGCGTTAATATCAGTGTTGGGGCTGATTTCGATACCACTGCCTTTTAGTCCGGTTCCTGTCACAGGGCAGAGTCTGGGAGTTATGCTGGCGGGAAGTAGTTTGACTGTCAGACAGGCAGGTGCTAGTGTATTAACATTTATTATGCTTGGCGCGGTTGGGGTTCCGGTATTTGCAGGTATGACCGGCGGACTGGGAATTGTGCTTGGGCCAAGAGGCGGATATTTACTGGGTTACTTAGTAGGCGCCATCGTCATTGCGCTGCTAGTTAGGAAAAGCGGCAGTTTTTGGCGCTTGATTGGGGCCAATCTATTTGGTGGTATCTTTATTGTTTATTTGTTTGGCGTGATTTGGCTTAGTTTCGTTACCGGAATGGGGCTGGAAAAAGCAGTTATGGCTGGCGCGCTGCCTTTTATTCCCGGCGATATTCTTAAGGTGTTTGCAACTGTCTTTATTAGTTCGGCTGTGAATAAACGGTTAGGCAAGCGGGAGGCGGCCTTATGAATAAAGTATATATTGCCGATGGCGTCAGAACACCGATTGGTAAAACTGATGGGATCCTGCAGAAGTATCTGCCTGAACAACTGGCGGCTTGCGTTCTGAACGGGATCATTGCCAGAAACGGTTTGAGTCCTGTTGCTATCGATCAAGTTATACTGGGAAACGTTGTCGGCCCTGGCGGTAATATCGCCAGGGTTTCTGTGCTTGAAGCAGGCTGGCCTTATTCCATTCCTGCATTAACGGTAGATTTACAGTGCGGCTCGGGCTTAAGTGCAATCAATATGGCTGCTGCCCTGATTCAGTCCGGTCAGGCTGAAATGGTCATTGCCGGTGGTGTAGAAAGCACCAGCATGGCACCACGTCGTCAATTCAACGCTAACGATCCACGGTTTCAAGGCGAAACGGTGTATTATGAGCAGGCCCCGTTTTCTCCCGAGGCCATCGGCAATCCCGATACTGGCGAAGCGGCAGAGAATCTTGCCGGGCAGTTGGACATTTCCCGTGAGGATATGGACCGGTTGGCGCTGGAGAGTCACCGGAGGGCAGCTCTCGCCAGAGAACAGGGCTTATTAAGCGATATTATCATCCCGCTGGGTACTCCAGCAAGCCCGATTATTGCTGATGAATGCATCCGTGAAAACATGCGGCTCAAATTACTAGGGAGAATGCCGCCTGCTTTTCGCACCGGCGGCAGGATTACTGCAGGTAATACTTGCTTAAAGCATGACGGAGCAGCAGCCATCTTACTTTGTTCAGAGGCGGCACTGGCGAAATACCGGCTGCAGCCCCAGGCGGTATTTGCCGGGGCTGCGTCCTCAGGCTGGGACCCGAATCGCTTTCCACTCAGTCCAGTCGGCGCAATTGAAAAGCTGCTGCACCAGACAAAGCTGTCGTTGTCGGCGATTGACAGGCTAGAGATTAATGAAGCATTTGCGGTGAAAATACTGGCCTGCTGCCGTGAGCTTGGCTACAGCCTGGAACAAACCAATACGCTGGGCGGGGCGCTGGCTTATGGCCACCCTTATGGCGCATCGGGAGCCATTATTCTGCTCCATCTGATTAAGTCACTGCAGCAGACTAATGGAAGGTTTGGCATTGCAGCAATCGGTGCGGTTGGCGGCATGGGTGTGGCCAGCGTGATTGAAAGGTGTTGAGACAGTGCTGATACATGATTTCCTGACAGCGGTAAACGGTGATAAACTGGATAAAACCTGTTTGATTCATGGCAAGCGCCGCCTCACATATGGTGAATTAATAGCGAGATCCAATGACCTGGCCTGCCGTTTGGCGGGACGGATTGCTAAGGGCGACGCCGTGCTGGTACAAGTGGCTGATCCGGTGGAGCAGCTAGTGTATTTTTTTGCGATTATCAAAGCTGGCGGCGCCTGTGTACTTTTGGATGCTGCTGCCAGTCCTGATATGGTGGCGGCGGTTGTGGAGCGGCATGGACTGCAGCTCCATATTGATGAAGCGTTTGAACTGCCTGCCGTAACCTCACAATTGCCAGACATTTATCCCCATGATATTTTTCTTGGCGCTTTCAGCTCAGGCAGTACTGGCAGTCCCAAGCTGATCTGGCGCGACCATCAGAGCTGGAGCAGCGCATTTGAAGCACAAGGGCAGGTTTTCGGACTCGATGGAAGCGATACTCTCTATTTTACAGGCTCGCTTGTTTATACAGGGAACCTTAATGCCTGCATGCAAATGCTGGACGCGGGCGGTACAGTCGCCATTGCCGCCAGCCGTATGCCGCGGGCTTGGGCACATGAGCTGATAGGCTGTGGGGCAACGGCAATTTATATGGTTCCTGCTAATTACCGCCGGCTGCTGCAGGCAATAGAGGCACCGCTTGCTCAAATTACAGCAATTAGCAGTGCTGGGGCTAAGCTGGATCAAAATACGGTGCGGCAAATGCTGCAGTATTTTCCTCAGGCCCGCATTACCGAGTATTATGGAGCGAGCGAATTGGGACATATCAGTTATCAGACGGCAGCAGAACTTCTCGAGAACCCCGGTTCGGTCGGCAAAGCCTTTCCGGGAGTCACGGTAACCATTGCCGATGACATTATCTGGGTAGAGAGCCCCTATCTGGCACCTGAGTACCGTCCCAAGGCCTCGATCGGTGATCTGGGGTGGCTTGGCGATAATGGCTGTTTGTATTTACAGGGCAGGGTACAGGGCCTGATCAACAGCGGTGGTGTGAAGGTGGTGCCTGAGCAAGTGGAGGGAGTACTGCTGCAGTGCCCCGGCATTGTTGAAGCAGCAGTGGGCGGCATTGACGATCCGGTCAGAGGCCAGGTTGTATGTGCCTGGCTGGTCAAGAACAGACCTGAGCTGACAAGCCGTGAGGTGCTGGCTTTTTGCCGAAGCAGGATGTTTGCCCATTGTTGTCCCAAGAAAATTATTTTTATTGATTCTATGCCACTGACTACCGGTGGTAAGATAGACAAACGTCAGCTGAAAGTTGATAAGAAGGCGCAGGGAGATTTTTATGCGCAGTCATGAGATAGAGCTGCTGCTGCCACAGCGAGACCCATTTTTATTTGTTGATGAACTGATGACTGCTAGTACCAGCGAAATTACCGGTACTATGACTTATGATCAGAATTTTCCCTTTTACCAGGAGCATCGCCCCAAGCAAATGATTGTGCCTGTGGTCTTGTTAATCGAATCACTGGTACAGTGCGGCGGCGCGGGAGTGAATAAGCTGGGCATTACGGACAGAGCGCTGTGGGCCCTGGCATCACTGGAGAAGGTGCGGATTTTGGGTGTTGTTGAACCTGATTCAACCGTAACCATGGTAGTTCAGAATGAGAAGCTATCGGGTCGTATGATCAAGCAGTCAGGGGAAAGTTTCTGCAATGGACGAAGCATTCTTAAAGCGACCTGGTTTTGTCTTCGATTGAAGTCAAGAGGACGGTAAGACTTTCAAATTGCCTATCCAGCAATATTCTGCTAGAATGTAGTTGCTAGTATAGGGGAGGCAAAAGAATGAATAATAAGTTTGTAAAAGAAATATATGAATGGATCTACTCCATAACGATATCACTGGCAATTGCGCTGTTTGTCCATATTTTTATTTTTCAGCCCACGAAAGTAGTCGGTCAGTCGATGGAACCTACTTTGCATGAAGCGGACTATTTAGTGGTTTCTAAGTTGTCGCATACCTTTAAACGCTTACCTGAATATGGTGATATTGTTATTATTGACAGCCGGGTCAACCGCGATAGAGATTGGACGGATGACGTTGCTGAACCGGTCAATAACTACCTCAGCCTCTTCAAAGGCCAAGCTGCTTTGAGCCATGATGTCTGGGTTAAACGGATTATCGGGAAACCGGGCGATACCATTACCTTTCAAGACGGTAAAGTTATCCGCAATGGACAACTGCTGAACGAAACCTATACAAAAGAAGATATGCGTTTTTATCCAGATAAGAAAATCGTTGTACCGGCAGATCATGTTTATGTTTTGGGGGATAACCGAAATAATAGCAGCGACAGCCGTTTCATCGGCTCTATTCCACTTAACCATGTACTGGGAACAGTGGTTCATAAAATATAAATGGTTGTTTTCGCTTAGACGCCTGCAGAATCTGCAGGCGTTTTTTTACTGAATATAAGGAAAAAGTCTCCATTTCAGGCAGGTTTGACCACTTTATGTATAAATTGAGACAAGCCCGATTAAGCTATAGAAAGTAGTAGTACCTTGTCAGCTCTACACCGGAGGAAATAGCCTGCCAGTGTTCAGTCTATTAGGGTACTAATTAACTCTTGAAGAATCGAGGTGGTTTTACCTTGAAATGGAGCAATGGATTTCTCAAAATCTCGGACTCTATGCCCCAGCTTGTGATAGCCGTGTTAGCGGCAGCGATGCTCGCAGGAGCGGTTGCTGTACTGCTGGTGCCAGTGCCGCCAGCTGCTGAACAAGCCCGGATTGCAATGCCGCAGGCTGTTGATGAGGCTGTCGCAGCGACGCCTGCGCCGGTTAATCAAGTGCGTATTCACACTGTAACTGCCGGTGAGACCTTAAGCGGTATTGCCAATTACTATGATATAGATGTGGAAACACTGATCAGCGCTAATCCGCAAATGGAAGATGCCATTTATCCTGGCGATGAGCTGACCGTATTGCCAGGCCGGGGTCTGCTTCATACGGTGGAAGCAGAGGATACGTTATGGAGAATATCTAATTTATACGGTGTTGCAGTCGGGCAGATTATGGGAGCAAATCACAAGACTGATGAACTGCTTTCTATCGGTGAGAAAATTTTTGTCCCCGGTGGACGTTACCGGGCAGCGGAGAGTTCTTCCCGGGCTGGTAATACCCGCTTCTCCTGGCCGGCGGCAGGAGAGCTTTCCTCTCCGTTTGGTTATCGCTGGGGCAGAGTGCATACAGGCATCGACATTGCCAATGATGTTGGTACTCCTATCGGAGCGGCGAGAGGCGGCCGTATTGCATTTACCGGCTGGCAGGGCGGATATGGCTACACAATTGTAATTGAGCATAGTAATGAATACAGTACGCTATATGGTCATTTAGACAGCTTTGCTGTTAGTCCGGGCCAATATGTTCAAGCGGGACAAGTTATTGGTTATATGGGGGATACAGGTAATTCTACCGGTCCTCATTTGCATTTTGAAGTGCGCTTAGGGGGAGTCCCTGTTAACCCAATGATGTATTTGAAATAATATCAGCCTGTTGATAGCTGGTTTGCTCTATCAACAGGCAGTTGTTTTTTTGTCGGTTACTACTCAATATGGTAAAATATAAGTAGTGATTATTAATTGGATAAAGCAGAGGGTTACACATGAGAAAAACAGTAATTTTAGTAGTTTTATTTTTCCTGGCAACTGCATGCCATACTAGCGTCAACGCTGGGCCGGCACCAAATCTTACAAGCGTTTCCATTGCCGGAATCGGAACTGATGCTGCCGGAAGCTGGATAAAACCGATTAATCATAGTATTTACCCGAACAAACTGAGCGGAGATACAGTCTATTTTTGTGTTCAGTTTGTTGGCTATCCTAACTGGAATCTCGTTTTCTTTTATCAAAATGGTTCATTAATTAATAAAAATAAGCTGATTAATTACAAGACTACATATATGACGACAGCAGGTTCTGTTAGCGGATATTTGAAATATTATTCAATACCACTTGCAGATTTACCGGGTAATACAAGCGGATCACTTGGCCAGTTCAGCGTTAAGGCTAACGGAATTAGCGGCGGTATGTTCCAGGATCATATTAATAATGTCAGCATGGCAGAATAAAAAGGGTTGCCAATGACGTGCAAAACGCTCTCGCAGTGGAATTTTTTTCACTGGGGAGCGCTTTTTTCTCATATCTGTATAGGGCTGACCTGCATCGGGTAACAATAAGCATATTATTCCGTACATGAGGAGCCTATGACCTATACGATTGCCTGTCTGATGGCAGCGCTCAGTTTTCTGATTAACAAGACACTGCTGAAATATGTCGGACCCAAAGTTGTGCTTACCTATGGACCGGCAGTTGAAGAGGCAGCCAAGACATTACTGGCATGGTATTTGGGAGCGGACATTCTTGCCACTCATATTATGTTTGGATTGCTTGAGGGCGGATATGATTGGCTGACCAGTGGCCTGAATGGTACTAAAGCGGCAGTATGCAGTGTAGCAGGACATACTTTGTTTGGCGTGATTACAGTAGGTATGATTGATCTTACCGGATCTGTCTGGCTGGCAGTTTCAGGTGCTATTGTAACTCATGTTATCTGGAATACGGTTATTATCCGGTTATATGCAAAAGGGGATGCAAAGGAATGAAGATTCACTATACCTGCGAGCACTGCGGGGAAGCTATTGACGTTATTGAAGTAGACCAAATTGATGAAGTGCGGTTTGGGTTTGATATCCTTACTACGGAAGAACGGAATCAACTCATTACAGTTGATCCGCTTACAAATGCCATGCATGTACAGTCGCTGTGCGATGCGTGCATTGAGTCACTTGGTGTAGCCGATGAAGGTTTTGCATCTTTGGTGGCATCACCGCCGCTGATCCATTAAAGTAAGTCAAAGGTTAAAGGACAAGAGGCAGGTTTAAAACCTGCCTCGAGTTTTTATTCATATGTGACTCCGCTTTGGAGGTCATCTGCTGAGGTGGTTTCGCTGCCCACTTCATACTTCATTTCTGTTTGCTCTTCGGATTTTGCTTCCTCTAATAAATTTGCGCTGCCGACCTGGGATTTACCATCAATATTTTTGCCGTTCCAGAAGCCGTAGGTCTTGCTCTCTTCTTTCACTTCATCACCTCCGTTTTATCCTAATGCTAATAGATTCCCCCTTCGCAAAGAATCCATTACCGGTAGATTTTACTAGACGTTCAGCGGCAAAAAGCGGACTGGCTGAGGATAGACGAAGCAGGCGTTACGTGCTACAATGAAAAAGGTTTATTGTAAAAAGTTCCAAATGATATATAGGCATTGAAATATCTTTGAGTAGGTGTTGATATTTTAATGCCTGCAGGGCTTTAGCCTAAGCTGAAGCCCTTTTAGGCATTTTATATAGAGGTGCAAAATGCAGCATTTATTTGAATCCTTACAAACTGACAAAGCGATCAAACAGGCACTGTCCTGTTTTCAAGCCAGTGCCAGGCAGAGCTTGGTCTATGGCATTACAGGTTCACAGAAAAGTGTTATTGCTGCCGCCGGTATCCAAACATCCAAGCGGCCGACGGTTATTATTACTGCTACTACTGATAATCTTGAGCAATGGCGTACGGACTTAACGGCTTTAGTACCTGAGCTTGTTATTGTTGACTTGCCGGCAGCCGATATTGTAACTTTTACCGCTGCGGCAAAAAGCCTGGAGCTGGCAGCACGCCGTATGGACGTGCTGGGCAGGCTTGCCCGGGGAGAACGGGTTGTTGTTCTGGCAACTGCCGAAGGGGCCGCACAGAAAGTACTGCCTAAGCAGGAGTTTTTAAATAGCCAGGTGACGTTGTCCAATAATGGTGAAATCAACCGAACAGAGATTTTGGAAGCCTTAGTCCAAATCGGTTATGAGCGGGTTGATCAGGTAGACAGTAAGGGCCAATTCAGTGTTCGCGGCGGTATTATTGACGTATTCCCCATTAACCGCATGCTGCCTGTTCGGATTGAACTGTTTGGTGATGAAGTTGATAGTATCCGTGAATTTGAAACTGCTACGCAGCGCTCAGTTGAGACAATCGAACAAGTCGATATCCTGCCTGTAGCTGAACCGGAGCACAGCGGAAATTTGGCTGTTTTCTTATCCTATCTCTCTGAGCAGGCAACGATTCTTTTTGATGAACCGGCCCGGATACGGGAAACAATAACCAAAGTGATTAAAGAAAATCCGGAAATAAAAAACAAGGTGTATTCTTGGCAGGACTTGGCCGTTGCTTCTTACAGCTATAATGTAGTGTACTTTTCACTGCTGCTGCAAAAGACGCCGTATGCCGATCCCGCAGAAATCATTAGTATTACGGCAAAAGGCATAGCACCTTTTCACCGGCAAATGGAATTAGTAGTGGATGAGCTGAAAAGCTGGCATGACCACCGTTTTTCCACCGTTATTATGATGTCCAGCCGGGAACGGGCAGAAACACTGCAGCAAAATCTCATCCAGCAAGGTATCTCGGCCACTGTGTCTGAACAGCTTGACACTATTATTCCGGGGATGACTGTTTTGACAGTGCGTGTGCTATCAGGAGGTTTTGAACTGCCTCAGGCCCGCCTGGTTGTGATAACAGAAAAAGATATTTTCGGCCGTCAGAAAAAGCGTCTTCGCCAACGTGTGGCAAAAGATCAGCAAATTACATACTTCCGTGATCTTAATGTGGGTGATTATGTTGTTCATGTCAGTCATGGTATAGGTAAATATGTCGGTGTAGAGACACTGGAAGTAGCAGGTATTCATAAAGATTATCTGCATATTCGCTATGCTGGTGAAGATAAATTATATGTACCTACCGATCAGGTAAACCTGCTGCAGAAATATATCGGTGCCGAGGGTGATGTTCCCAGGCTGCACAAAATGGGAGGCACCGAATGGATTAAAGCGAAGACAAAAGCAAAAGCAGCTGTTGCAGATTTGGCGAAGGAATTAATTGCTCTTTACGCTGAGCGCCAAGTCATGCCAGGCTATGCTTTTGATCAGGATACGCCTTGGCAGCTTGAATTTGAAGAGGCCTTTGCCTTTGAAGAGACTCCTGATCAATTGACCGCTATTGCACAGGTCAAGCAGGATATGGAACAAGCTCGTCCTATGGACCGGCTGTTATGCGGTGACGTTGGTTTTGGTAAGACTGAAGTTGCCATCCGAGCCGCTTTTAAAGCTGTAATGGGTGGCAAACAAGTGGCCGTATTAGTACCAACAACGGTACTGGCTCAACAGCATTATCAGACCTTTAGCAGCCGCTTTAACGGCTTTGGTCCCACGGTGGATGTTATCAGCCGTTTTCGCAGTGCAAAAGAGCAAAAGACGACACTGAGCAAGGCGACTACCGGACAGTGTGATGTTTTAATCGGCACACACCGGTTGCTTAATCAAGATGTGAATTTCAGGGATCTGGGCTTGCTAATTGTCGATGAGGAACAACGCTTTGGAGTGGCTCAAAAAGAGAAACTTAAACGGTGGCGCACTAATATTGACGTACTAACGTTAAGTGCTACACCTATTCCGCGAACACTGCATATGTCGCTGGTGGGAGCGCGGGATATGAGCATTATTGAAACTCCTCCGGAAGATCGTTTTCCTGTCCAAACCTATGTAGTAGAATATAGCGAAGCTATTATCAGGGATGCAATCCGCCGCGAAATGAAGCGAGGCGGTCAAATCTATTTTGTTTATAACCGGGTTCAATCAATTGATAAAATTTCTGCCCGCTTAAGTGAAATGTTGCCTGATGCCCGTATTGGCGTTGCTCATGGTCAAATGCCGGATGATTTACTTGAGCAGGTCATGCTGGATTTTTATGAAGGGCATTACGATATTTTAGTATGTACCAGCCTGATTGAAAATGGTTTGGATGTGGCAAATGCCAATACAATGATCGTTTATGATGCCGATCATTTCGGGTTATCCCAGTTGTATCAAATGCGTGGCCGGGTGGGACGGTCACACCGGCTGGCATTCTCTTATTTTACTTACCGGCGGGATAAGGTATTGACAGAGGTGGCAGAAAAACGCCTTCATGCTATTAAAGAGTTTACCGAGCTGGGAGCAGGTTTTAAGATTGCAATGCGTGACCTGGAAATACGGGGAGCAGGCAATATTCTGGGAGCTCAACAGAGCGGTCATATTGTCAGTGTGGGCTTTGAAATGTACTGCCGCCTGCTTGATGAGGCTATCCATGAAAATAAGACTGGCGAGGCCTATATCCCTCAGCCTGAGCCGATGCTGGAATTTAATATTGATGCTTACCTTAGTGGTGATTATATTAGCGATGCAATGCAAAAAATTGAAATTTATCAACGTATTGCTGCTGTGCGAACGGAAGAACATGTAGCTGATTTGACGGATGAGCTGATTGACCGCTTTGGGGAGCCGCCTGAGCCGGTACTCAACTTGCTGGCAGTGGCTCGCATAAAAAATTACGCCCGGCAGCTTGGGATGCGCACAGTATTGGAACGCCCCGATTATGTAGAGGTCCAGTTCAATGATAAACCCAATTTGGATGGTCAGAGAGTCATGGAATTACCCTTGCTATATGCTGGCAGGGTTTCTGTGTTACCTGGTCCGCCTCCTGCGCTAAGGCTAAAAAAAGCCAGACTTACTACTCCACTTTTAGAGTGGGTAATAAAAATATTTTCCGGCCTTGCCAGCAACCCCGCGAAATTAGCGGAAAAGCAATGATTTGTTCCTTTTCAGTTAATGAATAAATTGAGGGATGGAGATATATACTATCATTGAACTCAATTGTCAAAAACTGTAGAAAAGGGGGGATACTGGTGAAAGCGACTGGGATAGTCAGAAGAATTGATGATCTTGGCAGAGTTGTTATACCAAAAGAGATTAGAAGAACATTACGGATTCGCGAAGGTGATCCATTAGAAATATATGTTGACCGCGAAGGTGAGGTTATTTTAAAGAAATACTCGCCTGTTGGCGAATTAGGAGACTTTGCAAAAGAGTATTGTGATTCACTTTTTGAAGCTATTGGTCATATTGTGATGATCGCTGATCGTGATAATGTGGTTGCTGTAGCTGGTGCATCAAAGAAAGAATTCCTGAACAAACCACTTGGTGCCGCTGTTGAGAAAGTAATGGAAGACCGTAAAGCAGTGCTCATTAATAATCCAGGCGAATACAAGCATGGTAAAGCCTGTGTGACGGAATGCGATGAAGATGAGGTTTGCAAATTTACCGCCGAAGTCATTGCTCCGATTATTGTTGAAGGCGATGCCATTGGCGCAGTTATTATTTGCTCAAAACAGCCTGGCGTACAAATGGGGGATATGGAAGTCAAACTAGCCGAAACTGCAGCAGGATTTTTAGCTAAGCAAATGTCACAATAATTCTTAAAGCCACTGGTTAGTTAAGTAGCGGACAACGTTCGCTACTTTTCTGTTTATCTTTTTCGAGAGATATCCTGCTAGATTTAACTGTACCGTATAGGTAATATTTGTTATAATATTAAATGCCTTTTTTAGCATTTTTCTAAGACGGGTTGAACTTAGAGGGAGAGGACTGACTCCATTGAGTAAAGATACATTTTTAAGAGGTGCATTCATTCTGACCGCGGCTGGGATCATTGTCAAGATTATTGGCTCGGTCAATCGTATCTTATTATCCCGTCTGCTGGGCGGCGAAGGAATTGGCCTTTATCAAATGGCCTATCCTATTTATTTACTGGCGCTGAGCGTATCTTCGGCCGGTATTCCTGTCGCCATTTCCATTATTGTTGCAGAGAAAATTGCCCGCAGTGATTATCGCGGAGCTAATCGCGTATTTCGCATTTCACTCTTTGTCCTGGCAGTGACCGGAATCTTGTTTACCTTTCTCCTATATTACGGTGCGGGCTGGTTGATTGAAAACCACTATGTACGCGATTCGCGGGCCTATTATGCGATTGCAGCTCTATCACCTGCTATTTTCTTCGTTACGGTCTTGTCAAGCTATCGCGGCTATTTTCAAGGCTTACAGATGATGACACCAACGGCAGTATCGCAGATTTTTGAGCAATTACTGCGCGTTATTACCATGATTGTTTTCGCCTACATGCTGTTGCCTTACGGCTTGGAATTTGCTGCTGCAGGAGCAAGCTTTGGTGCCGGCCCGGGCGCTGCTGCCGGACTGCTGGTATTGTTGTATTTTTATTGGAAACAGCGTCATGTGAGGCAGTATCAAATTGATACGCAGCCTGATCTCAAACAGGAATCCAGTTTGAGTATTGTTTCGCGTATTGTAAAGCTGGCTTTACCGGTTTCCTTAGCCAATATTATGCTTCCTGTAGTTTCTAATATTGATTTACTGATTGTTCCTGCCCGCCTGGAAGCGGCAGGTTACACGGTAGAGCAAGCGACTGAGCTTTTTGGGTACCTTACCGGTATGGCAGTTGCCCTGATCAATTTGCCAACAATTTTAACAGCCTCCCTTGCAGCCAGCTTAGTACCTGCTGTCTCCGAGGCTTTTACGCTAGGTGACAGGCAGCGTATCTACCAGCGGACGGCAACCGCTATGCGCATCTCCAACTTAATTACAATCCCTGCTTTTGCCGGTATGTGCCTGTTAGCCACGCCTATTTCGCAGATGCTTTATGGAACGCCCAATGCGGGTGTCTCTATTGCCATTCTGTCTGTAGGTATCGTGCTTCTCGGCATTCACCAAGTTACTACCGGTGTCCTTCAGGGACTCGGCCACACTGCTATTCCGTTGATCAATATGGTAGTTTCAGCTGTTGTCAAGGTCATACTTAGCTGGTGGCTGACGGCTTTGCCCAGTCTGGGAATCAAAGGGGCAGCGTGGGCAACTAATGCCGATTTCGGTGTGGCGGCACTATTAAACATGTATTTTGTTTACCGTTACGTAGGTTTTAGCATCAATATAAAAGATACCGTAAAGGCAATTATCTCAACAATAGCAATGGGGGCAGCCGTATTATTGGCTTACGATACGATGATGACCCATACGCTGCATAATACACTGTCTACTTTAATTGCCATCGCTGTTGGGGGAAGTGTTTATGGTATCGTATTATTGCTGGTGGGCGGTATAAATGAAAGGGATATAGAACGTATGCCGCGTATTGGCAGTAAAGCGGTTGCACTACTGCAAAAAGCTGGCTTATTAAGGAGAAAATAAAATGTCCAATACTTTGCAAATGAATGTAATACCCGGCTCTATTACTATTGTCGGCCTGGGTCCCGGATCTTTTAAGCTGCTAACAGTGGAGACCTGGGATATCTTGCGTACAAGTCATTCTATCTACTTACGGACAGCTAAACACCCTACTGTTGATGAACTGCAAAGCCGGAACGTACGGTTTTCCAGCTATGATTTTCTCTATGAAGAAAAGGCTGACTTTGACGAGGTATATCACGCTATCGCGACAGATGTTATAGCGAGGGCTGTTAACGGGGAACAGGTGGTTTATGCTGTTCCCGGCAGCCCGCTGGTAGCGGAGAGAACAGTTGGTTTTATTCGCAGTCTGGCGGCTGAACGGCAAATAGCAGTTACCATTGTTCCGGGAATGAGCTTTCTGGAAGTACTGTATACCAGACTGGGAATAGACCCGATAAGCGGTGTAACGGTGCTTGACAGTGCTGATATTGATCAATTGCCGCGCGATATTAATACAGCGCTTATTGTTACGCAAGTGTATAGCGGTCAGGTAGCATCGGAAGCAAAACTGGCGCTGATGGAGCTGCTGCCTGACGATTATCAAGTACTGCTTATTCGCAACCTCAGCCTCGAGGATGAAGAAATAAGGCCGATTGCTTTATACGAGCTAGACCATCAAGGGGATATTGATCATCTTACAAGCTTATTTGTTCCTGCACGCAGCCGTACAGCCACTACGTTCACCGTTGATCCACTGATTGATGTTATGGCTCGTCTGCGCAGTCCTGATGGCTGTGTATGGGATATTGAGCAGACCCATGAGTCATTAAGGCGATACATTGTAGAAGAAGTGTATGAAGTGCTTGAGGCAATTGACAACCGCGATCCCCAAGCTCTTTGCGAAGAGCTGGGTGATGTATTGCTGCAGTTGGTTTTTCATGCCCGAATTGCCGAAGAGTGCGGAGCTTTTACAATGCAGGATGTAGTCGATGAAGTGACCGGCAAGATGATCCGCCGGCACCCTCATGTTTTTGGAAACATAACAGTCCAAGATGCAGCTGAGGTAGTTCTGAACTGGGATCAAATTAAGCAGCAGGAGAAGGGCGCAGAGCGCAAGTCTGTCCTTGATGGAGTTTCTCCTGGGCTGCCTAGTCTTATGCGATCTTTTAAAATTCAGTCAAAGGCAGCTAAAGTTGGTTTTGACTGGAATAATATTGGTCCCGTTTGGGACAAACTAGTGGAAGAATGGGAAGAGTTAAAAGAAGCGGTTACGGTAGGTGATAAAGAAGCGACAGAAGGGGAATTTGGCGATTTTCTTTTCGCTGCTGTCAATTTGGCTCGTTTTCTCCAAATTGAACCTGAGACAGCGCTAAACCGAACTAATAATAAATTTATCAATCGTTTTTCTTACATTGAAAGCAAAGTCAATCAGCAGAAATTGGACTGGAAAGCTCTAAACCTTGATACGCTTGATGAATTCTGGAATGAAGCAAAGGCTCTGGAAAGAAAAAAACAGTAATTTTTGGTAAAGGCAGAAGGAATAAAATTATGAATAGCGAATATGCTATTCGTAATGTTTCTGACAAGGAGGATATATTTGTGAATAAAACTGAACTGGTGACCAGTGTTGCTGAAAAAGCCGATATGACTAAGAAAGACGCTGAAAAAGCGGTTAATGCCATTTTCGCCAGCATTGAAGATGCTTTGTCCAATGATGACAAAGTACAAATTATTGGCTTTGGTACCTTTGAAGTAAAAACACGTGAAGAAAGAAAAGGCCGTAATCCACAAACCGGCAATGAAATCACGATTCCCGCTTCGAAAAACCCTGTTTTTAAAGCTGGCAAAGGCTTCAAAGACGCAGTCAACAAATAATTAATATTTGGACAAGCTAAGCCTCAGGCCTAATGGCCTGAGGCTTTTAATCTGATTTTGACTGGAGAACAGCAATGGTCTTAGCTGGTGAAATGCTTATGAATACTACCATAGTCTATTTAAGCTGGAATGTGGCTGCGTTTTGTATGATGGCGTTTGATAAAAACCGGGCTCGAAAAAGAAAAATGCGCATCCGTGAACGGACCATTTTCCTATGGGCTTTATGCTTTGGAGCTATTGGTGTGTTGGCGGGCATGTATACATTTCGCCATAAGACGCAGCATAGAGCCTTTGTAATCGGTGTTCCCGTGCTCGTAATCATTAATTTTGTCAGTGTCTATTTCTTGGCGGGGATAGGGCAGTAACCGACACAGCTGCCTAGCTGTTTAAATCGGAAGGCAAGGTCACCACAAAAGTGGTTCCCTTCTCAAGCTCACTTTTAACACTTACTAAGCCATTCATGCTATTAACTAAATGTTTGACAATTGACAAGCCCAATCCTGTTCCTCCTGCTGCCCGCGCTCTAGTGCGGTCCACGCGGTAGAAACGTTCAAATATACGCGGTAAATCCTGGTCCGGAATACCGGGGCCGCTGTCTTTTATAGAAATGAGGACATGTTTGCCTTCTGAATACCAATTTACTGAAATTTGTCCGCCCGGCGGTGTGTATTTGATAGCATTATCCAATAGATTAATGCAAACTTGTCTGAGATAATCACCGTTTGCCAAAGCACTGACCGGCAGGGCAGGCGGATTGAGCTGTAAAACATGCTGCTTTTCTTCTAATTGAGGCGTTAGGCGGCGTATAACCGATTCAAGTACTTGACTGACATCAATTGGCTCAATTTGAAGCTGCTGGCGGTCGTCACTGGACTCTAAGCGGGCTAATTGCAATAGATCTTTTACCAGCCGATGCATGCGGTCGGCCTCAGTAAGAATAATGGTAACAAACTTTTCACTTGTTGCCGGGTCCTGAAGGGCACCGCAGAGCAGGGTTTCGGCAAAGCCCTTGATAGAGGTTAACGGTGTACCTAATTCATGGGAGGCATTGGCGACAAATTCAGCCTGCCGTTCACGCATTTCCTGTAAGGCAGTGATATCGTGAAACACTGCCAGAACACCGGTATTTTCGTTGTTTGCAGCAATAATTGGGGCTAGGAAAACCTGAAAAATACGTTTTTTGCCATTTGTACTGGTTTTGAGGTTGATCAAGCGTGATTCCCCTGCAGATACGGCTTCTTTTGCTGCTGTATCAAGCAGGCTGGAGCCGATGACTTGCAGGTTATGCTGACCTAGCATGGCTGCTGTGAGCCCAAAATAGTCAGTAGCTTGCTTGTTAGCAGTCGTTACCCGCCCGTAGCGGTCCATGAGGATCACGGCATTATCCATATGAGAAAGAATCAATTCAAATTTTGTTTTTTCTGTTAGGATTTCTTTGACCTTATCATCCAGATTTGCTGCTAATGTATTCAGAGTATGAGCTAGAATTTCGACCTCATCGCCTGATTTAATATATACTCGTTCATCTAGCCGTCCCTCACTCATTTGATGGGCAACTGTGGTGATTTGTTCTATCGGTGCGGTGAATTTGCGGGCAAGGCGGATACTGACAAGCACGGCAATTCCCGATGTCAGGATAAATGCAGCGATCAGTACGTTACGCAGGCGGTTAAACGCTTCTTCAATTGGTGCCAGCGTAGTTGATACGCGAACAACACCGGTGGCAATACCGTCCTGCTTCATCGGAATAGCGATGTAGAGCATATTTTTGCTTAGTGTAGCGCTATAACGCATCGCTTGTCCCCTCGTACCGTCTAAGGCAGCGTGCACTTCGGGGCGGTCGAAATGATTGTCCATTAATGCAGGGTTTTCCCAGGAGTCGGCTAACACTTTGCCATTAATGTTGATTATGGTGATTCGCAATTCGATCTGAGCGCTCACGGCCTTGATTTTCCTGTCAATAGCAGCGGCTGTATTAGAGTTGCTAACCTGTGTTTCCACCAGCTCTTCCACGACCATAGCCTGCTGGACAAGATGTGCAGTGAGGCTTTCTATGGTATACTGATAGAAGTGCCATAAGACATAAGAGCCAAAAGTGAGCAAAGACAGTAAAATTAGTAGTAAAAATGAAGCAATAAGCCTCGTGCGAATACCTGTACTAAACATGGCAACCCCCTTGATACGTTTGTATGCTCCTATCTTACCGCCACAGTGCGAAAAAGAAAAGCTGAAACTTTAACAATTGATTAACAACCACTTAACAAAAGCTCTCCTCAGGTTTGCTACAATGAAGGTGAGCTGAAAATAAAGAGAGGGTGACGAGATGCTGTCATGCGTGAATCATGTATTGATTGTATCCGCTTCTATCGGTTCCGGCCATACCCAGGCCGCAAATGCTGTAAAAGCCGAACTGGAACGGCAGCACCCGGATATGAGAGTCGCTGTTGTCGATTTCCTGGAAGGCGATAATTTTTCGCTCAACACGTTTATTAAAGAAACGTATATTAAAATGATTGATGTCTTTCCCGATATGTATGATTTGCTATACCGGTGGTCCCAGGCATCCCATAAAGGAACTACGGTGCGCAATCTGATGTCCTGGATTTTAAAAAAACGTATGCTGCGGCTGGTTGACCGCTATCGCCCGGATTTGATTATCTTTACACATCCTTTTCCCTGTGGTGCTGCCTGTCATTTAAAACGCAATGATATGCTTAATGTACCGCTGGCAGGCGTGATTACCGATTATGCTGTTCATCGTCTCTGGCTTTATAACGAAGTAAATTTCTATTTTGTAGCTGCAGAAGAAATGAAAGAGAATCTGATCAGCCAAGGTATTGCAGTGGATAGAATTCATGTTACCGGTATTCCTATCAGCAACAGCTTTGGTGAAGAGTGTGTCATTTCAAGTACAGCACAATCAGCAGACAAAGAATCAACTGTGCTTATCATGGGTGGAGGCCTGGGACTGGGCGCAGTGGCAGAAGTTTTATTAGAACTGGATAAAATAGAAGGATCTCATCGCTTCGTAGTTGTGGCAGGCCGTAATGCCGGCTTGCGTAAAGACTTGCAGCTGCTTAGCCGGTCTTTAACTCATCGGGTACAGGTAATTGGTTATACCCGTCGCATTCCCGAATTAATGGCTAATGCGGATATTCTTGTTACGAAACCGGGTGCACTTACTTGCAGTGAGGCATTAGCTTCGGGATTACCGATGGTGTTAGTAAATGCAATTCCCGGCCAGGAAGAAGATAACGCCCGGTACTTAGATCGTATGGGAGCAGCAATTTGGACTGAAGACCAAACTCAACTGAACGAAATAGTAAGACACCTGCTAGATGACTCTCAGCTGCTGAGCACTATGCAGCAGCAGGCACAACGCATAGGACGTCCTGATGCAGCCCGCCAGATTGTCACCAAACTCATCGGTAAAAAACGGGAGACTGCGGCAATACGGAAAAGAAGGGGATAAGACAATGAATATAGCTATGTTTGTTGAAGCCTTACCTTTAGCTGCCGGAGCGAAACTAGTGCTGGCTACTGCCAGCCCACTACAAAGTTTTCTAGATAAGCCTGGGATAACACATGAGTTTTGCAACCGCCAGGCAATTGCGATTTTGCGCAATGAGGGCTTTGAAAGAGCTGCTGTCTTACTGGATCAGTATCTTTCTCAGCTGAATGCAGGTGTACTTTGGGCTGACAAGGGTTGGAAGAATGTCAATCATTATTATCAGCCCGTCACGAAAAAAGGATTATGGCGATTTGCAAGTGCCTGGGATGAGTTTGAGCAGTATTATGGGCAAATGCTTGCATATATCCGTAGGCGTAATCTGGAGAAAGCCTGTTTTTATCTGGGTGCAGCTTCGCACCTTCTGCAGGATATGTGTGTACCTC
Source organism: Anaerospora sp. (assembly GCF_032013335.1). NCBI lineage: Bacteria > Bacillati > Bacillota > Negativicutes > Selenomonadales > Sporomusaceae > Anaerospora > Anaerospora sp. Next base: position 35,718 of record NZ_DALZUO010000013.1, on the reverse strand, counting down.
ACCATGCTAGCTGCAAAGTATTAGATGGACATAAGCAGTATGAAACTTGGGCGCAGGAACGCCGCTTCCGGTACGCAATTGAAGGAAGCGGGTGCTATATTGAAAATAATTCAGTGCAGGCGTTATTTCACGCAAATGCTACTATCGCAGCTGATTTATTTGATTGGGTAAAAGCAGGCAGCTCAGAAGGGCAGTATCATCAGGCGACTGAGATTACGCTTCCCCTTGCCCAGCGTTCTACTGCCGGACTTTTTCAGCATGCTGCAGATTTAGTTTCTCAGATTTCTCCTCAACTATTTGCTCAGCCGCTTATTATAAGTGCATGAGCAATTTTTTATTGCCGCAAAACAAAAACCACTTCATTGTGAAGTGGTTTTTGTTTTGCGGCATGTTATCGAGGGTAGCAGTTACGGGGACTGCAATTGCGAGGACTGCAGTTCTGCCTAGGGAAGCAGTTCTGCCTAGGGAAGCAGTTCTGCCTAGGGAAGCAGTTCTGCCTAGGGAAGCAGTTCTGCCTAGGGAAACAGTTCTGCCTAGGGAAACAGTTCTGTCTAGGGAAGCAGTTCTGCCTAGGGAAACAGTTTTGTCTAGGGAAGCAGTTTTGCCTAGGGAAGCAATTCTGTCTAGGGAAGCAGTTCTGTCTGGGATAGCAGTTTTGCTTAGGATAGCAGTTATTGGGACTACAGCCGACTGCTACTATTGGCCGTCCGAATTCATCAAGGCTATTTTCATCCCAGTCTTCGAACTCAGGATAATCTTCCTCCCATGGTCTAAAATAGTCTGACATGATGTACACCTCCTGAAGGTTTTTGGCAATGTGACTCCTCTTACATAATATTCATATCTGTAAGACATGGTGCAACAGCAAGGCTGGGCCAATTCGGTTGAAGAGCATATTCCATACATTGCAAATGTGAAGCAAGAATGAACTTAACGAAAAGTTAACATGGTCTTAACAAATCGAAATGGGATAAGTCGTATAATTGCACTAGAAGACAAACCGATTATATGGTGAAAAAACAGGAGGTTGGATTAATGAACTTTTTTCGTAAATCCAGATTAATTACTACTGCAGTGGCCTTAATGGTAGGAGCAAGTCTATTTGCTGGCTGTGGCAGTTCCGGTAAAGAGGCTGATTCTCCAAAAGCTACAGCTGAATTGCAAGGTACAGTTACCGCTTCAGGTTCGACTGCACTGCTTCCGCTATTAAAACCTGCGCAGGAAGAATTCCAAAAGAAGCATGCGAAAGTTACTGTTAATATTGCCGGTGGCGGATCGTTTACCGGTATGAACCAAGTTGCTTCCGGGGCTGTTAATATCGGTAATTCAGATGTAGATTTGCCTGCCGAGTATAAGGACAAAGGACTGGTTGATCATAAAGTAGCTGTAGCGCCGTTTGTATTTATTACAAACCCTGATGTTTCAGTTGATAACTTGACTCAACAGCAGTATGTAGATGTTATGTCAGGTAAGGTTACTAACTGGAAGGAAGTAGGCGGCAAGGATCAAAAGATTACCTTGATTCATCGCGCTAAATCTTCCGGATCGCGTGCTACAATTGCTGAAATCGTCATGAAGGATACTCCTTTTACCGACAATGCAGTTATACAGGACTCTAATGGTGCTGTACGTGCGGCGATTGCAAGCACTCCTGGTGCTATCGGTTATGTTGATGCTCCATATGCCGATAACACTGTTAAGAAACTGGCATACAATGGTGTTAAATATGAGCCGCAGGCAGTAATAGATGGAAAATACCCGGTATATGCTTATGGGCATATGTATACTAAAGGGGAAGCTACAGGTGCTGTGAAAGCATTTATCGACTATGTAATGAGTAAAGAATTCCAAGAAACCTTCGTCGAAAAAAATGGCTTCCTGCCTATTACTAAAGTGAAAAAATAATATAGTAAGAACAAAGGGAGCTGTGCACTATGCGCAGCTCCCTTTATTCTACAAAAAAACTTAACTGAAACTTAACATGATATTAACAAACAGCTTTTCCGGCCAACGTATAATTAGACATGCAGGCATATAATACTGCCGGCGAGAGTAGGAGTGTGCGGCTATGTCAATGGTTAATAGTACAAGTGGTCATGCAATGCGAATCATGACAGACCGGTATGTGCGGTACCTGTTTATTGTAAGTGCTTTTCTGATGACCATCATTATTGCTTCAATAATTGTTTTCGTTGGTCAGCAGGGCTTGCAGACGTTCCGGGATATTACGATAGTTGAATTCTTTCTGAATAACAAATGGGATCCGATGGAGGGCCGCTTCGGTGCATTCAGCTTTATTGCCGGGACGCTTTTAACAACATTACTGGCCATTATCATTGGAGCTCCGCTAGGGCTTGCCGGCGCGGTGTTTATGGCGAAGATTGCCCCACCCCGGCTGCGCGAGTTTATGAGGCCGGCAACTGATTTATATGTAGCAATTCCTTCGGTGGTATACGGTTTTGTCGGCATGACAATACTCGTTCCTTTTATTCGTGTTCACTTTGGTGCGAGTAATGGCTTTGGTTTGCTGGCAGCAAGTGTTATTCTTGCTGTCATGATACTCCCAACTATTATCAGTATTTCGGAGGATGCCATAAGAGCTGTGCCTAAACCACTGGAAGAGGCATCATTGGCGTTAGGAGCCACCAGATGGCAGACGATTTGGCGGGTATTGCTGCCGGCAGCCTTACCTGGAATATTAACGGCAGTTATATTGGCGATGGCTCGGGCAGTGGGCGAGACTATGGCAGTGCAAATGGTTATTGGCAACACTCCCCAATTAGCGACATCTCTGTTTATGCCAACGGCAACTTTAACTAGCGAGATAGTCATTGAGATGGGAAATACCCCCTTTGGCTCGACGTGGGGAAACTCACTGTTTTTAATGGCCTTAGTATTGTTGCTTTTATCAATGGCCATGATTATGATTATTCGGCAGATTGCCGCGCGAAGGAGTGCTTAACATGACAGACGAAGCGCTTTCCAAAGATGTTCTGCAACAAGGGAAAAAACTGATGCAGCCAGCTGTTAGAACCGATTTAATGCTTTACAGTTTGCGGGGAGTGCGATTAAGTGATCGCATTGCTACGCTTGCGATGTGGGCCGCGGGAATCGTCATCCTTGGAATTCTAGTGGCATTTTTGTCTTATATGCTCGTAAAAGGCTTGCCGGCGCTATCTTATCACTTTATTACCGGCATGCCCAGTGATATTCGAGCCGGCGGCGGTGTAGGCCCTCAATTTTTTAACTCCTTTTATATCCTGGCATTATCAATGCTGTTTGCTATTCCAATTGCTGTTGGAGCTGGCATTTATCTGGCTGAATATGCCGGCAATAACCGTCTCACTGATTTAATCCGCTTGAGCACGGAAAGCTTAGCTACAGTCCCGTCGATTGTATTAGGTCTGTTTGGTATGATTATTTTTGTTAATACACTGGGATTAGGCTTTAGTATCATTGGTGGAGCGCTAACCCTCATGCTGCTTAATATTCCGGTATTAGTCCGGGTTACCGAAGAAGCTATCCGTACGGTGCCTGATCAATATCGCGAAGCAAGCTTAGCGTTAGGCGCAACAAAATGGCAAACCATCTGGCGGGTAATTTTGCCAAATGCTTTACCAGGAATCATAACAGGAATAACGTTAACTGCAGGCCGGGCAATGGGAGAGACCGCTATTCTGATTTTTACTGCAGGCACGACAGTTTCCCGTACAGTGCCAGATTTTTCGCTAACCGCTGCGGGAGAGACGCTTGCTGTGCATATGTGGTATGTTATGGCAGTCGGGCTTGTTCCTGACCGGCTGGATATAGCAAATGGCATTGGTGCTTTGCTGATTATTACGATTCTAATTTTTAACTTGATGTTTACCATACCCGCTAAAATGTGGCAAAGAAAAATGACCGGTTCTTCCCACTGACAAGATATATGCTTGTAAGAAGTGAGACTTGGCGCAGGCCAAGTCTTTTTCTGATGAATAAAATAAGGTAAAACTGGTAAATGTTAACGTTTTGTTAAGGTTATGTTAATTATTGCCATATAATATTTCGCAGAGACTGTATGTATGCTAGTATGAGGACATCATTAAGTATGGAGGTAACTATGAACCTGCTAATGAGATTGATAAAGAAGATACAAGCTGTCCCTAGTCCTAAGTTTGCTTTTCTCCGGCGAGGAACATTTAAAGTTACAAATGGCTTTTCGGTTAAGCAGGCAGCACGGCATAGTACCGTAATTATGAAACAACTGGCAAACTTTCGGCCTGGCGGCGGTTTAGCATCCTTGGTTTCACGGGCTATTATGTTTACTATCATTACCTGTACCATACCCTTGCTCATCTTTGGCTGGTTTACTACTAATCAAACAATGGAGAACTTAACCGAATCAGCTATCGATAAAAATAGTAAGGTTGCAGAGCGGGTTGCCAGTGATATTGGCTATTACGTAATCGGCAAAAAGAACTTTTTAACCGTGGCTAGTGGCAGTGAAGCATTTCGCGTACTGAATGCAGATACGGCAAAACAGTACTTGCAGCAAGTACGGCCTTTTTATGGCGGCAGTGATGCTTTATTTGTAGCTGATGCATCAGGTCAGCAGCTGGCCCGCACCGACGGCAGCAGCCTGGTCAGCATTGCTGATCGTGACTATTTTCAGCAAGCCATGCAAGGAACAAGTACTTTTTCAGATCCTATTGTCAGTAAGGTGACGAATCAATTGACAATCATCGGATCGGCACCGATATATGGGGAAGGAAATCGTGTAGTTGGCATGCTAGGCGCCAATATTTCCATTACTAACATCCAAACAATGATTGAAAACATTTTATCGCAAAATCCGGGATACATATTAACTGTTATTGATAAAAACAGAATACCGTTATTTTACCAGGCTGACTCAACGGCAGTAACAGAGAGGAAAAGCTTAAACGAAGAGTATTACTTGCAGGCGGTAGAGCAAAAGACCGGGAATGGTCTGGGTAAATTCCGGGGACAAGACTATTTATTATCTTACCGGCCAATACAAAATACTGACTGGGTAGTAGTAAGTGCTTATCCGAATCAGCAAGCATTGCAGGCCGCCTATGATACGGTCGGGCTAAGCGCCAAAGTCGCACTGGGCTTAATCCTCTTTTTTGCTGTTTGCGGGATCGGTGTGACCCGTGTAGCCCTTCAGCCGCTCAAGGCACTGGTTAAGCAGGTGGAACGGGTTGCTGACGGCGATCTCACTTGTGATTTAATTGTGAATGGCAAGGATGAAATTGCTCATGTGGCACAAGCCTTTTGTATCATGACAGGCAATCTGAGGGAGATTGTCCAGGCTGTTCAACAATCATCTACGTCTATCGTTGAGGCCTCAAACTATGTTGTAGCTGCTTCCGGGCAATCCAATACAGCCAGTCAGCAGGTTACCCAGTCAATTCAAAATATTGCTCAAAAAGTTACCGGACAAGGACAGGAAACCGGAAAAACAGAGCACCTTATTACCGAACTGGTTACCATTAGTGCTACTGTTTCCAGCACCGCATCGCAGGTGGCAAATGCTACCAGTGAATGTTCTGCCACAGCAGTTCAGGGGCAAACAGTGGTAGAACAAACGGTTAACGCTATTCAAAGTATAAAACACTTTGTTGATCAAACCTCGCAAACCGTTCAGGTATTAAATTCAAGTGCGAGAGAAATTGGACAAATTACCGATATTATTACAGCTATTACCCAACAGACCAATTTACTAGCCTTAAATGCGGCAATAGAAGCTGCCCGGGCAGGCGAATCCGGCAGGGGCTTTGCGGTAGTTGCCAGTGAAGTACGGCGCCTTGCTGAGCAATCAGCAGCAGCAACGAAAAATATTGCTGTATTAGTGAAAAAAATACAAACAGAAACGGATCAAGCCATCCAAGCAATCGGTGCAAGCTTTACCCAGGTGGATCAGGGGGTTGCTATTGCCGGGACATTAGGCACTTCTTTTAATGATATTATGCAAGCTATTGATCATATGCAATCGCAGGCCAAGGTAATTACCATTGAGGCTGATAAGCAGTCACGCTTATGCAACAGTGCTCTGGAGGCTGTTGCTAATATTCACGAGATGGCAGACTCGAATACACAAAATATCCAGGAAATTGCTGCCGTCAGCCAAGAGCAGGCAGCAGCGTCACAGGACATTACTCATTCTATCGATACGCTTAAAGCATTGGCACATGATTTAGAAGAACTTATTGCACAGTTTAAAGCTTAATAAAAGAATAACTCTTTTTCGCAGGGGGAATAGCTATGTTTTCCTTATGGGCAGAAATGACAAGTGTATTTTCGGCAGGTGATGCGGAGCAGGCAGAGGCACCGCTTAATCCACTTTTGCTGGAATTGCAGAATATATTAGCACATAAGCAAATCGAAGCTGTATTTCAGCCCATTGTCAGCCTTACTGAGGGTACGGTACTTGGTTATGAAGCGCTAAGCCGGGGACCTCAAGATTCCGTCCTGCATCGGCCGGACAGTTTGTTTCAGGCAGCTGCTGAATTTAACCTGGTATGGGAGTTAGAATACCTTTGCCGGACAAAGGCACTGGAAAAGGCGCAAAAGGTAATTTCCAGCAATCTAATTTTTATTAACGTAGATCCCAAGATTTTTTACGATAGCCGTTTTCAGAAAGGATATACGAAAGAGTTAATCGCTCAGCTTAGTGCTGATGTGGGCAATGTAATTTTTGAGATAACTGAAAAAACAGCGATTGAGGATTACACTAATTTTCGCAAAGCCTTAGATAATTATAAAAGTCAAGGCTATAAAATTGCCATTGATGATACCGGTTCCGGTTATTCCGGGCTGCGTCTGCTCGCCCAGTCTTATCCGCATTTTATTAAAGTAGATATGGAACTAATTCGCGGTATTGACAAAGATAATGTTAAACAGGCTATGCTGAAAGCATTATACGATTTTTCCTTAGTAACTAACTCACAGATTATTGCCGAAGGTATTGAGACTGCTAATGAGCTAGCGACGTTAATCAATCTTGGCATTCCCTATGGACAAGGCTATTTCTTGCACAAACCATCGCCTGATTTTACCGATATTTCTGAGGGTGTGCGGCAATATATCAAAGAAAAGTATGAACAGCGCAAACGTCAGCACTTTCAAACCACCCTGGCCATTCCCATCGGAGAACTAGCCCGTGATGACAAGCCTTTTGGACCTACTATATGCGGGGGAAAACTGCTAGAATATTTTAATGCGCAGCCCAGCTTACTTGCTGTGCCTATTGTTCAAGATGGAAAACCGGTTGGATTAATGATGAAGAGCAAGTTTCTAAGCCGTTTGGCAACTCAGTATGGTGTGGCTGTTTATATGAACCGGCCCGTTTCTCTGCTCATGGATAAACATCCCTTAATTGTTGACTATCATACCTCCCTGGAACAGGTAGCGAAATCAGCAGTTGCCAGAGAAGACGACAGTATTTATGATTACATCATTATTACTAAAGAGGCCCAATATTTTGGAATGACAACGATTAAGCGGCTGCTGGAGGCTACCACGCAGATTGAAATCACGCGGGCAAAGCATGCCAATCCGCTCACCGGTCTGCCTGGTAATGTCATTATTGAGCGGGAGCTGGAGCGGGTCGTACACGACGAGCAAGCTTTTGCAGTACTGTATTTTGATTTGGATAATTTTAAGGCTTATAATGATGCCTATGGCTTTGAAAATGGTGACCGTGTACTGGCTATGACGGCGCAAGTTATCCAAAGCACCCTTTATGAATTAGGGTACACAGAGTCTTTTCTGGGGCATATCGGTGGTGATGACTTTGTGGCTGTTGTTTGTACCGATAGTGTTACTAAGCTTTGTCTTGAATTAATTGAGAGATTTGATTGCCGCATACGCAATTTCTACAATGAGACTGACCGTAATCACGGTTATATTGTTTCGAAAAATCGTCATGGGACGGAAGAATCCTTTCCGCTTATTTCGATATCCATTGCTGTCGTTACCAGTAATAATGACTGCAGCCGTAATCCTGGCGACATTGCTGAAGCGGCGGCGTTATTAAAGAAAAAGTGCAAAATGACGTGGCACAGTTCCTTCCTAATTGATAAGCCTGCATGAATTTTTTGCTCTCCTGCCATACTAAGGCGTAAAGGAGGCTTGGTTATTTGTGAATAAAACATATTGCAAATGGATGTGTATTCCTGTATTGCTGGTAGCATTCCTAGTTGTATTATCAGGCTGCAGTCCGCAGAAGAAACCTACTCCAGCCCAGCCGTCACCCGCTCCGCAGAGTCAGAATGTACAAGGGAGCGAGCCGGAAATAACTGTCTTTATGCACGAAACAAATGAAAAGAAAACGATGAAGATGGAAGAGTATATTGCCGGGGTAGTAGCCGGTGAAATGAAGAGTGATTGGCCCGTGGAAGCATTAGCTGCACAGGCAATCATTGCCCGCACCTTTACGCTGGAAGCAATCGAAAGTAAAGGGGGCGTACCAGCCCGTGGGACACAGGCTTCGACAGATATTAAAGAATTTCAGGCCTATAATGCCAAAGATGTGAATGATAATGTAAAAAAAGCGGTTGAAATGACACGGGGACAGGTCATTATGTATCAGGGAAAACTAGCAAAAACCTGGTTTCATGCTTCAGCCGGTGGTATGACGGCTTCTGCCAAGGAAGGTCTCAACTATAAAGATGCGGAACCACCCTATATCAAGCCTGTCCAGTCACCGGATGAACTTGCTCCTAAGGAGGTGCAGAGCTGGACAGTGAGTTTTCCGATGGACAAAGTAATGGCTGCTGTAGAGAAGGCCGGGCAAAAAGTAGACAAAATTGAAAAATTTGCGATACAGGAAAAAGGACAATCGCAGCGGGCAACTATTTTTGTTGTCAACGGCAATATACAAGTGCCTGCACCCGAATTTAGAATTGCAATTGGAAGTACGGAGCTAAAATCTACTTTGCTGGATAAAGTAGCTGTAGAAGGTAATAAAGTTACTTTTTCCGGCAAGGGATATGGTCACGGTGTGGGTATGTCGCAATGGGGTGCTAATAAAATGGCAAAAGACGGCAAAAAGCCGGAAGAAATTGTCGGTTATTACTACCCGGGAGTTACGCTGGAAAAGCGCTGGAATTAAATAAGAAAAGCAGAGCGTAATGCTCTGCTTTTTCTTATTTTTCTTCCTATCACTGGAAATGATGTATAAAATAGGTCAATTTACAAAAAATAACATACTGGAGGCAAACACCAAATTAGGCAATGTGCTTGTGAAGCGAGGAGCAAATGATGGCGTACAAAAAAGAACAACGCATACAGAAACTCTCTGCTGTGTTTGCCCATGCTTCTAAAGAGCAGGCGCTTGATTCATTAAAGAATCTGCGGGATTTGATTAATGGAAGTGCTGAACTGGGCGAGGAATTAAGCAGCCTTACTGCCCGGATTCGCCAAGTAGCAGCGCCGGCAGAAGAGCCTTTTCTCTTTACTGAAGACCTTACCGCTAACCGGAAGTTGCTTGATGTAGTATTCCGCGATTGTGATGACGTGAAATACCGTGAATTCTCCATTGGCGAGCATAACGCTTTGATTGTTTATGTAGAAGGCATGATTGGCAGTAATAAACTGGATGAGTCGATACTGGCTCCTCTGCTGCAACTTAAAAAAGACTATAAGGTTAGCAATTTTACATCTTTTTATAATATTTTGCCAGTATCTGCGTTGATCACGAGCAATAGTGCTCGTGAAATCATTACAAATGTGCTAAGTGGTTATGCCGCTTTGTTTATTGATGGTGTTGCAGAGTGCTTGCTGATGGAAGCAATGCACTACCGCAAGCGCTCGATTAATATTCCGCAAAATGAGACTGTCATTCTTGGCTCTCATGAGGCATTTAATGAAGACTTAACGGATAGTATTGCTATGATCCGCCGTCACTGCCGTGATAATAACATTAAAGTCCGCATGCTGTATATTGGTGAAAGAAGCAAATCGAAGGTTGCTTTGGTCTATGCTGCTAATTTAGTTAAGCCAGGCTTGATGGAAGAAATAGAGCAGCGTATCAACCGGATTAAGGTTGACAGAGTAACGTCTACCGCTAATGTAGAAGAGTTCATTATTGATCATCCCTGGTCACCTTTCCCGCAGACACAGGCAACAGAGCGTCCGGATAAAGTTGTATCGTCGCTTTATGAAGGACGAGTGGCAATTGTTTTAGATAATGTCTGCGATATTCTACTGGTACCAACTACTTATGCCCAAATATTACAATCGTCAGAGGATTACTCTACCCCTATGATTGTTACTAGTCTCACCCGGCTCACCCGTTTTTTTTCGACCGCTGTTGCTATTTTTCTACCTGCTTTTTATATTGCGCTTGTTTCCTACCATCCGGGGATGCTACCTACAGCGTTAGCAATTTCAGTAGCGGAACAGCGGCTTCGTTCTCCGTTCCCTGCTTTTATGGAAGCCTTATTTATGGAAGTCCTGATTGAGCTATTTCAGGAAGCAGTTGTACGACTGCCACAAAAAATTTCCGGTGCTGCTGGTGTGGTCGGTGCTTTGGTTATCGGGACAACCGTTGTAGAAGCAGGGCTGGTTAATGCATTGCTTGTGGTTTTAACGTCTGTTACTGCTATTGCTTCCTTTACCATGCCTACGTATAGTTTTAGCACATCGCTGCGCGTTTTGCGCGTACCGACAATTATTATGGCTTCTGTTTTAGGACTATATGGTATTGCACTGAGTTTGATGGTTATTGTTACTCATCTGTGCTCTCTGCGCAGCTTCGGTGAATCATACGGAGGAAATCTCTTTAACATTACGTTATTGAGAGACTGGAAAGATATGTTCGTCCGGTTGCCGGAAACTCTGCTTAAGAGCCGCCCCAAGCAGCTCGGCGAGCAGGACCAGGAACGGATAGGAAAGAAGGGCAGCTAATATGGGAAACCTGGAAAGACGCACATCAATGTCACCGAGCCAATTTGCACTAATGGTAGCAGCAATGGGAACTGGAACGGCCGTGCTTGTTATGCCTGCAACTTTAGTACCCGTGGCCGCGCAACATACCTGGGTGAGTGTATTACTAGGGGGCGGCTTGTATTTTTTTGCCGGCGTAATTATGATCAAATTAGGTGATTGCTTTCCCGGCCAGTCAATAGTTGAATATTTGCCTAGTGTTTTGGGAAAGGCTCTGACGGCAGTGACGCTATTGTTTTTCACTGGTGTGCTTCTGATACAAAGTTCAGTGAGGATTCAATCTTTCGGGCGGGAAATTGTCTTTTTTATGTTTGATCGAACACCAATTGAAGTAGTTATCTTACCTTTCGTGATTGTGTGTGCCTATGGGGCGGTACAAGATCTGGGAACTATTCTTCGCCTGTCTCAAAGTTTATTGTTTATGAGCGCATTACCGCTGCTGGGCTTATTGATGCTTAGCATGATCAATGTCAAACTCATCAATTTATATCCGCTATGGCCTGTAAATGTTGCCGGGGTCATAAAAGGAGCAATTTTTAGCTGGCCTTACTTTTACGGGTATGAAATACTCTTAATTTTATTGCCGACAATTGATAGGCAAAGTACCAGTCTGGTAGCAGCAATATCGGGCAGCTTTATTTTTAAAAGTGCACTGATGCTTTTGACTTTTGTTTCTACCGTAGGCAGTATGACGGTAGCCGGAGTGAACAACATTATTTATCCTACGCTGCTGGCAGTGCGGGGGATTGATCTACCAGGTACATTTATTGAGCGGCTGGACAATTATCTTTTGCTGAGCTGGATTCCTCTCGGTTTTATCACAATAGTAATTTGGCTGTATATTTCGAGCGTTATATGGACGCAATATTTCGGCTTTAAAGATCACCGGCCATTTGTGATTGTTTTTAGTATCCTTATTTTTGCTGCTAGCATGTCACTTCATGACTTAAGCGGATACTTAACGATGGTAAAAGTAAGCCGCATGCTGGGTTTCGCATTTTCGGTGATTATTATTCCAGCCGTTTATCTGCTGGTAAAATGGCAGTTAGGCAGGTGCGGTAATGGTAAGTAGTACGAAGCGGCTATTCATTAGCTATACCTTATTATGCCTAATAAGCACAGTCTTTTTGACTGGCTGCTGGGATCGTCATGAGATTCAGGATCGCAGCTTTGTTTTAGCAGTAGCTATTGATTTGGCTGACGAGGGGCTGGAGAACAGTACACCACTGGAAACCTTCACAGAGGGAAGTGGAAGAAAACCACTGCGGTTAAGTCTGCAGGTATTGTCTCTGTCACCGCAGAAAAGAGGCGAGAACAGCCCCAGCAAGACATATGTAATTTCCAATACAGGCCGTTCGATGCATGAGATGCTTCGTGATGCCAACGGTCAAAACAGTAAGCCCCTTTGGTTTGAACATATTCAGAGCATTATCATTAGTGAGGCGGCTGCCCGCAAATTTGGCCTTACTACGCTGATAGACCTTTTTCGCCGTGATGCGGAGATACGTTGGCGGACGAAAGTGTATATCACTCCGCAGGATGCCAGACCCTTTCTTGATTTTGTACCGCAGACCGGTGAAGCAGGCGGTATATTTATTGCTAATATCAGCCGTTCGATAAAAAACCTTCATGTGGCCGGGTCCAATACCGATCTCGGAGCTACTTCCGTTCGGCTTGATAACAAGGTTGATGTTGTGCTGCCGGCAATTGAAATGAGCGGTAAGCAGGTGAAGGTCAGGTCAATGGCAGTATTTAAGAAAGATAAGTTTTTTGAGTACTGGGATGAATATACGGTTAAAGGAGCCAAATTTTTGTTGGGAATAGAGAAAGCAGCACTCATAGCTTTTTCGTGTCCGTTTCACCCTGACGAAACGGTGGTTTTTGAGATGTTCCAGCAGGAAACAACTGTTACTCCTCAGATAGACGGTGATCAGATTAGTTTCAAAATGAATATTACTATGAGGGGGAATATTGGTGAAATTAGCTGCAGTGGTGACCATGACGCTACTGACAGGGCTTTCATGGATAAAGCAGAGATGATGTTTGCGCAAGAAGTGCAGCACAATATTGAGCATGCTCTTCAAGTCATGCAAAAGGCAGGCATTGATGATGCTGGTTTTGGACAAAAGTTAAAAGCTTATGAGCCTAAAACATGGGAAAAGGTGAAGGATCGGTGGGATGAAGTTTTTCCTACCATTCCAGTAGAGACTAGCGTCAAGATATCTATACAGAATAGCGGTGAGCATAAATAATTATTTTAAAAACTGGCGCAGGATGAACAGCGTAGCAATAAGCAGCAGACAAGTATAACTAATTTTCCGGGAAAACATAGCGTCCCGGAGGCGGTCATTATGCTTTGCAAGCATATTGGCCAAATGCCAAGAGCAAATGGCAGTGATCAAGAGGGCAAGGTACAGCTCCGGCTGAGCTGTGTGTACTATGATGAATTTGGCAGTCTGCCAGGTTTGATTCATATCAATATGGACATTCATAACATCACCCAGCTTTATCATGACCGAAAAAGGACGGCCTTATTACCGTTCTTTTTTTATATGTTTTGTGCTAAGAAAGAAAAAAATGGCATATAGTAATTTGAGTCAGTATATAGGAGGGATTTTTATGCCCATCGACGATAAAACCCCAAAATGGCGTCATCAGTTTACACTGGTAGATCGTGAGGAAATGACAGTGGAAGGCGTTATTTCGCTGGGAAGTGCTGATGAAAAAGAAGTGGTAATGGATACAGAACGGGGACCGTTAGTTATTAAAGGAGAAGGTCTTAACATCCAACAGCTAAATCTGGATAAAGGCAATATTGTGATAGAAGGGTTGATTAAAGCATTAGTATATGATGATGAACCAAAGCAAAAAAAAGGGCTGCTAAACAGGCTGCTTAAATAACGGGACGAAAAGGTGAGAAGGATAGGACGGCACCGCTTACTGGCAGTTTGGTATGTTTTGTTGGTAATGTTGGTTATTGATGCAGGTATTATCGCCATAGCCCGCTACATGGCAGAAGGCTATCGGCAGGCTGTATTTGACGATTTTAATTCAAGTGCCAATAAATGGAGGGAAATAGAAAAAGTTCCCTATGCTGATTTTATCAACCACTATGGTAAAGTTTATCAGCTTAATCCACAAGTAACAGCAGCAGTCATTCAAGCAGAAAGCTCTTTCCAGCCCCGGGCAGTCTCCAGAGCGGGTGCATATGGGTTAATGCAGGTTATTCCCGATACCTGGAGACAGGTAAATAAGCGGGTAAATATCTGTAAGGGCAGGCATGCCGGTGAGTGCACGACCGAATGCTATTTTAACCCTGAGCTAAATATCGGAATAGGGACAGCGTACTTAAGTGAAATGGTGCAGCGCTTTAAAGGAAATATGATCTTAGCGCTAGCTGCTTATAATGCCGGTCCGGGGGCAGTGGAAAGGTATGGCGGAGTACCGCCTTACCAGGAAACGCAGGAGTATGTGGAGCGAATCATTGGATATTGGTACCAGAACCAGAATAAGCTGGTGCCTGTTTATGCCGTGCCTGCCAGAAGATGGGAAGAGGTGTATCGGGCAGCCTGGTGGATATTTGCAGGAATTATCGTAGGTCTGATAACATTGGTGAGACAGATGAATAGACTACATCGCTCCTGGCGATGGAGGTGAAAAGATGGAGCTGTATGGACAGATACAAATCTTTTTGGTGACCTTGCTGACAGGGGCGTTTTTAGGCATCATTTTTGATTTTTATCGTGTTTTAAGAGGGGTTTTCCGGCCTCGTTTTGTGATGACAACAGTTGCTGATTTTATCTATTGGATTGTTGCAACTGCTACTGTATTAGTCTCCCTTTTGCTGTGTAATTGGCTGGAACTTAGGTTATATGTTTTCCTGGGGCTCCTTGGCGGAGGTGCCGCTTATTATCGTTTGCTCAGCCGGTACGCAATTTATTTGATGATTCGTGTATTGCGATGCATTGGATGGCTGCTCAGATGGGGTAAAAAGATCTTTGTATATACTGTTATTGTGCCAGTAAGCTTTGTAACTCGCCTGCTGGCATGGCCGCTGGTTCAATCCCGGCACCAGCTTGGACGTTTGTGGCGAAAACTGAGTGCAATCAAACCAAAAGATAAGCCGCCTCCTGAGTAAAACACACAGTAATTTATTTATTTCCACAAAGAGGAATTATTCCGCTATCGCAGAATACTCTATCTAATAATAAGGTCAGCAGCTTTGTTACTTAATCTCCCAAACGGTGGTGGAAGATATTGGTTAAGCGCAAATACCGCTTGAACTGGTTCCGAGTGGTTATGATTGCAATAATTTTATATACCGTTTATGTTTGTGTTAATCAGCAATTACAGTATGCTGCTATCAGTCGTGAAATAGAAGCGACGAAAACGCAGCTTGAGCAATTGCAGCAAACGAATGAAGCTATGGGCCAGGAAAAACAAAAGTTATCGACACCTGCCCATGTTGAGAAGCTGGCCCGTGAAGAATTGGGGCTGGTTAAACCGGGAGAAATTCCCTATGTTCGCTAAATATATTGTTATAGGCAACATTCCTTGACACCTTTTCATTGTCAGGAGTATAATATGGTTGCAGAAACTAAAAGCATTTTTTAAGGAGGAAATTTGAGCAGTATGTCCATTGAAGTTGGCAGTGTGGTAGAGGGAGTTGTGACTGGCATCACAAACTTCGGTGCATTCGTAGAACTCCCGGGAGGAAAGGTCGGTCTCGTTCATATCTCAGAGGTTGCTGATGTATATGTTCGCGACGTAAAAGACTTCCTGAAAGAACAAGATCGCGTCAAGGTGAAGGTCTTATCGGTTGATGAACGCGGAAAAATCGGGTTGTCTATCAAGCAACTGACCGCTCCAGTAAACCCCGGACCCAGAAAACCTCACACCAACGACAACCGGCGTCCCAATCGCTTTAATAGCTTGTCATTTGAAGATAAGCTAAATAAGTTCCTTAAAGATAGCGATGAACGCCTGACAGACTTAAAGCGCAATACTGATTCAAAGCGTGGCGGCCGCGGTGGCGCCAGACGTGCAGAATAATAGTTGCTACTACAGAGCATTCCTAGAGGAATGCTCTTTGTTATTTGGAGGCTGTATGAATATAAAAGCTGCAATCGATATTGGAACAAACTCCGTTCGGCTGCTTGTTGCTGATTGGCAAGACGGCCAAATTGTACCTCTGGTAAAAGAACTTAAGACGACCCGCCTGGGACAGGGCGTGCATCATTCCGGTCGCCTGGCACCTGAGGCGGTGGAGCGTACGCTGGAGGCTGTCGCTGCCATGGCTGATATTGCAAAGGAGTACAAGGCAAATGAAGTGATGGCTGTTGCGACTAGTGCCGTTCGCGATGCAGCAAATGGCTTAGAGTTTATACAACTGTGCCGGGAAAAGACCGGAGTTGACATCCAAATTCTGTCAGGGACTGCTGAAGCCTCGCTTAGTTTTAATGGCGCCCTGCAGGGACGAGCGGCCGAAGGCAGTCAAATGATTATTGATATTGGCGGCGGCAGCACGGAACTGGCCTGTGGTGAGGGGAAAGAATTAAAGGTTGCCCAGAGCCTGAATGTTGGTGCTGTACGTCTAAAAGATATCTTTCCGGCTCATAATAACGGAATAATAAATAATATTGCCGAGATTCTCCCCTATATAAATGATACAATCAGAGCACTGCCTCCGTTGGCACAGGCCGATGTCATTACCGGTGTAGGCGGTACCATAACATCACTGGCTGCCATTGCGCAGCAGCTGGCGCTCTATGACAGTGAGAAGGTACACCGCTATTTTCTATCGACAAGTTGTGTAAATCGACTTTTAACCACTTTGGCGGCAATGCCGCTGGCTGAGAGAAGACAAGTAGCAGGGCTCCAGCCCGAGCGGGCAGATATTATTGTTTATGGTATCGCCATATTATCTGCACTACTTAGTTCGCTTGAAGCGGATGGATTGACTGTGAGTGAACAGGATATCCTGGAAGGAATAATTGAACAGCTCTTTGCTAAGCAAAATAGCTGAGTTTCGACAAAAAAACAATGCCCAAAGCAGCAGTGCCACCTGACAAAACAGTTGTCAGGTGGTTTTTGCTGTTTTACCCACCCTTTTTGTCGGTTTTTTTTACGATTAAAGCGACTTGTTCGGACAATATTTGATTACCAAAATATGTAAAATGGGAATACACATATGCGCTAGGGGTGGAAAATATGCCAAAAGTTTCGGTTGTGACACTTCCGGCAGAAGCGCTGCCTATCTCCGAGAGTCTGCAGTCTGCTCAACGTCCGGCTGTTAAGCGGTCAATCAATATAAGACCTTTACTTTATCTGTTAAGGGATAGTATGATTGCTTTATTTGGCCGGGAGATGTTATTAACAAATGGGTTGGCCTTTTTACTGAGCCGCGTATCAATCATGGGAGAATTATCACCTTTTGGATTAGCTTTTTTTGCTGCTGTCGCTCAAGTTTCAGGCAAGAGGGCGATTACTGCCGCCGTCTGGGCAGTAGCCGGTGTTCTATCAACAGGCAGATACAGCGAAGCATTGCTATACAGCTTAGCAATTATTCTTTACTTTCGTTACCGGGACCGCCTATCGCGTTTTCATAACAAGGTAATGACAGTTCCTTTATTTTTATTTGCAGTAGTTTCATTAAGTGGTATGGTTATCGCCTTATGGCAGCAAGGTGCATTGTACAATCTCTTACTCGTTTTATTTGACAGTATGTTATGCTTGGTTTTATCAAGTCTTTTCCTTTACGGAGCACCACTCTTAGCAAACCGCGAAGACCGGAAAGAGCTTCCTGCAGAGGCCTATAGTTGTGCGATGGTCATACTGGCGATTGCGGTAGCAGGTATCGGCAATTTTACTTTGTGGGACTACAGCGTGCGTAATATAGCAGGGAGTTTGCTTATTATGACCTTAGCCTTAAGCGGTGGTGCCGGTATGGGGGCTTCGACGGGAGTGGCAGTTGGGCTTGTAATTGGCTTGAGTGATGGAAATGCAACGATGGCCATTGCCGTTTATGCACTGGCTGGTGCGCTTGCAGGCGTTTTTCGCCCAATTGGTAAATATGCTGTGGCAATTGGGTTTGTATTAGGAAATGCGATTGCTGTCATGTATTTAGGACAGTCGTTAGAGCTCATTAGGGTATTGGCTGAAGCAGCGTTAGCGTCAGCAGCAGTGATTTTCCTGCCAGCAAGCCGGCTGGCCCTGTGGCAGGTAAGGACTGCAGCTTCGTCGGCGCCGCTTGTTACAGCAGAACAACTAATGGCACCTGCGCTAGATAAATTAAACCATCTTTCCGATATGTTTTATGATTTGGCGAATGCTTTTGGTGAGATATCCTCTGGCGCTAAGGAAAAAATGAAGGAAGATCAGGTTAATCATTTAATGGCTGCAGTAGGTAAACAGGTTTGTGGTGAGTGCCAGCGAAGGTCGCAATGCTGGGAAAAGGATTTTTATAAAACGTATCAGGCATTGCTTGACAGCTTTGCGCTGGCCGAGGCGGGCAGCCTGACCGTTCGTAATTTAGCAAAAGTGCTGCAGGATTCTTGTTTAAATAAGGAGCATCTGGTTGAGATCATGGATTGGATGGCGGAAAAAAATAGAAACAATTTATACTGGCAGAAGAAGCTTACTGATACGCGGCAGATGGTTACCGAGCAATTAAAGGCTACTGGCCTTATCCTGCATAACTTAACTCATCAAATGAGTAAAGAACCACGCTCGGATACAGAGGTTGCTAAGACTGTCCAGAAACGCTGCGCTCTGGTAGAATGCGAAGTCGCTAATGTGAAGGTAAGCGGCAGGAGAGGTGCCACTACAATCGAGTTGACGAAAAAACCCTGCAATCATGCTAGGGAATGCATTAATACGGTTCTGCCGCTTGTTACGGATTTAATTCAGGAAAAACTAACATTAGAGTCCCAGTGCGGCAGTATTGTAAAGAATAAAAAATGCCGTCTCAGTATGCAGGCTGTGCAATGCTTTCATATTGAGACAGGGATCGCTTATGCGTCGAAAGGACAAGAAAGGTGTGGGGATTCGTGCTCCGTGGCACCTGTAAATAAAGAAAAAACTGCCTTGATGCTCAGTGATGGCATGGGGAGCGGTGAGCAGGCAGCCAAGGAAAGTGCCATGACTATCAAGTTCCTTGAACGGCTGCTTTCAGCGGGCTATGATGTGGATGTGGCGGTTAAGACGGTAAATTCAATGCTGATGCTGCGTACACCGGATGAGACATTTGCTACAGTTGATATGGCAATTATTGATACTTATTCCGGAGAAGCCGAATTTTTAAAGATAGGCTCAGCACCCAGTTTTATCAAACGGGTAAGAGAAGTAACTACCGTTCAGTCGGCATCATTGCCGATTGGAATATTGCATCAAATAGAAATTGAACCAGTGAGAGCGACATTAGTAAATGGCGATATTATTGTGATGGTAAGTGACGGTATTGTTGATGCATTGTCCAGAGGAGTTGAAAAGGAGAATTGGGTGGCTAATTTTCTACGGCGAACCAACAGTACTAACCCGCAAGAGATAGCTGATAAGCTTTTGTGCCAGGCTCATGAACTGGCCGGGACCAATCGGCGTGATGATATGACCGTGTTAGTTGCCCGGCTTGTAGGCAAGCCGCCGCTCGTACAATACGCGTAAGAATGGCCTGGCATACTTGCCGGGCCTTCCTTATGTCCAGATGGAAAGTAGATTAAAAAAAACTGCAGAAGGATACAATATGGTGGTAATGGCTAAGGGTCTAGCAGGAGAATGACTGTTGGCAGGAGAATACAAATCGGTCAACGATTAAGCCAGTTTTAGGAGGCGTTCACCGATGAGCCCGAGTTCACCGGAAGAAATAGTTGATCTTGTTGTACTTGCAGGGGAGATTATGCTGAAAAACGGGGCAGAGACCTCGCGGGTGGAGCAAACGATGGATCATATGGCTCGCGCATGCGGAGCCAGGTATGCAGAAAGCTTTGTCATTCCAACGGGCGTTTTTGTTACGGTAACTGATAGAAGCGGCCGGTCCTTAACAACCATGAGACGGGTGCGGGACCGGACGATAAACTTAGACCGTATTGCTAAAATTAATGAATTATCGCGCCGGTTAGTAGACAGCCGGATTAGCTATCAGGATGCTTATGCCATTTTAAAACGGATTGCCAAAGAACGGACCGGATTTTCCTTATTGCCATCCATGCTTGCTTCGGGAACGGTAGGGGCTGGTTTTGCAGTACTTCAAAACGGCACTATGGCAGAGTTGTCGCTGGCCTTTTTTGCTGCAGCCGTTGTCCGCTATATTGCTCATGTTGTTTCACGGCTGCACGGCGTACGCTTCACATATGAGTTTCTTGGCTCAATAACGGCTGGATTAATCGGCGTAGCTGCCTGTTATATATGGCCTCATTTAAGTCGCGATATCATCATTGTTGGTGGTATTTTACCGCTGGTACCGGGAGTTGCGATAACAAATGCTATTAGCGACACTATTGCCGGTGATCTATTGAGTGGTATTTCACGGGGGCTGGAGGCAGCACTTACGTCAGTAGCTGTAGCTATGGGAGTCGTAATTGTACTGGCTCTGCAACTTTGGTGAGGTGATAGAAATGGTATTACTCAAAATTACGGCAGTCTTTTTTATGGGGATGGCTGTGGGAGTTATGTATCGGATTCCCCGACAACTGCTGCTGTCTGCCAGTTTTGTGGGGGTGGCGGCCTGGCTGGTATTTTATGCAGCTGTCAGCAACCAAATGAACGTTATATTTGGCAGTTTTCTTGCCAGCCTTACTGTTGGGTTTATTGCTGAATTACTGGCGCGGAAGCTGCGGAAGCCGGCTACAGTGTTTACCACTCCGGGCTTTATACCGCTAGTGCCTGGAAGGGAAGCATATACGACTATGCTGCATATGGTAAGAGGTGAATATATTGAAGGAGTTGCACTGGGCATGCAGACTTTATTAATTGCCGGAGCGATTGCCTTTGGCATATTTCTTAGTGCCACCATTTACCGGTTGGTTATTAATTACCGGTTGGAAGGTGGTTTGGGACATGCTGGAAAAAATTAAAGCTCATATTCAGCGATATGAAATGCTGACTAAAGGCGATCGGGTCGTGGTTGCCTGCTCTGGCGGGCCCGATTCGCTGGCATTGCTTTATATCCTTGCTGAATTGCGCCCCTACTATCAGCTGGAGATAGCTGTAGCCCATGTTAATCACATGTTTAGGGAAGAGTCAACGGAAGAGGCACGCTTTGTCGGACGGATTGCCGGTCAACTAGGCGCGGCATATTACCAAACGGAAATTAATGTTCCTGAATATATACAGAAAACGGGTTTATCTGCTGAAGAAGCAGCTCGAATTGTACGATACCGGTTTTTGTACCAGGTGGCAGAGGAATGGCAGGCAAGTAAAATTGCTATTGGCCACCACCGGGATGATCAAGCTGAAACTGTACTCCTCCACTTGTTGAGAGGGAGCGGGACTAAAGGACTTGGAGCGATGAAGCGCGTCAGCGGCTTGCTGATCAGGCCACTGCTGGCAGTCAGCAGGCAGGAGATCGAAGCATTTTGTCAGTTGACTCAATTGCAGCCTTGCGAAGATATGTCCAATCAAAATCTTGATTTTTTGCGCAACCGTATTCGCCTGGAACTTATTCCTCACTTGGAAAGCCGGTATAATCCTGCTCTGCGCAGCAGCCTATGCCGTACTGCGGAGATTATCAGTGATGAACACGATTTTATTCTGCAAAGCGCTCAAAAAGCGTGGCAATCAATTGGAAAAGAGACTTCTGATTACATTTATCTCAATAGTGAAGAACTTGTAAAATACCATGTCAGTATGCAGCGAGAAATATTTCGCTTGGCAATTGAAAAAAAACAAGGTCACTTAAAAGGAATAAGTTTCTTGCATGTGGAAAATTTGATAGAAATGGCAGTAAGAGGATCTGTTGGAAGCAGCCTTCCTTTACCAGGAGGTTTGATAGCGCAAAAAGGTTATTCCAGTATAGCATTAACCTTTAGCCGACAATGTGAATCAAAATCAAGAGTCGCTTTGTCTGAAGTCATGCTGAATATCCCTGGCAGTACGGTATTAACACAGTTAGGTATTGCTATCATTGCCAAACTCAGTGATATACCTATTGAATCTTTGGCATTAGGGCAAGCGTTATTTGACTGGAATGAGTTACAGGAGCCGTTAGTTGTACGCACTCGCCAAGAGGGAGACAGATTTAACCCTTTGGGGATTAAAGGCAGTAAAAAATTGAAAGAGTTTTTTATTGACAGCAAGATCCCGCGCTGTCAACGGGACAGCATCCCGTTGGTTTGCGACCGGCAAGGTATAATATGGGCTGCTGGCTATCGCCAGTCTGAGCGGGGGAAAGTGACAGCCCAAACAAGCCGTTTTTTGCAGCTTACATTAATGAAACAGGAGGATTACAGTGATTAATGACATTCAAGAAGTACTATTATCGGCAGACCAAATTGCCACTCGGGTGAAAGAAATTGGTGATCAAATTAGTGCCGATTATGCGGGTGAGGAAATACTTATGATAGGGGTGCTCAGAGGGGCAGTTATTTTCATGAGTGACCTGGCGCGCTCTATCAGCATCCCGGTCGCAATTGATTTTATGGCTGTATCCAGCTACGGCGCCTCAACCACATCGAGTGGGATTGTCCGGATATTGAAAGATCTTGATGAAGAAGTTGCCGGACGGCATTTGCTCGTTGTTGAGGATATCATTGATTCAGGTCTAACCCTTAACTACCTGCTGGATAACCTGCATTCCCGTAAGCCGGCAAGCATCCGTCTCGTTACCTTGCTGAATAAACCGGAACGGCGCAAAAAAGAAGTACATGTGGACTATAACGGTTTTACAATTCCTGACCATTTTGTTGTTGGTTATGGTTTGGATTATGCGGAGAAATACCGTAATCTTCCTTTTATCGGGATTTTAAAACCAGAAGCGTATGAAGGAAAATAAAAAGATTAAAAATAAGAATTAAGACGATAATAAAAGTAGGAATTACTTTCATGAATTGGTGAATATATTGATATGCACAGGATAGGTACTAGTTGGTAAAAGTCCCATTTTATTGCTACAGCTGATAATATATGGTATGATAATATCCTATGGGTACGCGAGATATCCTTGTTGCTCCAGCGAGAGGAGGGCTAGTGGTTGAACAAATTTTTCCGAAATGTTAGTTTCTATTTGTTGATTATCATTATAGCTATATCGATAATCGACTATTACTCATCCCGTACGACTAATAAGCAAGAAATCAGCTATACGCAATTTCTGCATCAGGTTGAAGAACAAAAGGTGGATAAGGTTACCATTGTAGACAATACTGTTCGCGGTAAGCTAAAAGATGGTACGGAATTTACTACAGTTGTTCCGAATGACCCAACGTTAATTAACACCCTACGGGAAAAAGGTGTAGACATTAAGGCGGAGCAGCCGCCGACACCGCCATGGTGGACGACAATTTTTTCATCGATTCTGCCAATGTTATTGTTAATTGGCGTGTGGTTTTTTATCATGCAGCAAACTCAAGGCGGCGGCAATCGCGTTATGTCTTTCGGTAAAAGCCGTGCGAAGTTACATAGCGAAGACAAAATTAAAGTTACCTTTAAGGATGTCGCCGGTGCTGATGAAGCTAAGCAGGAATTGGAAGAAGTCGTTGAATTCCTGAAACATCCGAAGAAATTTAATGATCTTGGAGCCCGTATTCCTAAAGGGGTTCTGCTTTTTGGTCCTCCAGGAACAGGCAAAACGTTGCTTGCCCGAGCAGTGGCAGGCGAGGCTGGAACTCCGTTCTTTAGCATCAGCGGTTCCGATTTTGTGGAAATGTTCGTTGGTGTAGGTGCCTCCCGTGTGCGCGATTTATTTGAACAGGCGAAAAAGAGTGCACCATGTATTGTATTTATTGATGAAATTGATGCAGTTGGCCGCCAGCGGGGCGCAGGCCTGGGTGGTGGACATGACGAACGCGAGCAGACTCTTAATCAGTTGCTGGTTGAGATGGATGGTTTTGGCGTCAATGAAGGCATCATTATTATTGCTGCTACTAACAGACCTGATATTCTTGATCCAGCGTTACTGCGCCCAGGCCGTTTTGACCGGCAGATTACGGTTGATCGTCCTGACGTTAAAGGGCGTTTGGAAATATTAAAGGTCCATACCCGTGGTAAACCGGTGGCGAAAGATGTTGATCTGGAAATATTAGCGCGACGGACTCCCGGATTTACCGGTGCAGATTTGAGTAATCTGGTAAATGAAGCTGCATTGTTAGCCGCTCGCCGGGGTAAGAAGCGCATTGAAATGCCTGAATTAGAAGAAGCCAGCGAGCGGGTGGTTGCCGGCCCTGAGCGTAAGAGTAAGGTTATCAGTGATAAAGAACGCAGGTTAACTGCTTTTCACGAAGCAGGCCATGCCTTGGTCGGTATGCTGCTTCCAGATGCGGACCCGGTGCATAAAGTATCGATTATTCCCAGAGGCCGGGCCGGTGGATATACGCTGATGCTGCCTAAGGAAGACCGTTATTATGCAACGCGTTCTGAGTTGCGCGATCAGTTAAAAACCTTTTTAGGTGGTCGTGTTGCTGAAGCATTGGTGCTAAAAGAAATTAGTACTGGTGCGCAAAATGATTTGGAACGGGCAACGGACTTAGTGCGTAAAATGATTACACAATGGGGTATGAGTGAAAACTTGGGACCAATTACCTTTGGCCGCAAGCAGGAACAAGTATTCTTAGGACGAGATATTGCTCAAGACCGTAATTACAGTGAAGAAGTTGCTTGCGCGATTGATAAAGAAGTCCGGCGGCTCATTGAGGATGCTTACGCAAAAACCGAAGAAATGCTGCAAAATAATATGGATAAATTACATCTTATTGCGAATGCTCTTATGGAAAAAGAAACTCTTGAAGCAAATGAACTGGAACAACTGCTGAAAGAAGGGAAGATTACTTCCAAACCGCTTTCTGATGAGCAGCTTGCTGATGAGACGACCACGATACCGTCAGGTACTGATGATGGATCGGGTCCTAAAATTGTCTATATCTCCCGTAAGTAACTTTGTCGTCCTGAAACCGGGTCCCTGCCCATATGGTTACCTTGAACTGGTGACACTCAAGCGAGGAGGGGGAGCGAGATGACAAAAAAATGGATTCCTAATGTGCTGACTATTATTAATCTTTTTGCTGGAGTACTAGCGATTTTGCTTGCTTTTGGAGGGAAATGGCTAGTGGCTGCAGGGTTGATTATGGGGGCAGCTTTGTTTGACAGTTTGGATGGTAGAATTGCACGCCGGTTGAATGCGACTAGCGAATTCGGTAAGGAATTGGATTCTCTGGCTGATTTAGTCTCATTTGGTGTTGCTCCGGCTACTATTGTTTATTTAATGTATTTTACAGAAATCGGCTGGAGCGGTTACCTGCTGGCAGCATTATTCCCGGTTTGTGGTGCTTTGCGATTAGCCCGGTTCAATCTGGCTGCAATTCGCAGTTACTTTGTGGGGCTGCCGATTACCGGAGCTGGTTCTCTCTTAGCGATTTTTTCGGTTATCGGCCAAGGCATACCGGTAGCGGTACATAGTCTGGTAGTCCTTATACTGTCAGGGCTGATGGTGTCAACAATTAAAGTGCCAAAGCTATAGATAAGGAACGGTAGGGATATTCCCTGCCGTTCTTTTATCGTTGGGAGCCGGTTCGTTTAAGACATTGACATAAGGTTAACTTATCATTAAAATGATGATAACAATCGATCCTGCGAAAGGGGGGCGCAACTTATGCGTACCCAAATTCTTCAAGTACTTAGATCGCATAGCGGTCAATACATATCAGGCGAAGATTTATCCCGGATGCTTTCTGTCTCGCGAACCGCTGTATGGAAACACATACAGTCACTTAAAAATGAGGGATATGCTATTGAAGCTCATCCACGGCTGGGATACACTTTGCGACAAGCACCGGATTTGCTGCTGCCCAAAGAGATAGAAGCTTGTTTGGAATCACAGGTTTTGGGCACAGTAATTCACTATTTTACCGATGTTAGTTCTACAAATAACGAAGCGAAGAAGTTAGCTGCCGATGGCTGTCCGGAAGGTACTATTGTTGTAGCTGAGGCTCAAACAGTAGGGCGGGGCAGGTTGTCACGAGGTTGGTTTTCACCGCATGGTAAAGGGATCTGGTTGTCAGTAGTATTACGGCCGCCCTTTCAACCGCAGCAAGCACCAAAATGTACGTTAATGGCGGCAGTCGCTGTCACAAAAGCAATTCGTAGTTTTTGTAATTTGCCTTGTGGTATTAAATGGCCAAATGACATATTATATAACGGCAGAAAACTAGTTGGGATATTAACCGAAATGAATGCAGAAATGGATGCAATTAATTATATTGTTATCGGCATTGGAATTAACGTCAATACTGCTGCCGATGAATTTCCACCTGAATTAGCTGAAATTGCAACATCCATATTCGCAGAGACAGGAGAGGGAATTTCTCGGCTGCAACTGCTCTGCCGTATATTAACGGAATTGGAACAGGTCTATCAGCAGGTTATCCAGCATGGCTTTGCACCTATCCTTGAGGAATGGAAAACCCTGTCGGTAACGCTTGGACAAGCTGTTAATGTGATTGGGCCCGATGAACAGTATAGTGGAACAGCTGTTGACATTGATGAAGATGGTGCTTTGCTAGTTGATACGGAGGTAGGAGTGCGCAAAGTAATTGCAGGCGATGTATCTATTCGGCCGCGAGTACCGGTACAACAGCCAGCAAATAACAGTTGACAAGCATATGCATAAGGAGTTAAAATCATGCCGATTCGTAATATGGTTGGGGTCTGTATTCGAAATATACTGGAGATAAACTGGATTACGCATCAGTAAAAAAGAGACGAAATTATTATTACTATTTTTAGGAGGAATTTCTTTCATGCTTCTGGTGTTTGATGTAGGTAATACCAATATCGTACTAGGTGTCTATGAGGGTGAAAAGCTCTTGGTTAATTGGCGTGTGTCTACAGACCGTCAAAAAACAGCTGATGAGTACGGTATGCTTATTCATAATCTATTTACTTATCACCAACTTAACCCTAAAGATATTGATGCCGTTATCATTTCCTCAGTTGTACCACCATTGATGGCGCCTCTGTCCCGGATGGCGCAGCGTTATTTTGGCGTTGAACCGCTTATTGTAGGACCAGGAATTAAAACCGGTATTGCAATAAAATACGAAAATCCCCGTGAGGTTGGTGCTGACCGTATTGTTAATGCAATTTCGGCTTATGAAAAATACGGAGGACCACTGATTATTGTTGACTTTGGCACGGCAACTACGTTCTGTGCAATCGGACAAAATGGCGATTATTTAGGGGGGGCTATTGCTCCCGGTATTGGCATCTCTACAGAAGCACTCTTTCAACGGGCTGCTAAGTTACCAAGAATTGAATTGATTAAACCAAAATCAGTTATTTGTCGAAATACGATTACCAGCATGCAATCAGGAATTATTTTTGGTTTTGTCGGTCAGGTTGATGAAATCGTGCGCCGAATGAAAGAAGAATTAGGACAGGAAGTATATGTTGTTGCTACAGGTGGCTTGGCTAACCTTATTGCTAAGGAGTCCAAGACAATCAATGTTGTAGAGTCCTTCCTAACCCTAGAGGGTTTGCGAATGATTTACGAACGTAATAAATAACCCTGCAAGAAAAGCTGGCAAGATATGTCGATATACTCTTTGATTAGCTAAAGAGGTTATATCGGCATATTTTGTGCTTGGATGGTAACTTGGAGATATTTTTTGCGTGTGAATAGATCGGGATATAATAGTGGCAGAGGTGATAATCATGCAAATTGGTGCAGTTAAGCTTGCAAATCCCGTTATTTTAGCTCCAATGGCAGGAGTTACTGATCTGCCTTTTCGCCTGTTGGTCAAAGAAATGGGCTGTGGGCTGGTTTATACAGAAATGGTTAGTGATAAAGGGCTTATTTATCAAAATGAGCATACGCTGGATATGCTTAAGATTGCCGAAAATGAACGACCGGTAGCCCTGCAAATTTTTGGCTCTGACCCGGAGCCAATGGCTAAGGCTGCAAAAATTGTTGAAAGGGCCGGAGCAGATATTATCGATATCAACATGGGCTGCCCAACATTAAAGATTGTTAAAAATGGCGAAGGATCAGCTTTGATGCGAACTCCTGAGCTTGCTTACACCATCATTGCCAGAGTTGTTGATGCAGTGAAAATTCCAGTCACAGTAAAAATACGCAAAGGCTGGAACGATAGTTCGGTTAATGCAGTACAAATGGCAATGCTTGCAGAAAAAGCGGGTGCTGCGGCAATTAGTGTTCATGGACGTACGAGAGAACAGTTTTATTCTGGTGAGGCTGATTGGAGTATTATTAAAGAGGTTAAAGAAAGTGTCTATATTCCTGTTAATGGTAATGGTGATGTCCGTAGTCCGCAAGATGCTTTGCGGTTAGTAAAGGAGACGGGGTGCGATGGCATAATGATAGGACGGGGAGCACAAGGAAATCCCTGGCTATTCCGTCAAGTAACACATTATTTAGCTACGGGTGAGCTGTTGCCCGGACCTACTGTGGAAGAACGTTTTGAAATGACACTGCGCCATTTAGAGATGTTGGTTGCCTATAAGGGCGAGCACATTGGAATTCGTGAAATGAGGCGTCATGCTGCATGGTATACGAAAGGTCTGCCCCATTCAGCGGAACTCAGGCTCAGATTTAATCAAGCGGAGACACGGGAAGATTTCGCTGCAATCTTACATGAGTTTCGCTAGGGTGTGTATGAAAAATGGCGGGCTGGCCAATGACGAGTGATTTTTGTGCCGCCAGACAAGGCAAATTTTCGCAGGCATAATGGTCCTTATTCCAAAAAAAATTAACGCAATATGGTGCGAAAAGCGCCGTCAGTGGGTGGTCAGACAGTTTTCAGACACGCCCTCATAGTAAATAGTCCGATGGCGGTGATAATATGTTAGTTTTTCCTGTTGCTAATGGAGTGCTGCCCAAACCCCAGGGGGGGCGCATTACCGGCATGTTTGTTGTCGAGCAGGGGGGGCAGATGCTGGTAGATATAGGTGTTGGCAATGATATTGTAGCCTGCCCCTGGATAGTCGATGAGCAAGCTCTTTATCCGGTTGGCGTGATAAGCCGTATCGTGGATTTGGATGAGAATAGTATAGTTGATACGGCAGGACAGGAAATTCCGGTTTTGATTGCCGTATTGGAAGGTCGGGAACATGTTCGCTGGCTGTCGCTTAAACAAACAGGTCAGTATTTGCAGAGCGATGAACTGGAAGAGCTTGATTTTCGACTTATGCGCAAGGAGTATCCTGTAATTTCAAGTGCGGGATGGATGCCTGAAGGCGGGTACACGGAATTTAGAGATAGTATGGATATTCCTGTAACTGTTTATGGCAAGAATTTGCAAACTGGTCAGCAAATCAGTATAGATGCTAACTTAGGTGGACTGGTAACTCAGGAACAGGCTCATACGATTGAGCATGCAATTATTCGCTCACTGCGAACGTATTGTTTGTGTACTCCACGAACGTTAGCGGCAAGCATTGTTCAAGAGACAGATGAATTGAAAAAAAGTCTTGATTTCAGCATTCGCCACAGCATGCCTGAAACGCTTGGCCTGACAGCCAGCGGTGCATGTGGGAATGCTATGACAAATATGGCGCAAATATATTTAGCTCATGATTTTGTTCAGAATATGCAGGCCGGCAAAAGTCTAAATGATTCGCTGATTAAGGCTCGCCGGACAACGATGTCCCAGTTGACCCAGGATTTGGGGCTAACAATGCAAAGTGGCTTGCGGGTTTTACAAGGCCTGAAAAAAGGTTTGAGTCATGACGATACTCCGCTGAAATTGGAAATCTATAAAAAAGTAATTAAACGTTTTCCTATGGACCCATGGGAATGAAGAGAAGGGCTGTCTTCAACGCTTACAGTAGCGATGAAGACAGTCCTTATTTGTACCTTGTTAGCTCTAACCCAGTGTATACTAGCGGTCTGTTTTCCGCACCCCCTTCGTTGTCGTCAGTCAGCATACGTCCGGTATGCCTCTTTCCTCCGCCTCGGTTTGCAAAAAACAGCCTCGCCATTATCCTACCGTTTTAGACCTGACAAGGTACTAGTATTTAATTGGAATAAATTGACAATACTATATTGAGAGTAATTGAAAAATTTGTTAAAATGTGTATGTGAACAACTTTGTGCACATATACTAGATAGGAGTTGATAGCCATGCTGCTCAGAATTGGTGAAAAGATTGTTAACAAACAAAAAATTCACCAGACTGTTGATCAAATACTAGAGATGCGCAGTCACGGGTTCTCGCAGCAAGAAGTAGCCAATACGATTGGTGTGGATCGTACTTTCGTTTCACGACTGGAAACCGCCGGTGAGATCCGTAAAGGTGGACGTATTGCACTAATTGGTTTTCCTATCAAGAATTATGAGGATTTGCAAAATGTCGCCAAACAAGAAGGTGTGGATTATTGCCTCGTTTTATCAGAGCAGCAGCGATGGAGTTTTGTACAAAGTAAGAGTGGTGTAGAGTTGTTCAATACCATCATGGAAATTATTGCACGATTACGCCAATATGATATTGTGATCATTATTGGATCGAATATGAGAATTAAACTGGTAGAAACTCTCCTTGATAAAGAAGTGATAGGTGTTCAAATTGGTGAATCACCGATTGCAGAAGACAAGTATGTAAACACTGAGGAAGTACAGTCAATTATTCGCCAGCTCCAGTTCTAGGAGGCCGTATGAAGCATGTAGTTAGCATAAGCCTGGGATCATCCAGGCGTGATCATAAAGTAGTACAAGATTTTTGTGGTCAACCTGTTACTATCGAACGTTTAGGTACTGATGGTGACAGAGAAAAAGCCATTCAGCTTATTCGGGAGTTAGATGGTCAGGTAGATGCTTTCGGGTTAGGTGGAACTGATCTATATATTTATGCCGGAGGACGACGATATACATTTCGAGAATCGGCAAAAATAGCGGCAGCTGCCCGCAGGACACCGATTGTTGATGGCAGTGGTTTAAAGAATACCCTTGAAAGGCGTGTCGTAGACTACCTTATCAAAACACAAGGATTTTCATTCGAAAACATACCTTCATTGATCGTCTGTGCAGTTGACAGGTTTGGTTTAGCTGAGGCGCTTGTCCACGTTAACAGCAAGGTAGTGTTTGGTGATTTGCTATTCGGGTTGGGAGTGCCGCTTCCGATTCGTACTTTAACAGGCTTGTCCCGTTTAGCGCAGGTTGTTGCGCCTGTAGTGACCAAACTACCAATTCGATTTTTTTATCCAACAGGTGATAAGCAGTTCATAAATACGCCAAGATTTGGCAGCTACTTTAATGAGGCAGAAGTAATTGCCGGTGATTTTCATTTTATCCGCCGTTATATGCCGCTTACGCTTACCGGAAAAACACTGATTACCAATACGGTTACAGCAGAGGATCAAAGCTTGTTAAAAGAGCGGGGAGTTGCTACTTTAGTGACGACTACTCCTGATATGGGAGGGCGTTCTTTTGGAACCAATGTTTTGGAGGCTGTATTAGTTGCTCTTGCTGGCAAAGAAGCTGGGCAACTGATGCCGGGAGACTATGAGGAATTATTAAATCAGTTGCAGGTATATCCAAGGATTACACGGTTTTCTTAAGGAGGCAATTCCATGGAAAAATTTGGGTTTATTGTTCATCCTCTTACAGCCAAGGATTTTAGTCGCAAGTTTCCGGTAGCTAAGAATTGGTCCGACGGCTTTGTTGAAGGAATCATGAAGTACATACCGCCGTTTAAAGTATCAAATATTACTGGTATTGAGTCTCCTAAAGCTTCAGCGGAGGGCTGGTTTGTCGGTTGCCCTCTTACATCGCGCCAGATGGTAGAGATGCCGGAGCCCTATGTGGTTAACAAAATTATTAAAGCAGGTAAAGTAGCTGAAAAGCTAGGAGCTAAGGTTGTTGGTTTAGGTGCGTTTACTTCCATTGTCGGTGATGCTGGTATTACGATCGCACAAAACCTAAAAATAGCTGTCACTACCGGTAACAGTTATACAGTAGCTACCGCCCTTGAAGGGGTCCGGCAGGCAGCAAAAATAATGGGAAAAAGTATGGACAGAGCAAATGTGGTTATATTGGGTGCGACCGGTTCTATTGGTGCTGCATGTGCGCAAATCCTGGCTAGAGAAGTACGCTATCTGACATTGGTGGCAAGAAATGAAGCAAAATTGGAAAGAATTGCCGAACAAATTTTAAAATCTACAGGATTAGCGGTGCGCATAACGGCAAATACTAAAGCCACTCTAAGAGTAGCAGATATTGTCATTGCCGTAACAAGTGCGGTAGACAGCATTATTGAGCCGGAGGACTTAAAACCTGGCGCAATTATCTGCGATGTTGCCCGTCCTCGTAATGTATCCCGCCGTGTTGCTGAAATACGGAAAGACGTATTAGTGATTGAAGGCGGTGTAGTAGAGATTCCCGGAGATGTCAATTTTGGTCTTAATTTTGGTTTTCCTCCCAAAACTGCTTATGCTTGCATGGCTGAAACCATGATATTGGCCTTGGAAAAGCGTTATGAACATTTTACACTAGGCAGAGATTTAACAGTAAAGCAGGTAGAGACGATTGATCAGCTGGCTAAGAAGCACGGTTTTAAATTAGCAGGGTTCCGGAGTTTTGAACGGGCACTTACCGTAGAGGAAATTACATTGATTAAGCTAAATGCTTCGTCTAGGGGGGAAGTTAAAGAAGAAGTAGGCTAGAAAATATTGACAAACGCTAGTTTAGCGCCTATAATAATGCCATATATCTGGCTTCAGAGTCAGATGCCGATAAAAAGTGTCAAGTTATACTTGACACTATTTATATTGCCTGTTGCGTTAAATTGACACAATCAAAGAGATATGGAATAGGATAGTAAAGATTATTTTTAGCAATAAAGGGGAGCAAAATAATGGCGGAAAAGCAGACAATTCTTACTTCTGACGGATTAAAGAAGATAGAGCAAAAACTAGATTTTCTAAAATCTGTTCGTCGCCGGGAAGTAGCTGAGCGGATCAAACAAGCCATTGAATATGGCGATATCAGTGAGAACTCGGAATATGAAGATGCAAAAAATGAACAGGCATTTATTGAAGGCGAAATTATTACCTTAGAAAAAATGCTCAGAACAGCAAAGGTTATTGATGAAGGTGAAATTAGCACTGATGTTGTAACTCTTGGTTCTACTGTTACTTTAAAAGATCTGGAAGATAGTGAAATTTTTGAATATACAATTGTTGGTTCGGCTGAAGCAGATCCTATGGAATGGCGAATCTCAAATGAATCACCGGTTGGAGAAGCAATTCTCGGTCAACCTGTTGGCAGTATCATCGAGGTTAGTGTTCCTGCGGGAGTGCTAAAATACGAAGTAATGGATATTAAGCGCCACAACTAGCGTTATGTTATGGGGGAGACTTTCATGAAAGACCAGGAACATTTACCGGAAACTGCAGAGGATTTAAATGAATTAATGCGTGTAAGGCGTGAAAAAATGGCAGCTATTGCGGCTAAGGATATCGAACCTTTTGGACGCAAATATCATGTTACTTATCATGCGAACGATATTTTAAACCAATTTGAAGAGCTTGACGGCCAAACAGCCCGTTTAGCTGGTCGCATCATGGCCGTACGCGGGCATGGTAAGGCTAGCTTTGCTCATCTGATGGACATGTCCGGCCGGGTGCAATTGTATTTTCGCCAGGATGTGCTTGGTGACGATTTATATGAAAATTTCCGTTTGCTCGACATTGGCGATATAATCGGTATTGAGGGCATCGTTTTCAGAACCCAAAAGGGTGAAATCAGCGTTAAAGTAACTTCTTTTGAAATATTGGCGAAATCGCTTCGGCCTCTTCCTGCCAAGTGGCATGGATTGAAGGATGTTGAAACCCGCTACCGTCAGCGTTATCTCGACCTTATTGTAAATCCTGAGGTTCGAAATACGTTCGTTTTACGCAGTAAGATTATTAAAACCCTGCGCAGTTTTCTAGATAGTCAGGACTTTCTGGAAGTAGAAACACCTATGATGCATCCTATTGCAGGCGGAGCAGCTGCACGGCCTTTTGTTACTCATCACAATGCTCTAGATATGAAACTGTATATGCGTATTGCACCGGAGCTTTATTTGAAACGTCTAATAGTAGGCGGTTTTGAAAAGGTATATGAAGTAAACCGTGTATTCAGAAACGAAGGAATTTCAATTAGGCATAATCCGGAGTTTACTCTTGTAGAGTTGTATCAGGCTTATGCTGATTATGAAGACGTTATGAGACTTACGGAAGAGCTAGTTGCTCATGTTGCCCTGGAAGTACTAGGCACTACGCAAATTACTTATCAGGGACAAGATATTGATTTAACTCCCCCGTGGAACCGCTTGACTATGCCGGAAGCTATAAAGAAATATTCCGGAGAGGATTTCTCAACTGTTAAAACAGTGGAAGAAGCGAGAGCCCTTGCTGAACGTGTGGGTGTACATTATGAAAAGAAAGATGGTATTGGCAATATATTGAACCATGTGTTTGAAGGTGTTGCTGAACATCATTTAATTCAACCTACCTTTATTATCGGTCATCCGCTGGAGATTTCTCCTCTGGCCAAAAAGAATAAAGATAATCCTGCGATTACTGACAGATTTGAAGCTTTTATTTTTGGTCGTGAGATTGCGAATGGTTTTTCTGAGCTAAATGATCCTATTGATCAAAAAGAGAGATTTCTTAATCAGGTTGAGCAAAGAGATTCCGGTGACGATGAAGCTCATATGATGGATGAAGATTATGTTAATGCCTTAGAATATGGTTTGCCTCCAACAGGCGGTCTGGGAATTGGTATTGATAGATTAGTGATGTTCTTAACAGATACTTACTCTATACGAGATGTTATTCTGTTTCCTCATATGCGTCACAAAGAATAAATTCAACTAAGATAATAGATAAAGCGAAACACCTGAACATAATATTGTTCAGGTGTTTCGCTTTAATGTAAGAATTTTGCAAAAATATTTCCGGATTATCTTGACACTATAGGGTCAAAAATGCTACGATACTCATGCGTTATGTTTGAAAATGTAAAAAAACTTGTTATCTTGCTTGACATACTGTTGCCATAATGGTACTATGTAAAAGTCGCTTGTGAGCGATACTTCAGTTAAAAAGTATATTGACATAACTCTTGGAGTTGTGGTAGTATATATAAGTCGCTATAATGGCGGCGCTGAAAAGCAAAAAAAAGATGTTGACAAAACAAATTGGTTATGTTAACATAAATAAGCTGTCACCGCGACAAGCGATAGCAGCAAACACAAAACGTGTTCCTTGAAAACTAAACAATGTAAGAAGTAATAACGCCAGATGTTAGGTGTTTCACTGAAACACCACAACGTTTTGAAGCGCAAGCTTTAAAACACAAAACAAGAAACTTTAAGAGCCATCAAGGCTCCATAAAGATAAAACTTTAATGGAGAGTTTGATCCTGGCTCAGGACGAACGCTGGCGGCGTGCCTAACACATGCAAGTCGAACGGTCTAATACTCAACACTGAGTGTTCAGCCAAGCGCATAAGCTGCGAAGCAGCTTTACGCCAACAAGCTGAATGTTGAGTGTTGAGTGTTAGATAGTGGCGAACGGGTGAGTAACGCGTAGATAATCTGCCTCAAAGATGGGGACAAC